>JAIOPT010000090.1 GCA_021413765.1 Betaproteobacteria bacterium
AGGGCCTGATTTATTTATGCCTTGCTTATAAATTGGACTACAGCATGTGCATTATATGACGATTGCATATTGTGAAATTTGCTATATAAAATTCCAACGATCTTGCAACAGCCGTTTCGGACTAATTCTGATTGCCTAAGCGGCGCAAGCTATAATGCGTGCCATTTCATTTTTGGATTATTTTTATGCGTCCCAGTCAGCGGCAAACCGATCAGCTTCGTTCCATTCTTATCACGCGTCATTACACCAAGCATGCCGAAGGTTCGGTGCTGATCGAATGTGGCGACACGAAAGTGATTTGCACCGCCAGCGTGGAGGAGCGTGTGCCGCCTCATAAAAAAGGCTCCGGTGAGGGGTGGGTTACGGCGGAATACGGCATGTTGCCACGCTCTACCGGCAGCCGCATGGGCCGTGAAGCAGCCAAGGGCAAACAGTCTGGACGCACGCAGGAAATCCAGCGTCTGATCGGACGCAGTTTGCGTTCTGTAGTGGATTTGAAAAAATTGGGCGAGCGCACCATCCAAGTGGATTGCGACGTGATTCAGGCCGATGGCGGTACGCGCACTGCCAGTATTACCGGTGCTTTTGTCGCTTTGCACGACGCCGTTAGTGGATTGATCAAGCAAGGGTTGATCAAAGAAAACGCATTACGTGATTTCGTCGCTGCGATTTCGGTGGGTATTTATCAGGGTATGCCGGTGCTTGATCTTGACTACGCCGAAGATTCTTTATGTGATACCGATATGAATGTGGTGATGACCAGCGCAGGGCATTTCATAGAGGTGCAGGGTACGGCAGAAGGCCATGCTTTCAGCCGCACTGAGATGGATGCCATGCTCAATTTGGCGCAATCCGGCATCGCGCAATTAATTGAGATGCAGCGCGCGGCGCTGGCGAAATAACGCACCATGCACAAGCTGGTTATAGCCTCCAACAATCCGGGTAAGTTGCGCGAGTTGCAGTTAACGCTTGCGTCACTGTCCATCGAGATACTGACGCAGGCGCAACTTGGCATTGACGAGGCTGAAGAACCCCACTGCACTTTCATTGAGAATGCGTTGGCCAAGGCGCGTCATGTCAGCCGTATCAGTGGCCTGCCTGCAATGGCGGATGATTCTGGATTATGTGTGGCGGCTTTGGGCGGCGCACCGGGTGTGCAGTCCGCGCGTTATGCGGGCGAGCCGAAATCGGATTCGCGCAACAATGAAAAATTGTTGCAAGCGATGGAAGGAGTGGCTGACCGACGTGCGCATTATTATTGCGTGCTAGTGCTGGTGCGCCATGCCGACGATCCGCAGCCGCTGATTGCAGAAGGCGAATGGCCTGGCGAAATTGCGCAGCAGATGCTCGGCGAAGGAGGGTTCGGTTACGACCCGCTATTCTGGTTGCCGCAACTCAACAAGATGAGCGCGGAATTAAGCCGCGACGAGAAGGCGCAGGTCAGCCACCGTGCACAGGCACTGCATATTCTGCTACAAAGGCTGCAAATTGCGGAGCATTGAGAATGATGGAATTGCAAACGACCCTCAGACAATCCGACCGCGCGCAGTAGCTGGCGAAATCGCCCGCGCCGTCATTGCTAATGGCAGTGACCTTGTCCGCGTTTTTCCAGATACTGCTGGTGGTAATCCTCGGCGTGATAGTAAGTGGTGGCAGCCACGATTTCAGTGGCTATCGGTTTGCCGTACCGTCCACTTTTTTCCTGTTGTATTTTTGAGGCGTTTGCAGCGGCCTCTTGTTGTGGTGAATGAAAAAAAATTGCAGAGCGGTATTGCGTGCCAACATCAGGCCCTTGGCGGTTGCGCTGTGTCGGGTCGTGGCATTGCCAGAAAATTTCCAGTAGTTGCGTGTAGCTGACCTGTGCCGGGTCGAAGGTGATTTGTACCGCTTCGGCGTGGCCAGTGGTGCCACTGCACACTTCCGGATAAGTTGGGTTGAGCGTATTGCCGCCGGTATATCCAACACTCGTTTCATGCACGCCTGGAATCTGCCGAAATGCGGCTTCCACGCCCCAGAAACACCCTGCTGCAAAAGTTGCCTGTTCCATATTTATCCTCTCAGTTGAGATCATCGTATCCATGAATATTAACCTTTTACACCCACTCGGCTCCACGACGCAAGAGATCAGTTTTAAGGCCTTACCGCCGTTGTCTTTATACATCCATATTCCGTGGTGTGTGCGTAAATGCCCTTATTGTGATTTTAATTCGCATGAAGTGCGCGAGTCTCTGCCAGAGCAGGAATACGTGGCTGCGTTAGTGCGTGATCTGGAGCTGGCTCTGCCGCAAATCTGGGGGCGCAAGGTGTACACCGTGTTCATCGGTGGGGGCACGCCCAGCCTGCTTTCTGCCCAGGCGATGGAACAAATTCTCGCTTCAGTACGCATGTTGTTGCCGCTGGATCATGGCGCGGAAATTACGCTGGAAGCCAATCCGGGCACAGTGGAGGCAAACAAGTTCGCGGGCTTCTGTGATGCGGGCGTCAATCGGCTATCGCTCGGGATTCAGAGTTTCAACGATGCTCATCTCAAGGCGCTGGGACGTATCCACGATGCGTCCGAGGCGCGACGGGCAGTAGAAATTGCACAGCAGCATTTTGACAACATTAATCTGGATTTAATGTATGGCTTGCCGCAGCAAACGCAGGCGGAAGCGGCACAGGATGTGCATGCCGCACTGAAATTTGCACCGCAACATTTGTCCTGCTACAACCTTACCCTGGAACCGAATACACTTTTTCACCGTTATCCGCCAGCCCTGCCGGACGATGATCTGTGCAGCGCCATGCAGCAGGACATTGAACAAATACTCAGCATGCACGGCTATCAACATTACGAAACCTCGGCTTTTGCACAGCCAAAAAAACAGGCACGCCATAACCTGAATTACTGGCAATTCGGTGATTATCTTGGCATAGGCGCGGGCGCACACAGCAAGCTGAGTTTCCCGGACAAGGTGCTGCGACAGGCGCGTTATAAACAGCCGCAGGCCTACCTGCAACAGGTAGCGCAGGGCTTGCCGGTGCAGACCGAACATGCAGTGAAGCGCGAGGATTTGCCGTTTGAATTCATGATGAATGCATTGCGTTTGAATCAAGGTTTTGCTGACGCGCTATTTGCCGAGCGCACCAGCTTGTCGTTGCTGCTGATCCGCCGTGAACTGGAGCATGCCGAGCAACGCGGCCTGATTGAACGTGGCCTGCAGCGCATCGCACCGACCGAGTTGGGGCGGCATTTTTTGAATGACTTGCTGCAGATATTTTTGCGCAAGTAACACTTTGTGGAGTTGTCAGCCTGCGATGACTCATGGATCTTGATTCTTGATCAGACACCGTTTATCCAAGAAGCCGTTCGCATTGAGCTTGTCGAAATGTGAATGGCTTCTTATGCTTCGACAAGCTCAGCACGAACGGCAGTCAAGTGCAGTGCGAACGGCAGTCAAGTTCAATTCGTGCCGGATCAATAGAGTTTTTTGAACACCAAGTCCCAAACGCCATGTCCCAGACGAAGCCCGCGCTGTTCAAATTTAGTAAGCGGGCGATACGCCGGGCGCGGTGCATAATCCGCCGCAGTATTTTCCAGTGATTTTTCGTCGCTCAACACCGCGAGCACCTGCTCAGCGTAATCCTGCCAATCAGTGGCGACATGGATATACCCACCCGGTTTTATTTTCTTCACCAGTTGCGCCACAAACGAAGGCTGGATCAGGCGACGCTTGTTGTGGCGTGTCTTGTGCCAAGGGTCGGGGAAAAAAATATGGACGCCATCCAGCACGTCATCGGCCAGCATGTCGCGCAGCACTTCAACTGCATCGTGTTGGATGATGCGGACATTTTTCAAGCCCAACTCTTCAATTTGTTTGAGCAAACTACCCACACCCGGGGTGTGCACCTCAAGGGCAAGATAATCATTTTGCGGATGCGATTGGGCGATGGAGGCAGTGGTCTCGCCCATGCCGAAGCCGATCTCAAGGATTTTAGTCGCACATCTGCCGAAGACATTTTCCAAATCTAGCGGTTGAGAAAGGTAGGGAATGCCATAAATCGGCAGGAGCGCATCGAGGCAGCGCTGTTGCGCATTGGAGATGCGCCCTTGTCGCAGCACATAGCTGCGAATGTGTGAGGAGCGCTGAGGGATCAATTTATTAATCCGCTGGTAGGTGAGCTGGGCGAAGCGCTATACAATTTTTTTGGCATGCGCCCGGCCAGGAATGCCATGCTGCCAGCCTCCACGGCCAGCTTCATGGCAGAGGCCATCAATACCGGCTGCTGTGCGGCGGCAATGGCGGTATTCATCAACACGCCATGACAACCGAGCTCCATGGCGATGGCCGCGTCTGAGGCAGTGCCCACTCCTGCATCCACAATAACGGGCACTTGCACGCGATCCATAATGAGCTGCAAATTCCACGGATTGAGGATGCCCATGCCGGAGCCGATCAGCGAAGCCAGCGGCATGATGGCGACACAGCCAATATCTTCCAGTTGCTTTGCGATGATGGGGTCATCCGAGGTATACACCATCACCTGAAAGCCATCCGCCACGAGCGTTTTGGCGGCGGCGAGGGTCTCCACCACATTTGGATAAAGCGATTGCGGATCACCCAGCACCTCCAGCTTGACCAGACTATGTCCGTTAAGTAACTCGCGTGCAAGTCGCAGCGTGCGCACGGCGTCGTCCGCGCTGTAGCACCCCGCCGTGTTGGGCAACAGGGTATATTTTGATGGCGGAAGAACGTCCAGCAGATTCGGCTCATTCGGGTTTTGCCCGATGTTGCTGCGACGGATGGCGATGGTGATGATCTCGGCGCCACTGGCCTCCACCGCCGCCTGCGTCTCGGTAAAATCCTTGTATTTGCCGGTGCCAATTAACAGGCGCGAGTTATAGCTTTTGCCCGCGATGAGCAATGTGTCTTTGTTCATTATTGTGTTCCGTGATTAACCACCACCGACTGCGACAACGATTTCAAGTCGGTCGCCATCTGCCAGCAGTTGTTGGTTGAATTGTCCGCGCGGCAAGATTTCACCGTTGCGTTCCAGCGCGATGCGCTTGCCAGTCAGTTGCATCTGTTCGAGGAGCGTAGCGACGGAAATAGGATTATCGAATTGGCGAACTTCGCCGTTAATTGAGACTGAAATCACTTTCAAATTCTGGTCGTGTTAAGGTAACATCCATTCTACATGCGGGCGTCGTATAATGGTAATACCCTAGCTTCCCAAGCTAGAGCCGTGGGTTCGATTCCCATCGCCCGCTCCACAATTTTATATTTTACCATCCATTTCAATTCACATAATCCGCAACAACTCTTGTAATAGCAGGCTTGATTGCTTTACTCCGTTAATTCGTGTTCATTGACATCATGGGGCAATATTAGGGGCAGGTTGAGTATGGAAAATAAGTTGCCCCTTATGTTGCAGTATAACTACAGGTGTTGTAACGAAACACCGGCGCATGGCCGGTGTCGATAGTGCATTAACTCCTGATTTATGATTGATGTGGGCAAACCTGTGGCAGCGTTTCCCCCGATTTTATTGTTGCCAAATGAAATTATTTGGCCGCCGCTTGCTGAAGCTAGTCCTTGAGCATTAAGGAATGGCTGGATAACGAATACCCAACAATCGAGCAACGCGCCAAGACCGAGGGTGCCGAGATTCACTAGGGTGATGAGACGGCTGTGGTGAACACGGATGTTCGTGGACGAAGCTACGCACCGGCAGGTAAAACACCGGTGACTTTTGCCGTAGGCGGCACACGTCAAAGTTGTCGATGATCGCAACTGTCACCAACCAGGGAAAGACACGCTGGATGATTATTGATGAGGCATTCAAATTGGACAAATTGATTGAATTTCTTGAGGCTTTAATCAAGGACGCAGAGAAAAAAGTGTTTCTGATTCTAGACAGTTTGCGTGTGTATCACAGCAAACCGGTCAAAGCGTGGACGGAAGAGAGCATAAGGAAAAAATTGAATTGTTTTATTTGCCAAGCTACAGCTCGGAGCTCAATCCGGAAGAACGTTTGAACGCGGATTTGAAACATGCCATTTGTACAAAAGTGCCGGTACGCACAAAAGCAAAGTTAAAAGCGGCAGCAACCGAGCATATGAAAACGCTAGAAAACTCACCTGAACGCGTAAAAAAATACTTTAAAGATTCACGAGTAAAATATGCATCGTGATTTACGGATAAACGTGGCCGGATCAATAGACTTCATGCAGAAGCAGATAATCTCGGCCAGCTTGAATGTATCTGCCGTGTTATTGATTTAAAGTATGGTGCTGGAGCCGATGCAGTTCATCGCACCAGCTTTGCCGCTTAACGGCTCCTCTGCCTATTCCGCATGCACGGTTTGATGAGGGAGGGCAGGCGAAGGCCTGTTCTCTATGCTACCTATTTACTTTATAAAATGAGCGCGGTAAGAAATACGAATTACAGAGGTAAGGTCAGCAAATGACCATACAGAAAAACAACAACCAACTGAATTTATACAACTAAATCTCCGAACACTACTGATATGATAAATATATATTTTTTAACATTTGGCGGCCCAAGTCTTAATTATCATAATGCCGTACAAAGAATTTGCAACGAAGCCAGCCAATTCAATATATTTAATCGCATTGTAGGATTAACGGATCAAGATTTAAAATGTGATACCGAATTTTGGGATAAAAACCACTCATTTATCGAAACAAATTCGAGGGGATATGGATACTGGCTATGGAAATCATATATTGTCAAAAAACAGCTCGAAACAATGAGTGATAATGATATTTTAGTTTATGCGGATGCAGGATGTTCAATGAATATACACGGCAAAGATAGATTACTCGCATATTGCGAAATGGTTAAAAATAGTCCATATGGTATTGTTTCTTTTCAAATGTCGCATGTCGAGCGAATATGGACAAAGATGGATATTGTGCATCATTTACAAGCATCTGATGAATTCATGGCGTCTGGACAATTATGCGCGACCGCTTTTATTATTCGCAAACATCAGAGTGTTGCTGATTTAGTCGATAAATGGTACGAAACATCTTGTATGTACAGATTAATCGACGATAGTCCATCGCAAATTTCTAATGATCGTTATTTTATAGAAAATCGCCACGATCAGAGTATATGGTCTATTCTTAGAAAAAAACACGGGACTGTTACTCTGAAAGATGAGACTTATTTTTTAAATTGGAATAAAGATGGAATTCAATTTCCTATATGGGCAACTAGAAATAAGCATGTTCTCGGAAATCGTCCCGGCATTCCCGCACTATAGAAGCCGGATGGAAAAGGTTGAGATTTGTTTGGCTTCCAAAATGACGACCCTGCGCAGATGTATTTTTTCTGAACTGCGAAATGGTTATAGGTGATCATCGAGCAAGTCTGGGGGAATATTTAAAAGTCATACTATGCTTATTCAATGACAGTGCGGCTTAATGGGCACAATACGAATCCCATCGTCGTATTTCACCATCCATCCCCGTTCATATAATTCGCTACAGCTCAAGACTTCATTCAACAAGAGCCCATGGACCGCATTACGTCAAATTGGTCTAATTGCAGGGCGCAGCTACTTCACCCGCAGTCGCGAGAATACTTCCTCGGCTGCGGGGCTAACTATGTTGCTAACCGTGCCATCGTGCAAGCCATGAGTAGGAATCGGTAACCCGGCTTGCACGTAGTGGGCACGCCAGTTGGATTCGTACAAGACCGTGTGCAGTCCGGTCCATGCGCTTTTGAGTTGATTGAGCTTGAACATGTCAAATATCACACGGTCATTTATTGACATCCAAGCATTTGGAATCAGGCCCCACATGGGCCACATAAAAGCTGCAGACCGGGCAAACGACATGCAGCTTGTGTCTACATGGGTATGCTGCAAATCCTCCCTATCTTCAAGGCGCAGGTGCTCATGGCCAGGCACAAAAATGTGTCGGTAAGAAAATACAGCATCTAGTACCTCCCCCCTCGCCTGCGCTTGTTCATAAACATTCACCAAGCTCATCACATGATTGGGTTCGTACAAATTATCCGCATCCAGAAAACAAATGACATCGGCACCCTCGTTCAAGGCGCAGATAGCACCGACACTTCTGGGTGTACTTCCATAGTCGCCATGAGCGACCGGCAAATTGATAGAAAACAGATTTTTAATGCCTGAAGTGACATCCGGCTTGGGATGTCCGTCAGAAATGAGGTAATGCTTTGTATCTTGATGTGTCTGCGCCAATACGCTTTCGATGCATCGGCGCAGGATTGCGTCCGACTCTTTGTAGTACGGCGTAATAATCGCAACCTTCATATGGTGGCCACCTTTGAATGGATATTTAGATTTTGAAATAAGCGATTGTTTTTTTCAAGCCATTGATCAGGTCAACCTTTGGGTACCAATCTAGCTGGCTTTTTGCCAGGTCGATGTCGGGTTGTCTTTGTTTGGGATCGTCCTGGGGCAGAGGTTTGAAAACCAATTTACTCTTTGAGTCTGTCAGCTCAATCACTATTTTGGCAAACTCCAGAATCGAAATTTCAGAAGGGTTTCCAATATTGACAGGCCCGGTAAATTCATCGCCGGTACCCATGGTTAGGATCAACGCATCAATCAAATCGTCAACGTAGCAAAAACTTCTGGTCTGGCTACCATCACCATAAATGGTGATGTCATCCCCGTTGAGGGCCTGAACAATGAAATTGCTGACCACGCGGCCATCGCCGGGCTGCATCCTCGGTCCGTAAGTGTTGAAGATTCGTGCCACTTTGATCTGCAAATGGTGCTGTCGCCAGTAATCAAAGAAAAGCGTTTCGGCGCAGCGCTTGCCTTCATCGTAACAACTGCGAATACCAATCGGATTGACCCTGCCCCAATACGCCTCCGACTGGGGTTGAACTTCCGGGTCGCCATACACCTCGCTCGTGCTTGCCTGGAGGATTTTCGCCTTTACCCGCTTGGCAAGGCCAAGCATGTTGATAGCGCCATGCACACTTGTCTTGGTGGTTTGTACCGGATCATATTGATAATGCACCGGTGATGCAGGGCAGGCCAGATTGTAAATTTCGTCAACTTCCACATACAGCGGAAAAGTGACATCGTGCCGCATCAATTCAAAATGGGGATGTCCCAGCAGATGTTTGATATTTTCCTTGTTACCCGTGAAAAAATTGTCAACACACAATACATCTGAACCGCTGGCCACCAGCCGCTCACATAGGTGCGACCCTAAAAATCCAGCCCCACCGGTTACGAGTATTCTTTTCATTATTTGTCTGCTGGAAGTGGGTTATAAGGATAGGAAATTCAATGGCATGCCCATTGATGCACATTGATTTATGCAGTCTCTCTATGTCATGGGGCAAGTCGAGAAATCCTGGTTGTATATTTATGATTGAAATTGCCACCGTATGTTGCCAAAATTCCGGGTGCCGCATTCTGGTTAATAAAGTATTGCACCATGAATCCAACGGTGGGCAAACCGAAATATGTGTCTCCATTAACACTCGTTAATGAATGGGCGGCTTGGCTATGAACAACACCATTACCATCAGCTTGGCCATTGACGACAGGTATACCGACAGAGTTAAACGACATACGTACCCAGCCATGCTCGAAATTAACCGGAACATTGGCTTCGTTGACCGATCCCAGCAAAACACTGTTGTTGAACGGCACAACGTTCGTTTCCCAGCAAAGCCGTATGCCGCTGCCTGGCTGCGGCGGCCCAATAGTTAAAAAACTGACTTTCCCACCTTCACGGTTCCAGTAGTCAGGAGCGTCCGAAATACCGGTAAGTTGCTCGCATGCACCATTACGCCAGAAATTACCGTTACCCCAAAACTTGCTGGTAAAAGGACTAAACAATTGAGTGGCGTCTTTCGACAATGATGTGTTATGCACCGGAACATAATAGCGTTTAGTCGGCATCGTTATCACCCAGTCGGTGCGAGATAGGGTTGTGTCGTCTAGAACATACTCGTTGATGATATTGTCGTGCATCAGCAGCGCACTAACAGCATCGCTGCCTTTATTCCAGGAACTTGAAACGACACTACCCTCGTAGAGCACCAAGCTAGTACGCTCTGCGGAAGTCATATCCGGGTAACTGCTGCCCGGATAATTCCAAATATTCTCGGCTAGAGATGGAGAAAAAGCCTCCAGCACAACTGGGCCATAGCCATAATCCGTACCGCCTGCAACGTTGACCAAGGAGGCCGTACCCGACAGACCACCCGTTGCCTTGAAGGCTCTAGCTGATTGGCCACCTACTATCAATGTGCTAGCAGGACTCATGTCCATGGTTGCGGCCTGAACCACTGCACAATTAGCTGGCACCCCACTTGCGTGTGTTATTGCCGCATTAATAGGCGAAGTTCGGGAACTGATGACCAACCGCAGGAAGCGCAGGAGCGGTACAGGATTTATCGGCGGTAATAATCTTTGCGCCATTAGCCGTGTTGACAACCGCAGCAGTCCAGATGTCATACGGAGAGAGATAAACATTAAGGTCAAGCACTTCGCGGCCATTCTTGCCTTCATAGAAACGAACTTTTAGAGTCTTGGACAAAGCAGTCGTATTCAGTACGGACAGATAGGTGTCCTGTCCGGCGCGCGTGGTGTAGTACGGGTAAATCAGAACCTGACCCTGACCATCGTCACTTAGGTGTACTGCAGCGCTTGCTGTGCCTGCAATACCAACCGAGCCTATCGCTGCGATCAAAGCAAGAGTCAGTGAGTTTCTTTTAAATTTATGCATTGACATTAAGTTTCCTCTATTTTCAAAAACCGCCGCTACAGTTTGGCTGCCTGACACCTCTATAATTGATCTGTAGTGTTAACTCAATATGCCCAATTTTGGGTGAACGGAACCAATTTCGATGCTGTACTCATTCGGAGTTAAGTACCGCAAACAGGAATAAAAGATGCATGTTACAGGACAGGCGAGACTCTGATGCAAGGAAATTAAAGCTCGAGCCCATAAAAACATCCGCGCGTTAAACACAACCGAGCCAAGATGGGAGCCTGACAGAGCGGTGCGTAAGACAACAAAGAAAAGCTATCGCAATCTTGATATTCATAAGCTGGCTCGGTCTGGCTGTTTACCGGATGGATGGTTCAAGGGACAATGAGAACCTTGCCGCATACGAGTGCTATTTTGTTATGAACAAGAAACTCAGTCCCTACGAGATGCTCCGAGCCCATGATTCTGGCGATGCGCCCTACCAGGTACATTTCGTGCCTGAAGATGTCAGAAAAATATGTGTCGAGTTGGCGCCAGCGACCTATCTGGACGTGGGATGCAATCGCGGACAATTGATTGCTGCGGTCAAAAAAAGTCTTCATAACGGTGCCGTTTGCGTCGGTGTTGAAATGAACGCGTTGGCCGCAAAGGCCGCAGAACAGGTTTGTGATCGCGTCTATTCAAGCACCTTTGATGCAGCAATCGGCGGACTCAAGGCAGATTATCCGGGCGGTTTCGATGTTATTTCATTTGCTG
>JAIOPT010000091.1 GCA_021413765.1 Betaproteobacteria bacterium
CTGGGCTACGACACACCAGATCAGGTCTACCGAACGGCGAGCGGGGGCGGAGCAACGATTATGGACAAATACAGTGAGAAAGAAAAAACTCACTCAGAAATAAAAACAAAAAAAGAAACAGAAACAGAAACAGAAAACCAGTGCAGCGCTGCTCAGCTGCATGTGAAAGGTTACCCTCTTAAACTCGATGCATTATTGTCTTGACGGAGGGGTCCACTATAGGGTGATCAAAAACTGGGCTGAGTGAGCTGAAGACTGTGAAATTCATTCCAACCAGATTTCCGAGTGGAAGCATCTATTACAGGGTTGAATGGTACAGTGAAGGCGAAGCCGGCCAGGATTCGATATCAAAGTGATGCACTCCAAGATCGGGTAATTGGCACTGGAGTCAATGATATTTTAGAAAGGGTGTTTACCTAGGCGGGATTGCTGAGCGCAAAGAGAGGATAGGCTGCAATCACAGTTGATCGTCTCTGGTGCAGCGTCAAATATGAGGAGGTATATCTCTACGCCTACGACTGCGTAAATGATGCAAAACAGGACTTGGAAATATATTTCAAGTTCTGCAACCACGAAAGGCCGCATTAATCGCTTGAAGGCAAAACGCTAGATTTGATCTACTTCGACAATCTGTCTGCACTGCCCAAAGCAGTGCATGTATTTACCGTAAGGTTTCCATTTAAAAAATGGGAAAAACTGTCCAGTTAGGTGGAGCAATTTTTCTCAGTGTAGCTTTAATTTTTGCGAAAATTTAAAGCTTAGATATTGCAATTGACCATGTAGAAACGCATATATACAGTCGAATGATATTATTAGGCGCATGATTGTACGTAGGTGATTGCAGCACCTGACAATGCGCAAGGCCATGATTCAGAAGTTGAAGGGGCGCAGCATAAAAATTAATATGCATCAAGAACAATTCAATCTACACCACAACACGGACAGGAGAGAAAAACCATGACATTTGTGAATGAATACGTATCAGAGGAGGACATTAAGAAATACGGACTTGAGGAAATTGACCGGTGCTATGGTAAATCGAATGTTCGGCCTGATTGGACTATTGATCGTGAGAATGACGTCTACCTTCGATGGATTGTGTCAGGTGAAGACGAATTTAGGAATCAACACGATTTCACCTTTTACTGGAAAGAAACATTGATATTTGTCCGACTTCGGATTAGCAATGGAAAAGTACTGGGTTCCAGAGGTTGGGCAAACTGGAGACTAGTTATAATGAATCTGCCAGAAGAATTAGAGGAAAAAAAACCAGAAGTCATTGCTGATTTGAAAGCCGCTCTGACGGTTTATAAAGATTTCGGGATTTATTCGACCTTGATTGAACACACTGCCACTTTTGAATTTTAAAAAATCAGATATTGATTGGGTGTAATTGTAATTTGGTATGGCAGATCGAAAATTAGTTGGCGTCTTGAAGAAACATGAAAAACTTAAACTTGGCGGGATTCGTCGCGATTTGTAGCGGCGCCCTGTACGATTGAGTTTCATTGATAGAAAAAAATAATCACACTACTTATTGAAATTTTTTTGATAAATAAATTACGAGCAATCATCACGTAAATTTATGGAACACTCAAACTGTCTACGGAGACCATAATCATGACAATTACTCCCCCCATGCCGCTAAGCGACATTGAGGCCAAACCAAATAGCCCTGATGTGGCAATTCCGGCCCGATTCGAAATCTCAGCTGATGGCATCGAAGTCACTGACAACAAAACTGGTCGAATCTGGCGGCGTTGTCCTGAGGGCATGCAGACGAGTGCCGCCGGCTGCACCGGGGTTGCAACCGCTTATACTTGGGATCAAGCGTTAGTCTTGGCTAAACACGAAGCAATGTCCACAGGTAAAGCTTGGCGTCTGCCCTTTGCAAATGAACTTGCAAGTATTGTGGATACAAGTGTTAGAAATCCGGCGATTAATACAACCGTCTTTCCAATGAAATGGCCAACACCAGCCGCGCATTTCTGGTCGATTGAGCCTGCTAAGGATAACTCGTCCTTTGCTTGGGGTGTCAGTTTTTATGATGGCAAAGTGGATTTCCACCAACGTGGTGATGGTGGTCGGGTAAGATTAGTGCGTACGGGACAGCTTGCCGTTCCCATTGATGCTACAGGGGCGGTGGAGAATTCAGTTTATCCATGATGTGCCTTGCCGCCTGTCTGACATCCCATTAAACCCATTAACAACTCGAAGTTGACGAGCAAATTTGATTATCATTTAGTAAGCTGTAACTTTAGTTGTTAATAAAATTATTTTTCAGGCTCTCAGGAACGGTCATTTGGCAAGAGGCTACCAGCATAAAGGAGCCGCAATGACCGAACCGAAGAGTAGCAAACAAGTTTAGCCTGTTTATGTTATCTCAGCCTTTTTCAAACCTCATGACCCCACCCACGCAATTAATTTTGATGGTGTCTTTAGCGGCGAAGCGACCTTCCAGAAGCTGTTTGGCGAGCGGGTTCTCAAGTTGCGACTGGATGGCACGTTTAAGCGGGCGGGCTCCGTAAGTAGGGTCGAACCCAGCGGTGGCGATTTCCGCTAGAGCGGCATCGGTAATCTCCAGTTTCATATCCATAGCAGCCAGGCGGTTTTCCAAATAGCCTAACTGGATACGCGCGATAGCCTTGATATTTTTCTCATCCAGCGCATGGAATACCACTACTTCGTCAATGCGGTTGATGAATTCAGGTCGGAAATAATTTTTTACCTCGCCCATTACCGCCAGTTTGATCACCTGGTAATCATCGCCTGATAGCTGTTGGATCATTTGACTGCCAAGGTTCGAGGTCATTACAACCACTGTGTTCTTGAAGTCTACGGTACGCCCCTGTCCGTCTGTCATGCGGCCATCATCCAGCACTTGCAGAAGCACGTTGAACACATCCGGGTGCGCTTTTTCCACTTCGTCCAACAATATGACGGAATACGGCTTGCGTCGTACGGCCTCGGTAAGCCCTCCGCCCTCTTCGTAACCAACATAGCCTGGCGGCGCACCAATCAGACGCGATACGGAATGCTTTTCCATATACTCACTCATGTCGATGCGGATGAGGTGATCTTCTGAATCGAACAAAAACCCAGCTAATGCCTTGCATAATTCGGTCTTACCCACCCCAGTGGGACCTAAAAACAGGAAGGATCCGTAGGGGCGGTTAGGATCCCCCAGCCCAGAACGCGAACGACGGATTGCGTCCGATACCAAACGTACGGCCTCATCCTGTCCGACCACGCGTTCGTGCAACTTGGTTTCCATCTGCAGCAGTTTGTCACGCTCGCCCTGCATCATCTTGGAAACGGGAATGCCGGTGGCACGACTTACCACTTCTGCAATTTCTTCCGCGCCAACGTGCGTGCGCAGCAGACGATTCTGAGGCTTGTTTGCCTCAGCCTGATTCGCCTCTTTCAATTTCGCTTCGAGTTGCGGGAGTTTGCCATATTGCAACTCGGCTACTTTGTCCAACTTGCCTTCGCGCTGTAACCGGATAATTTCGGCACGTACGCGTTCGATTTCTTCCTTTACCTGTGCTGTGCCTTGTGCCGAGCCTTTCTCAGCTTTCCATATCTCTTCCAGGTCGGCATATTCACGCAACAGCTTTTCAATCTCGTCCTCGATAAGCTGCATGCGTTTTTTCGATGCCTCATCCTTTTCCTTCTTCACTGCTTCGCGTTCAATTTTCAATTGAATCAGGCGACGGTCAAGTTTGTCCATCACTTCCGGTTTGGAGTCAATTTCCATCTTGATGCGCGCGGCGGCTTCGTCTATCAGATCAATTGCCTTGTCCGGCAAAAAACGGTCGGTAATATAGCGGTGCGACAATTCTGCCGCTGCCACGATAGCCGGATCGGTAATTTCCACACCGTGGTGCAACTCATATTTTTCCTGTAAGCCGCGCAGAATAGCGATGGTTGCTTCAACTGTTGGCTCATCCACCAGCACCTTTTGGAAACGACGCTCCAGCGCGCCATCTTTCTCAATGTATTTGCGATATTCATCCAGTGTAGTGGCGCCGATGCAATGCAGTTCGCCGCGCGCCAGCGCTGGTTTCAGCATGTTGCCCGCATCCATTGCACCTTCAGCCTTGCCCGCGCCGACCATGGTATGCAGCTCGTCAATAAATACGATGATGCGTCCTTCTTCCATGGCGATTTCCTTCAGCACAGATTTCAGGCGTTCTTCGAATTCGC
Organism: Betaproteobacteria bacterium; assembly: GCA_021413765.1. GTDB lineage: Bacteria > Pseudomonadota > Gammaproteobacteria > Burkholderiales > Gallionellaceae > Nitrotoga. Next base: position 4,207 of record JAIOPT010000091.1, read on the forward strand.
CACGATATTTCGCGCCAGCCAGTAAAGCCGCCATATCAAGCGACAACACTCGTTTTCCCTTTAGAGATTCCGGCACTTCTTCGTTGACAATACGCTGTGCTAAACCCTCCACGATAGCGGTCTTACCCACGCCCGGTTCACCAATCAAAACCGGGTTGTTCTTGGTACGGCGTTGCAGAACTTGAATAGCACGACGGATTTCATCGTCTCGCCCGATTACTGGATCCAGCTTGCCTTGACGGGCACGCTCGGTCAGGTCCACAGTATATTTTTTCAGCGCCTCGCGCTGACCCTCTGCTTCCTGGCTACCCACGTTTTGCCCACCGCGCACCGCGTTGATAGCTTGTTCCAACGCCGCACGAACCACACCGTGCTGCTTCAATAGACGTCCGCATTCACCCTTGTCTTCCGTTAGAGCTAACAAAAACATCTCCGAAGCGATGAATTGGTCGCCTCGATTTTGTGCTTGCTTGTCGGTTAGGTTAAGCAAGTTAGCAAGATCACGTCCGACCTGTACCTCGCCGCCGTGCCCTTCCACCTTGGTCAGACGCTCCACACTTTGCGCCAACGCCTCTTTTAGAGGAACTACATTACCACCTGCGCGAGTAAGTAGTGAGGCCGCGCCACTATCAGCATCGTTGAGCAATGCCAGTAGTAAATGCTGCGGCTCAATGAATTGATTGTCACTACCCACAGCCAAACTCTGCGCATCAGACAGTGCCTGTTGCAGCTTCGTCGTAAATTTGTCGAATCTCATAATGGCTCCTTAATAAAGATTATTGATCAGTAAATGGGGCAGATGGTTGAAATTTCAAGTATCTAAAAGCCAATTTCGATCCTAATAAATAAAAGTCTAGTTGCTCAAGGTTGCATCTTGCTGCGAGACTGCATATTAAAAATCCATAACCTTATAATCCTTGCATCCATCTTGGCTTTCGGCCTGGCTTCATCTTGACTGGGCAATCCTCTTTAGTCTAAAATATTTTTCGTTTTTCCATGAGCCCGGTACGGAAAGCTTGCCGTGAACGGGCGAATGCTGGAGGCTCTTAGGTCAACCGACAGCTCGTGTGCATGGCATCTTGCTGAATGACAACAACATCGTGCAGGCATCGTGCAGGCCATCGCCACAAGGAGAAAACAATCAATGGATAACTTCCAGATATATGAATTTACGCCATTGTGGCTGACCATAGACCGTATCGGTCCATTTCAGACACAACCGGAAGAAGTAAGCTTCACCGATAAGAATAGCGAGTCTTGCAACTTCTTTATGCTCCATTCCAAAAATGGCCGAGGCAAGACGACGATATTGGAACTGATTCCAGCCTTGATGGGAATGACGGGCTATACCAAGCCACAGGATTTAGCCGCAGCTCATAATCGCCGCATTGATGCCCCCTTTAATCTGGAAAACCTGGATCGCGGCCCGGGGCGTGCGCAATTGGATTTCCGTATTCATTACAGTGAAGATGGCCATGAGCGAGTTGCTGTATTGTCCCTGCTTGCTGGTCGGCTGGAGACGGAAAATAGCTTGCGTCAGTGGGACGAAGAAGCGCTGAGCAAAGTGGGTGCGCAACAGTGGCATCGTTTTGGTTTCTGCCGCGATGAAGCAGAAACTTGGTCGACAATTGGTCTGCATGATAAATGGATTGCAAACTTTGTTTCAGGCATTGATGAAGCCACGGGTGAAAAAATTGGTGGCTTTGAAGAAAGCATATTGGACTGGCCTACAGTCATTTATTTATCGGCTTACCGTAACATTGTGCCAGTTAATCCGGATCAGCATCGCGCCATTGTTCCCCCTCTGAACTGGAATTACGCGCCTGCGCACTCTTTTGGCGCAGAAAGCGGCGATTGGCGTGACTCGCTCGACAATCTGTTGGTTTGGTTGAAGTGGCTTGATGACGGACGTTTTGATCGCGCGGTAAAATTGGTTAATGAGCGAGTTTTTGCCGGTACCGTTACTTCGATCAAGGATGTTCGTAAAGATCCGCACGAAGTTGAAGTCGTGCGCAATGGAAATTTGCACCGACTCGACACACTCAGCAACGGGGAAAAAAGTCTGGTGCAATTGTTTGTACGGCTCGGCGCATATATGACGCGCAACACAATTTTGCTGATTGACGAACCTGAAGCACATTTACACGAAGACTGGCAGCAACGGCTTCTTTCTCAGCTAAAAAAAATGGCACAGGAGCAGTTTCCTGGATTGACGATTGTTTTGGCTACCCATTCATCAAAAATGATGGCTACTTTTGCATTAGAGCGGGAAGAAGATAATCTGCGCAAAGGCTGTAACTTATGCGACACAGTAGAAGTAAAAGCAAATTTCCCCCGGCCTAAGGAGAGAGTCTTTAGTAGACCTGAAGAACGTTAATTGAATTTTTGGCCAGTTCAATCGTGGTCACGGGAAGATGACCAACAATTGCATTAAAATTACCACAGTTATGCAGGATTAATTAATTCGAGGCTTTTATTGTGGCCTCGATTATGCTGAGCCAGCATGAGGTCATATAATTTTTTGGATCAAGTCTGCTGAAATTTTAGCGGCGCATTGAATCGAAAAAATCAGCGTTGTTCTTAGTCGCTTTAATTTTATCCAGTAGAAACTCCATGGACTCCAATTCATCCATTGGATAGAGTAGTTTGCGCAATACCCAAATTTTGGACAAAAGATCCGATTTAATCAGCAACTCTTCCCTGCGTGTACCTGAACGATTGATGTTAATGGCCGGATAGATGCGTTTCTCTGCCATGCGTCGGTCAAGGTGAATTTCCATATTACCGGTACCCTTGAATTCTTCGTAAATCACATCATCCATGCGGGAACCAGTATCCACTAGCGCCGTGGCGATAATGGTAAGTGAGCCGCCTTCTTCAATGTTGCGGGCTGCTCCGAAAAAACGTTTGGGACGCTGCAGGGCATTAGCATCAACGCCGCCAGTAAGCACTTTGCCGGAAGACGGCACAACTGTGTTGTAGGCACGCGCCAGCCGGGTGATGGAATCCAGAAGGATGACTACATCCTTCTTATGTTCAACTAGGCGCTTGGCTTTTTCGAGCACCATTTCGGCGACTTGGACGTGGCGCGTGGCAGGCTCGTCAAAGGTGGAAGCGACCACTTCGCCGCGCACGCTGCGACTCATTTCGGTGACCTCTTCGGGACGTTCGTCGATCAGCAGAACAATCAAATGCGCATCCGGGTTGTTTGCCGCGATGGAGTGGGCGATGTGCTGCAACATCACGGTTTTGCCAGACTTTGGCGAGGCTACCAGCAACCCGCGCTGGCCTTTGCCAATGGGAGCGACGATATCAATGATGCGACCAGTAACGTTTTCCTCGGCGCGGATGTCTCGCTCCAGTGCCATTTGCTTAGTCGGGAACAGTGGTGTCAGGTTTTCGAATAATATCTTGTTTTTTGTGTTTTCCGGAGCCTCGGAATTAACTTTATCTACCTTTACTAAGGCGACGTAACGTTCCCCTTCTTTTGGAGTGCGGATCTCGCCTTCGATCGAGTCTCCAGTATGCAGATTAAAGCGACGGATCTGGCTTGGGCTCACATAGATATCGTCCGGCCCCGCCAAGTATGAAATGTCCGGCGAGCGCAGAAAGCCAAATCCATCGGGTAACACTTCCAGTGTACCTTCACCGAAAATGCTCTCTCCTTTTTTTGCCTGATTTTTCAGCAAAGCGAAAATCAGGTCTTGCTTACGCATGCGGTTGGCATTGTCAATCTGGTTTGTTGTTGCCATGGCCACCAGTTCGGTGATGTGTTTGGTCTTGAGGTCAGATAAATGCATATAGGGATGGATGGGTGATATTACGAAATTTAGGGAGCCTGCTTAGGGAGGTAATACGGACTTGTGCGGGAATGCCGCGCGCATGAACTGTCTTGAGTATCAGGATTTGTAGAGTATGGTGCAGCAGGATCTAACGAAACAAGACAATTACAGAGCGAGCTTAAATGATTTAAATATGGCTGTCAATAAATGCGGTGAGCTGCGATTTAGATAACGCGCCGACTTTGGTTGCTTCGATATTTCCGTTCTTGAACAGCATTAGCGTGGGAATGCCACGGACACCATATTTCTGTGGAGTTTGCTGGTTCTCATCTACATTCATTTTGGCTACGGTCATGCGTCCGGCATATTCCTTGGCGATTTCTTCCAGAATCGGAGCGATACTTCGGCATGGGCCGCACCATTCTGCCCAATAGTCCACCAGTACTGGTAGCGGTGCTTGCAATACATCAGCGGCAAAGGTTGAATCGGTAACATACTGGATGTGCTCACTCATGATGAATCTCGCTTTATAATTAGAAAGTAAAAATACAATTGATTTAATGTGAAGCTGAGTGAAAGTGCGCTGCAGAAGTTAAGAATACATCCTAACTAAAAAAAGACAAGATGTGAAGTGCTTGCACACATTTTGTCTGCGCAACGTAGTAATGTCCCCGTCAGAGGAGGAAGTTCACGAGCTGGGTGAACAGTGTTTTCCGATGTTCATGGCGGCCTCCAGAAGAAAAGCCGGAATACAGCCATAACGCCTATTGTCGTTCAAATCGGAGGCACCATTACATTACTCTGAATCCAACGTCAGTCATGGCTATAGTGGACCCCAATTTTCAGACAGTAAATTAAGATGGTAGCCTGCTGTAAAAAGGAGCAGGTTATGAGTGAGACGAAGCGCAAGATTTTTACTGGCGAGTTCAAGGCCAAGGTAGCACTTGAAGCGATCCGTGGTATT
>JAIOPT010000063.1 GCA_021413765.1 Betaproteobacteria bacterium
TGCTACACCCGCTAGCGCTACTGGCAGTGTACGCGGTGGTATTCACAGCTATTTTTAAGGTGAAGTTTCCTGAGCTGGAAGGCCACAGCTTTATCCTGTTTGTCGCGGTAGCGCTGTGGCCTTGGTTGTGCTTTCAGGAAGGTACGCAGCGAGGTGCGCTAGCGGTGCAAAATGGTGGAGGCCTAATCAAGAAGGTGGCCTTCCCGCACGAGTTGCTGGTGTACGGTGCGATTCTTTCCACTTATGCTGTCCATGTGGTCGGTTTTCTATTGGTGCTTGCGGTGCTTGCCATTACTGGCAATGAGCTGAGCTTTTCATCTCTGCCCTTGGTATTGCTGCTATTTTGTATGCAGCTATTGTTTACCAGCGGTTTGGCCCTGATACTTGCAGCCCTGCAAGTGTTGCTCAAGGATGTTGAGCACTTTCTTACGCCGCTGTTCATGATCTGGTTCTACGCCACCCCGGTACTTTATCCTGCCAGCTTGGTGCCGCAACAGATACAGCAAGTTATTGCATTGAATCCACTATCCTTTTTTATTACCAGAATTCGTGAGCTATTGATGACTGGCAATAGTCAGATTGGCTGGCAGGATGCGGTAATGCTGGCTGGTAGTGCGTTGATTTTTTTTGTCGGACGCTGGTTCTTTAATCGATTGTCACCCTATTTTGAGGATTTTATTTAGCTCACATGATTCAAAACCTGTTAAAAGCTTGCATGCAATTTATAAATAATGCTTCTTTGAAGGTGACTGGTTTTTGAGCATCAGGAGATCAGTTTCTCTGTATGAATATATAATATTGACCAGCTCAGCTAAATTTGAATTTTACTCCAATTGGTAACAGACTCAAATATAGTGCAAATACCGCTTATCAGTCTAAGTAACATCGGCAAGAATTATCCCAGCGTAGCAACTGGCGGTAACCGGTTGCGCACGATTGCCTCTTTGCTTTTCAAGCGTGGTGAGGTGCCCCATTTCTGCGCGCTGCAGGGGGTCAGCCTAGAACTGAAAGCAGGAGAGTCGCTTGGCCTGATCGGTGAAAATGGCGCGGGCAAATCCACGTTGTTGAAAATCATCGCCGGGGTAGTCAAGCCTTCGACCGGCCAAGTGGTGGTAAATGGGCGTATTGGCGCGTTGCTGGAGCTGGGCAGCGGCTTCCACCCCGAATATAGTGGCCTGGAAAATATCCATTTGGCGGCCGCGCTGATGGGTATGAGCAATGCAGAAATCGACAGCAAGCTGGATTCCATAATCGAATTCGCTGATATAGGTTCCCATATTGCGGAGCCGATCAAGCATTATTCGTCGGGTATGGTGGTGCGGCTTGGTTTTGCCGTGGCAACTGCCATGCGACCGGATATTTTGATTACTGACGAAGTGCTGGCTGTGGGTGATGAGTCGTTTCAGAAAAAATGCATTCGCTGGATCGAAGGTTATTTGAATCAAGGTGGGACATTGTTACTGTGCTCGCACAGTATGTTCCACATTCAAACCCTGTGCCAGAAAGCAGTATGGATTCATGATGGGCAGGTGCATATGCATGGCAACAGTTTCGACGTGACGCGAGAATACTTGACCTACCATGAAGAAAAAAATAGCAAAGCTGCGCACATGGAAAGTGTGGCACAGACGAGCGGGATATACCAAATTCGCAAACTTTGGTTGGAAAATGATCTGGGTGAGCTAGCTACTGAGGTTGAAATGGGGGGGGTGTTGCACCTCTGTGGGGTAGTGCACTCCCCCGATGATCGACCACCGGTGATTCTGTTTGGCGTTGCTCGGGTTGATGGGACATCGATTTATGGTACTCATTCAAACGAAACTGCATATCTTCCAAATAAAATTGCTCCTTCGCAATTTGGTTTTTGCGTTCGTCTTTCTAATCTTCAGTTATTACCGGGGAAATATACCATTCGCGCGCATGCCATGGATCCGGAAGGGTTGCGGCTTTTTGATACGGTGAATACTACCGTGCGGATCACCGGACAAACCCGCGATTATGGCTTATGTCGTTTAGAGCATGAGTGGATACCTGCAAGAGCAAATTATATTGCCATGGACAATAATTAAACTTGAGTGTAGGAATGTTGTCAGTCGTTACTGCCACATCCCAAATTTCTGGCAATTGGCATGCTTGATTAGTAGGGTCGACCATCAAATAGTGCAATTCGTCATACTCACGAAGGTCAGAATCCGAATGTTCTAGTTAGCCATCTTTGATGGCCGACCGTATCGTATATGTTCTACCGGGCAATTTCTGATTTTTGAAATTGAATTCTCCGCTTGCTGAAATACCGGTTTGCGTTGCAATGCAACAAACGGAGTACGAATGTTCAGATTTTATAATAAGCGCTGGTTTGTACGCCGGAATTGATGCGTCGATGGCGATGAAAATGGCCTGATGAGGGGAGGATCCGGTTGTCACCTCACGAAATTAGCTTGCATCTTTAACAAGGATTAATATGCACCCGAAACACCTCTACTCCGTTCATTTCGATATCGTACACGGCTGCCAGTTAAAATGTGTAGGTTGTCCAAACTCGACGCTGGAGCCAGAAATATATCGCATCTCAGTGGAGGATTTTGCACGCTGCCTCGGCAACATGGATGTCGAGCGTATTCACTCGCTGCGCCTGTTCAATTACGGTGAACCCTTATTGCATAAGCAACTTTCTTCCATTGTTGCACAAATTCCTAGGCAGAGTTGGAAAGTGTCTGTCGTCGAAATCAGCACCAACGCTCAAAAGGTATACTGGGACGACTTCGAAGAGATGCTTAAGCTAGAGGTTGTCACCAAACTGTTCGTTAGTTGCGATGGCAACGGCACGCCAGAAAGCTACGAGCACTTGCGGCCACCGTCGAAGTGGGGAAAGTTGATTGAGTTCCTGGAGCGAGCAGCCAGCTTACGCGACCGATGGGCACCCGGGATGCAACTCTTAACGCGAACCGTCGTCCATTCAGAGGAAGATGCGCGCAGATGGGAATCTGTGTTGCGCCCGCGCGGCTGGATTCCGGAGTTCAGACGCTGGATGGCATTGCCGCAAGCACAGGAGAATAAGACTGGACGTGTACTCACCGTACCGCGCGGTCCTTGCACATTCGTGGCTGAAGCAAAAGACTTCGACTCACATCCTTGGTTTGGTGAAATCAATCAGCTGTATGTCGATGCCGATGGCACGGTGGTGCCCTGTTGCATGCATCCGCAGGCGGGTATATTGGGCAACCTCATGACACAGAAATTTAGCGAAATTTTGGTCGGCGAGGAACGTAGTAAATTCAAGCAGCAGCAGACGGATAATCGTGTGGCAATGTCCGTTTGCGGCAGCTGCGACGTTGGGCCGGTCGGCAACGAAGGCCCGTCGTTCTGGAGCCCCATCACTTACTGGAGTGCCAACAAGAGTGAGCTACCTGAAAAGTGAAGCGGTAAACAAGGGCACTGAAAAATTGATTCGTTAGAAAATCTGTGGTTGAGTTGCGGTTCAGGTAGCTTTTCAAGTACATGATATAGTGATAGTTATAGTATTTCGTATGGAAACAAGTAAGTATAATGTGCCATGCCATGTATAATTTTCATTCAGTCATTTATAAACGGATAGTTGCATATTTTAGTTGCCACATTATTTATTTTTTTCCCGTGATTTTTGAAGCTCAGGAGATGTGAATCAATGAACCTTGATACCTATTTTTCGACACCTGTTTGGTGGGATAAGCTTGATATTGATGCTGATGCAATTTTTGATTTTTGTCATCGATTAAGGCAATCCAATCCAAGTGGAAATAATCTTAGTAATGCTGGGGGATGGCAATCAAGGGAGTTTTACTATGGCGACCATCCGGAATTAACGCCTTTATTAAATGAGATTTTACTCAGGTCAAAAAAGTGTTTATCTGATTTTGGATATGATGAAGTAAATTTCGAAACTTATATGGATAATGTGTGGGTTAACATTAATAAGTTAAATAATTACAACAAAATTCATATTCATTGCTCAGCGTTCGTATCTGGTGCTTATTACGTTACCGACTCTGATGCTCAAATAGAGTTTTACAGGAATTTTCAGGAACAATATTCAATAGAATCTTTAGCACCCATTTCAGAGCTTAATGCAATTAATGCGCCAAAATTTTCGTATCCGGCAAGAAAAAACCATTTAGTTATGTTTCCGTCCTGGTTGCCCCATTCAGTCGAGCCCAACCCGGAAGACATTGAAAGAATTTCAATATCTTTTAATGTACGAATAAGAAAGAAAGGAACAGCAGCGTAAAAGTTTAACCCTAGTCCAATGCAGTTAGGCGTTTGGATTAAGTTTTGGGATGGTCTTCAGCGCATCAGCCACGGTCGGATAGCGCAACATTATTTTCAATTCGTGTTTCATGCGCGTGTTCGTCAGGCGGCGTGATTCATTAATGAACGAAAGTAGGGTTTTTGGCAAGGTCTGTTGTGCCTGTTTACGGCTGATACGCGGCACATGTGGCAAATCAAATGCATCTGCCACACTATCAAAATAATCACCCATCTTAAGTTCGCTGTCATCACTGGTGTGGTACACCCGATTCGGTTTTGCATGGCGTAATGACGCAATCACGATACGCGCGAGATCGTCCGCATGAATGTGATTGGTATAGCTGTCTTCAGCTGCCACGATCGCCGCTGTTCCTTGCTGCAAGCGATGCAACGGTAGCCGATCCGCAGCATAGATGCCCGGGACACGTAGGATAATTGCACGCACTCCGGTGCGTTTTGCCCAGCTGCGAATTTTATTTTCCGCGTCCACTCTGCGTTGAGCGCGCACAGTTTGCGCATTCAGTGTATGGGTCTCCGTGACATATTCCCCAGCGCAGTCGCCATATACCCCGCTGGTGCTTATATATACAAAACTCTCTGGTAGTGTACCGCGCGACAAAATGGCTAGCAGATTGCGGGTGCGTGTATCGTTTTCGCCAGTATTCGGCGGCGGTGCAAAATGCAGCACGGTGTGCGCCAGACCGGTCAGTCGGCGCAGGCTACGTGCATAATCCAGATCGCCCGGCAACGGAGTGATGCCCGCCTTACGTAACTCAGCGAAACGCTCAGTATTGCGTAGCAGCCCAAATAAGCGGCAATGGTTACTTAACAGGCGCGCAACCCGAAGGGCGATATCACCACAGCCAACAATCAAGATTCGTTTCATTGCATGATTATGCGTTAAAATTACCGCTTTTGCGCATGTGGCAAACGAGATATTCATGGCATTCAACGTTCTCATTAAACCAAGCGATCATAGTTTCATCATGGAAGCCGACGAAACCATCCTTGAGGCGGGACTGAGGCATGGCTTTATTTTGCCTTACAGTTGCCGTGAAGGCGTATGCGGGACATGCAAGGGTTTGCTGCTGCAAGGCACCGTGGATTACGGCAAATATGAGGACAGCATACTGACTGAAGCAGAGAAAGCAGAGGGCATGGCCCTGTTATGCTGCGCCAAACCTACGTCCGATTTGATCATCGAGTGCCGCGAAGTGAATGCCGCAAAAGACATTCCAGTGAGAACCCTGCCTTGCCGCGTACACAAGCTGGTGCGACTTGATGATGTGATGGCGCTCTACCTCAAGTTGCCTGCCAACGAGCATTTACAGTTCCTTGCTGGACAATATATCGATATTCTTATGAAAGGCGGTAAGGCGCGCAGCTTTTCGCTGGCCAATGCCCCACATGATGACGAGTTTCTACAGTTGCATGTGCGAAACATTTCTGGCGGCGAGTTCACAAAGCATGTGTTCACGCAGATGAAAGAGCGCGATATCTTGCGTTTCAAGGGGCCGCTAGGTTCATTTTTCCTGCGCGAAGATAGCGACAAACCCTTGGTGTTTGTCGCCAGTGGCACCGGCTTCGCACCGATCAAATCCATCATTGTACAGGCGCTGTACGTTGGTGTGAAACGTTGCATGCATTTTTATTGGGGGGCGCACAAACTGAGTGGTCTCTATATGATCGATAAAGTCAAGGAATGGGAAACTCATGGCATAAAATTTACACCTGTCTTGTCGGGAGCATTACCAGCAGATGAATGGCAAGGCAGGTCGGG
>JAIOPT010000080.1 GCA_021413765.1 Betaproteobacteria bacterium
TGAAATGGTGATGCCGGGAGACAACGTGTCGGTGACGGTGAGCTTAATTGCCCCAATTGCTATGGAAGAGGGTCTGCGCTTCGCGATACGCGAAGGTGGTCGTACCGTCGGTGCCGGCGTGGTGGCTAAGGTCATTGAATAATAGTACGTGCAATAAATTGTAATTCCATTGTATAATTATTTGTTAACCCGCTATTGCAACAATAGCTACCAAAAAATTGAATAAAACAATATGAAAAGTCAGAATATCCGTATACGCCTGAAGGCATTTGATTATCGCCTGATTGATCAGTCCGCTTCGCGTATTGTAGAAACTGCGAAGCGCACTGGAGCGGTGGTGAAAGGTCCAATTCCTTTGCCTACTAAAATTGAGCGTTTTGATGTTTTGCGTTCCCCTCACGTTAATAAGACCTCGCGCGATCAATTTGAGATTAGAACACATCTGCGTATGATGGATATTGTTGATCCGACTGAGAAAACCGTAGATGCTCTTATGAAGTTGGATTTGCCTGCGGGTGTGGATGTAGTAATTAAATTGCAGTAGTTGTAGTAATTGGATCGGCTGGCCAATTGTAGTCAGCCCCTTAAGAAGGATATAAAAATGAGCTTAGGACTTGTCGGTCGAAAGATTGGCATGACTCGCATTTTTACCGACGATGGAATATCTCTGCCGGTAACAGTGTTGGACGTGTCCAATAATCGCATTACCCAGATTAAAACATATAATACTGATGGCTATAGCGCTGTTCAAACTGCATTTGGTGTGCGACGCGCAAGCCGTGTTACAAAAGCGGTGGCAGGTCATTACGCTAAAGCGGGTGTGGTGGCGGGGAGTGTGCAAAAAGAATTTACTGCTACCCCTGATGAATTGATTGGTCTGCAGGCGGGTGGTTCGCTGAGCGTAGATCTTTTTAAAGTTGGTCAGAAAGTAGACGTGACCGGTGTCACTCTTGGTAAGGGTTTTAGTGGTGTAATCAAGCGTCACCATTTTAGTTCCGGCCGTGCTACGCACGGCAATTCCAAATCCCACAATGTGCCTGGTTCAATTGGTATGGCGCAAGATCCGGGTCGCGTGTTTCCAGGTAAGCGCATGTCTGGTCATCTTGGTGATGTGCAGCGAACTGTACAAAATTTAAAAATAGTCCGCATCGACATTGATCGTCAGCTATTGTTGATTATGGGTGCTGTCCCTGGCTCAAAAGGTGGGGATGTTCTTGTGCGCCCAGCAGTAAAGGTGGGTGCATAATGGAGCTTAAAGTTATTGACGGTAAAGGCCAGGTGAGTGCAAGTATGTCAGCTTCCGATGAGTTGTTTGGTCGCGACTACAACGAGGCGCTGATTCATCAGGTGGTGATCGCATATCAGGCTAATGCTCGTTCAGGCAATAGCAAGCAAAAAGGCCGTAGTGAAATTGCTAAGAGCACACGTAAGCCGTGGGCACAAAAAGGTACTGGTCGTGCGCGTGCTGGTATGGCATCTAGCCCTCTGTGGCGTGGCGGCGGTAAAATTTTTCCGAACAGTCCGGACGAAAATTTCACACAGAAGGTTAACCGCAAGATGCATCGCGCTGGCTTGGCTTCAATTTATTCACAGTTAGTGCGTGAGAATCGTTTGACGGTGGTGGATAACCTGACGCGTGAGGCGCCCAAGACAAGGCTGCTGGCTAAGAAAATGGTTGATATGGGTTTTGATTCAAGCCGTGTGCTGATTATTGTCAATGATATTGATGATAATCTATATCTATCTTCGCGTAATTTGCCAAATGTGCTTGTGTTAGAGGCGCATCAGGCAGATCCAGTAAGTTTGGTGCGTTTCCCAAAGGTGCTTGTGACGCTCGAGGCTATGAGGAAAATTGAGGAGATGCTGGCATGAGTAATCAAAAATTCAGCCAGGAACGCTTGATGAATGTATTGCAAGCGCCACAAATATCGGAAAAGGCGACCTATGTCGCTGAGAGATACGAGCAAGTAATTTTTCGTGTGGACTCTACTGCTACGAAGCCAGAAATTAAAGCTGCTGTCGAGTTGATGTTCAAGGTGGATGTCGAGAGCGTTCAGGTTGCCCTTGTCAAGGGTAAGCAGAAGCGATTCGGCAAGTTCATGGGCCGGCGTAAAGATTGGAAAAAGGCATATGTATGCCTCGCGCCTGGTCAGAAAATCAATTTTTCTGAGAGTGAGCAAGGATAAAATATGGCACTGATCAAACTTAAACCAAGCTCTCCGGGACGACGCGCTGTTGTGCGTGTGGTCAATAGTGATCTGCATAAGGGGAAACCCCATGCACCGCTGCTGGAAAAAAAGAACAGAACGGCTGGTCGTAACCATAATGGACATATCACTGTCCGTCATATGGGTGGCGGGCATAAGAAGAATTATCGTGTGGTTGATTTCAAGCGCGATAAAGATAGTGTTTCGGCGGTCGTTGAGCATTTAGAGTATGACCCCAACCGTAGCGCGCATTTGGCGCTTCTATGCTACGCTGATGGTGAACGCCGTTACATTATCGCCCCTAAGGGGGTGGCGGTAGGCGCTCAATTGGTGAGCGGTTCAGAAGCACCAATTAAGGCGGGCAACGCCTTGCCGTTACGCAATATTCCAGTAGGCTCGACTATACACTGCATTGAAATGATGCCAGGAAAGGGTGCGCAGTTGGCACGTTCGGCTGGCACTTCAGTGCAACTGCTGGCCCGTGAGGGTGGGTACGCGCAATTACGTTTGCGTTCCGGTGAAATTCGTAAAGTTCACGTGGATTGTAAGGCAACGATAGGAGAGGTTGGTAATGCTGAGCACAGCTTGCGTTCTATTGGGAAGGCTGGCGCGATGCGTTGGCGCGGAGTGCGCCCGACCGTTCGTGGCGTGGCGATGAATCCTGTCGATCACCCGCATGGAGGTGGTGAAGGAAAGACTGCTGCTGGTCGCAACCCGGTTAGTCCATGGGGTGTGCCAGCCAAGGGCTTTCGTACACGTCGTAACAAGCGTACCAGCAGCATGATAGTACGCCGCCGCTTTCAGACTTAAGGGGTAAAAAATATGGCACGTTCCATTAAAAAAGGTCCATTCGTCGACGCTTATTTAGTAAAAAAAATTGAAACCGTTCGCGCCAGCAACGATAAACGACCAGTGAAAACTTGGTCGCGGCGCTCTACGGTACTACCTGAATTCGTCGGTCTGACCATTGCTGTGCATAATGGCAAGCAGCATATCCCTGTGTATATCTCTGAGAACATGGTGGGCCATAAGCTTGGTGAATTCTCGCTGACTCGCACTTTCAAGGGGCATGCTGCTGATAAAAAAGCAGTGGTCAAGAAAAAATAAGGAGGCATGATGAACACAATCGCAGTAGTAAAGGGTGTTCGCCTTTCGGCTCAGAAGGGTCGCTTGGTGGCGGATCAGATCCGTGGCTTGCCAGTTAATAAAGCCTTAAATACGCTTGCTTTTAGTTCAAAAAAAGCAGCTTCAATTATTAAGAAAGGTCTTGAGTCTGCAATTGCCAATGCAGAGCACAATGATGGCGCTGACATTGATGACCTTCGGGTTGCCACTATCTATGTGGATAAAGGAGCCTCGTTGAAGAGAACGTCGGCCCGAGCTAAGGGACGAGGCAATAGTATCGAAAAGCAGACCTGTCACATTACGATTATTGTCGGGAGCTAAAGCAGATATGGGACAGAAAATTCATCCAATCGGTTTCCGATTGAGCGTTCAGAAAAACTGGACTTCGAAGTGGTACGCCAACAGCAAAAATTTTGCAGGAATGCTTCTTAAGGATATTGAAGTACGTGATTATCTGAAGAAAAAACTCTTTGGTGCAGGTGTGTCCAAGATTGTCATAGAGCGGCCGGCCAAAAACGCTAAAATAACAATTTATACAGCCCGTCCTGGCGTGGTGATTGGCAAGAAGGGTGAAGATATCGAAGCCCTGCGGGCTGAGCTGAGAAAACGCATGGGCTTGCCCGATGTTGCACTAAACATTGAGGAAGTCCGAAAGCCTGAAATTGATGCTCAGCTTATTGCGGAAAGCATTACTTCACAGCTGGAAAAACGCATCATGTTTCGTCGTGCTATGAAACGGGCTATGCAGAATGCAATGCGTCTAGGTGCTCAGGGCATCAAGATTATGAGCGCTGGCCGTCTTAATGGGATAGAAATTGCGCGAACCGAGTGGTATCGCGAAGGTCGTGTGCCATTGCATACCCTGCGTGCTAATATTGATTACGGTACTGCTGAGGCTAAAACGACTTATGGCATTATTGGTGTTAAGGTTTGGGTTTATAAGGGCGATCATACTGGAGTAGAAGAGGTATCCGCTCCATTAGCATCTGAACCTGAAAAAAGAGTAAGAAAGTCGGGGGCAAAACATGCTACAGCCAGCTAGAAGAAAATATCGCAAGGAGCAAAAGGGCCGTAATACTGGCATAGCGACGAGAGGCAATAAGGTTAGTTTTGGTGAGTTTGGCCTCAAGGCTGTAGCCCGCGGTCGTCTAACGGCGCGTCAGATAGAGGCGGCGCGGCGAGCTATGACGCGTCATATTAAGCGTGGTGGTCGTATTTGGATTCGTATTTTCCCTGACAAGCCTATCTCGCAAAAGCCCGCAGAAGTGCGTATGGGTAATGGTAAAGGTAATCCAGAGTATTATGTAGCTGAAATTCAGCCTGGCAAGATGCTGTATGAGATGGATGGCGTGGAGGAATTGATAGCGCGCGAGGCGTTCCGCTTGGCGTCAGCTAAGTTGCCTATTGCCACTACGTTTGTAATTAGACAGGTAGGGGCATAATTATGAAGGCGAATGAATTAAGGGTGAAATCAATAACGGATCTGGATCAAGAGTTGCTGTCCCTGACCAAAGCGCAATTTGGTTTGCGTATGCAGATGGCTACACAACAATTGAGCAATAATAGCCAGCTCCTCAAGGTGCGTCGTGACATTGCTCGCGTGAAAACCATATTGACAGAAAAGGGTGCTCAACAATGAGTGCAACAAATTTGAAACGAACGCTGACTGGCACAGTTGTAAGCGATAAGATGAATAAAACGGTTACCGTACTCGTTGAGCGTAAGATTAAGCATTCCCTGTTGGGCAAGGTATTACGTGTATCGAAAAAATATCACGCTCATGATGAAAATAATGAGTTTCATCAAGGTGATTTAGTTTTTATTGAAGAATGCCGTCCGCTGGCCAAAACTAAGAGCTGGCGTGTTATCAAGCTGGTAGAAAAATCTCAAGCAGTTTAATGCCTATTTTTATTTGGTAGTAGAATAGGCAAGCCAAACTAAATTAGATTTAATGCTTGTGTTTTTTGGTAAACTTGCATATACTGCTTAGCTTCGTTTCATTGCTGCACTGTTTTGCGGCGACCTAACCCAAGCGGGTTCCAAGACTAGCCGCAACTGTGCGGATAAAGTTGGAGTATAAATTTATGATACAAATGCAATCTGTTTTGAGTGTAGCCGACAACACTGGCGCACGTTCTGTTATGTGCATAAAAGTGTTGGGTGGATCCAAGTGCCGATATGCGGCTATTGGGGATGTTATAAAGGTTAGCATTAGAGATGCTGCACCGCGCTCCCGTGTAAAAAAGGGTGAGGTATACAGTGCGGTAGTGGTACGTACAGCTAAGGGTGTGCGTCGTCCGGATGGTTCTTTAATAAAATTTGATGGGAATGCGGCAGTTCTGCTGAATGCGAAGCTTGAGCCGATTGGTACTAGAATTTTTGGCCCGGTTACGCGCGAGTTGCGTACTGAGCGATTTATGAAAATTGTATCGCTCGCTCCTGAGGTTCTGTGAGCTTCGGGAAGTAATGTACGCGACGATATAACGCAGCCTAAGGAAGAGTTATGCGCAAGATTAAAAAGAATGATGATGTGATAATCATTGCCGGAAAAGACAGGGGTAGTCGTGGCAGCGTGCTGCGTGTGCTTGGTGATCGCTTGCTGGTAAGTGGTGTTAACATGGTTAAGAAGCATCAGAAGCCGAATCCTGTAAAAGGTTTAACTGGCGGAATTGTGGCTGTGGAAATGTCGATTCATGCCTCTAATGTTGCTATTTACAACGCGACGTCAAAAAAAGCTGATCGTGTGGGTGCTAAATTTTTAGAAGATGGTCGCAAAATGCGCGTCTTTAAGTCTAGTGGTGAATTGGTTGACGCGTAAAGGGGGGAATAGCATGGCTCGTCTATATGATTTTTACAAAGGTACTGTGGCTCCAGAGCTTATGAAGCAGTTTGGCTACAAGTCCATTATGGAAGTGCCGCGCATAGAAAAGATCACCCTGAATATGGGTGTGGGTGAGGCGGTGGCGGACAAGAAGGTTATGGAGCATGCTGTTAGCGATATGCAGAAAATTGCTGGGCAGAAGCCGGTAGTGACTAAATCCAAGAAATCTATCGCAGGATTTAAGATTCGTGAGAATTATCCTGTTGGGTGTAAAGTTACATTACGTAAAGCGCGCATGTATGAATTTTTAGATCGATTGGTAACTGTTGCTATCCCGCGTATCCGCGATTTTCGTGGGATTTCTGGTAAGGCGTTCGATGGTCGTGGCAATTACAATATGGGTGTCAAGGAGCAGATCATCTTCCCTGAGATTGAATATGACAAAATTGATGCATTGCGTGGCATGAATATTACTATAACTACTAGTGCGAAGACCGATGAAGAGGCGCGTGCGCTCCTCTTGGCTTTCAAATTTCCGTTGAAGAACTGAGGGCAAAATGGCTAAAGCTGCTGTCATTAATCGCGAACAAAAACGTCGCGACATTGTAAAAAAATTCTCAAGTAAGCGTGCAGAGCTGTTGGCAATTATTGTTAACGCTAAATTGAGTGATGAGGATCGTTATGTCGCACGCCAGAAGCTCCAGGCACTTCCGCGAAACGCAAGTCCAGTACGCTTGCGTAATCGTTGCTCGTTGACTGGTCGTCCACGCGGTGTATTCAGCAAGTTTGGTCTGGGTCGTATCAAGTTGCGCGAATTTGTAATGCGTGGCGAGGTCCCTGGTGTAATCAAGGCAAGCTGGTAGGGGTGAATCTATGAGTATGAGTGATCCGATTTCCGACATGCTGACGCGCATTAGAAATGCGCAAATGGCGGAAAAAATAAATGTAAGGATGCCTTCTTCCAAGCTAAAGGTGGCGATCGCCAAGGTGCTGCAGGATGAGGGATATGTGGATGGGTATAATATTTCAAGCGTAGATGGTAAGCCTACATTGGAAATTGGCCTGAAATATTATGCTGGACGACCGGTGATCGAGAAGATACAGCGCGTAAGTCGTCCTGGACTGCGAATGTATAAGGGTTGCGATGATATACCTAATGTGATGAACGGCTTAGGTATTGCCATTGTGTCTACCTCAAAGGGGTTGATGACTGACCGCAAGGCACGTGCCAATGGAATTGGTGGCGAAGTGTTGTGCATAGTCGCGTAACGAGGTAATTATGTCTAGAGTTGCTAAAAATCCTATAGCTATGCCTGCTGGTGTCGAAGTGACGCTGGTTGCTAATGAGATTTCTATTAAAGGCCCGTTGGGAATGATGAAACAAACGCTGAGCAACGATGTTGTTGTGCAGCATGAGGGCGAGGAGTTGTTGTGCAAAGCTAGTAATGAATCTGCGAAAGCGGATGCTATGTCTGGCACTATTCGCGCGCTGATTGCTAATATGGTACATGGCGTGACCAAAGGTTTCGAGCGCAAGCTGACCTTGGTTGGTGTTGGTTATCGTGCCCAAGCTACTGGCGATACACTTAATCTGACTCTTGGTTTTTCCCATCCTGTGGTTTATAAGGTTCCTGTTGGTGTGACAGTTTCGACGCCGACTCAAACTGAAGTAGTATTAAAAAGTACAAATAAGCAGCAGGTTGGTCAAGTCGCTGCTGAAATTCGCGCGTTCCGTGAGCCTGAGCCCTATAAGGGTAAGGGGGTTCGTTATGCCGAAGAGGTGGTGAAGTTGAAAGAAACTAAGAAAAAATAATTGAGGCTGACTAATGTTTATCAAGAATGATGCGCGTCAGCGCAGGGCTCGTAAAACGCGTGCTAAAATTGCGGATCAAAAATCTATTCGTTTGGCGATACGTCGTAGCAATTTACACATTTATGCTCAAGTAATTTCTGCTTGTGGCAGTAAAGTGTTAGCGAGTGCCTCTACTTTAGAGGCGGAGGTACGAAAAGAATTTGCTAATGGGGGCAATATCGCTGCGGCTATACTGGTGGGAAAGCGTATTGCTGAAAAAGCTAAAAGCGCCGGTATTGCTGAGGTCGCTTTTGACCGTTCTGGCTACAAATATCATGGTCGTGTAAAAGCGCTTGCTGCTGCGGCGCGTGAGAATGGCTTGAAGTTCTAACTTGAGGTGAATGATGGCTAAAGCGCAGGGAAGAATGCAGCAATCAGAAGATCGTGGTGATGGTCTTATTGAGAAGATGATCTCGATCAATCGTGTAACTAAGGTGGTGAAGGGGGGGCGCATTATGGGATTCGCCGCACTTACCGTGGTTGGGGATGGCGATGGTCGTATAGGTATGGGTAAGGGTAAATCCAAGGAGGTGCCGGTTGCCGTACAAAAATCGATGGAAGAGGCACGTCGAAAGATGATTAATGTTAATTTAAATAAAGGCACTCTTCACCATACGGTGATTGGTCGCCATGGCGCTGCTAAGGTTTACATGCAGCCAGCATCAGAAGGTACTGGAATTATTGCTGGTGGCGCGATGCGCGCTGTGTTTGAGGCAGTGGGTGTGCATAATGTATTGGCTAAATGCATTGGTTCAAGTAATCCATACAACGTTGTACGCGCAACTCTTAATGGGCTGCAGGCAATCAATTCTCCATCTGAAATTGCTGCTAAGCGTGGTATGAGCATTGAAGAAATTCAGGGGTAATGCAATGGTACAGTCTCAGCAGAAATCTAAAGAAACAATTGGTATGCTTCACGTAACGCTGGTTAAAAGTGTGATCGGCACTAAAGAATCCCATCGTGCGTGTGTTCGTGGGTTAGGTTTGCGTCGTTTGAATCATACAGTCATGGTGGAAGATACGCCAGCTGTACGAGGGATGATTAATAAGGTTTATTACTTGGTTAAATGCGAGGTATAAATGCAACTCAATAAAATTAAACCTGCAGAAGGCTCTACACATGTTAAGCGTCGCGTTGGACGTGGTATTGGTTGCGGCCTAGGAAAAACTTGTGGCCGTGGTCATAAAGGTCAGAAATCACGTTCTGGCGGATTTCATAAGGTTGGTTTTGAAGGTGGTCAGATGCCGCTGCAACGTCGCTTGCCTAAGCGCGGTTTTATTTCCCTTACTCGTTATAATAGCGCTCAAGTTCGCTTATCTGATTTGGAAAAAATGGCAGTTGATGTAATTGATTTGTTAGCATTGAAACAAGCTGGAGTCGTTCCCGCTGCAGCACTGATTGCTAAAGTGGTGGTGTCTGGTGAGATCAAGCGTTCCGTGAAACTGCAAGGTTTGTTGCTTACCAAAGGTGCTCGTGCTGCTGTTCAAGCAGCTGGTGGTAGTATTGCAGATTAATGGTGGGCTCTGTGGATGCGGTATCTAAAAAACGTTTGAATAGCGGAAAGTATGGCGATCTAAGCCGCCGTTTATGGTTTTTGTTGGGTGCATTGGTAGTTTATCGCATTGGAGCGCATATACCGGTGCCGGGCATAGACCCTGTGGTATTGGCCGATTTGTTCAATACTCAAAAAAGCGGCATTTTGGGCATGTTCAATATGTTTTCAGGTGGTGCTCTCTCGCGCTTTACTATTCTAGCGCTTGGTATCATGCCATATATATCCGCTTCCATTATTATGCAGTTGGCAACACATGCGGTACCGCATCTTGAGCAGTTGAAGAAGGATGGTGAGGCGGGACGGCGTAAGATTACTCAGTACACTCGCTATGGCACCTTGGTTTTGGCTATATTTCAAGCATTTGGTATGTCTGTGGCACTGCAATCACAAGCAGGATTGGTGTTGCATCCAGGCATGATGTTTCAGATGACCACGGTAATTACTTTGTTATCTGGCACAATGTTTTTGATGTGGTTGGGGGAACAAATTACTGAACGTGGCTTGGGGAATGGTATTTCTCTGATTATTTTTGCTGGGATTGCTGCTGGATTGCCTAACGCAATTGGAAGTACTCTTGAATTAGCGCGTACAGGTGCATTCTCTATTCCTCTGGTTTTATTGCTTTTGTTTGGCTCAGTTGGAATAACTGCATTGGTGGTGTTTGTTGAGCGCGGTCAGCGAAAAATTCTTGTCAATTACGCCAAGCGTCAGGTGGGAAATAAGGTGTATGGTGGTCAGAGTTCGCATTTGCCGTTAAAAGTGAATATGGCTGGAGTAATTCCTCCAATTTTTGCTTCTAGCATTATTTTATTTCCAGCGACTTTGGCTGGCTGGTCTGCTAGCGGTCAAGGGTTGGCTTGGTTGAAAGATATTAGTGATAAGTTGTCCCCAGGCCAGCCAATTTATGTGATGTTGTACGCGACAGCAATTATATTCTTCTGCTTTTTTTATACGGCACTAGTTTTTAATCCAAAAGAAACGGCTGATAACCTGAAGAAAAGTGGAGCTTTTTTGCCTGGGATTCGTCCTGGTGATCAGACTGCTAAATATATTGAAAATATAATGCTACGCCTAACTTTGGTTGGTGCGGTGTATGTGACGTTGGTGTGCTTGCTGCCAGAGTTTTTGGTTGTCAAGTGGAATGTACCATTCTACTTTGGTGGTACCTCGTTATTAATTATGGTGGTGGTGACCATGGATTTTATGGCACAAGTTCAATCTTATCTGATGACGCATCAGTATGAAAGCTTGTTAAAGAAAGCAAATTTTAAGGGTGGATTGATTCGCTGATGGCCAAGGAAGATGCGATGCAAATGCAGGGAGAGGTTGTAGAATCTCTTCCCAATGCAACCTTTCGTGTGAAACTTGAAAATGGTCATATTGTATTAGGTCATATCTCCGGTAAGATGCGCATGCACTATATTCGTATTTTGCCTGGTGATAAGGTTACAGTTGAACTTACACCGTATGACTTAACTAAAGGGCGTATTACGTTTCGCGCCAAGTAGAAGTTGCGTATAGTGCTCAGGAGAAATTAATGAAAGTACAAGCATCGGTAAAAAAAGTTTGTCGTAATTGTAAAATTGTACGGCGTAAAGGGGTTGTACGCGTGATCTGTAGTAGTGATGCACGCCACAAGCAACGCCAGGGCTAATTGATAGAGAGGAATCCTCTCTATCAATTAGCAAATTTTAATGCCTTTTTTAAACGATAGGGTAGTTGCATGGCTCGTATTGCAGGGGTAAACATTCCAAATCACCAACACACAGTAATCGCTTTGACCGCGATATACGGTGTAGGTAACACTAGGGCGCGTAAAATATGCGCCGCTGTCGGAGTTAGTGCCGTCACCAAAATTAAAGATCTCGCTGATGCGGAAATGGATAAGTTGCGCGATGAGGTCGCCAAATTTACGGTGGAAGGTGATTTACGTCGAGAAATCTCGATGAATATAAAGAGGTTGATGGACTTGGGTTGCTATCGCGGCTTGCGTCATCGCCGTGGGTTGCCAGTGCGAGGTCAGCGTACACGTACTAATGCGCGCACTCGCAAGGGTCCGCGGAAATCCGTTGCTGGCGCCAAGAAGTAATTTTGAGAGGATTTGAGCATGGCAAAAACAAACACGCGAGTGCGCAAGAAAGTCAAAAAAAATGTAGCCGAGGGCATTGCTCATGTGCATGCTTCGTTTAACAATACTATTGTGACAATTACTGACCGTCAGGGAAATGCGTTGGCTTGGTCTACTAGTGGTAGCAATGGTTTTAAAGGCTCGCGTAAGAGCACTCCGTTTGCAGCGCAAATTGCTGGTGAGACAGCCAGTAAGGCAGCTCAGGAGTGTGGCGTAAAGAACCTTGAGGTGCGTATAAAGGGTCCTGGCCCTGGTCGTGAATCGGCCGTGCGCGCTTTGAATGCTGCGGGTTTTAAAATCACCAGCATTTCTGACATTACGCCAGTTCCACACAATGGTTGCCGTCCGCCAAAAAAGCGTCGTATCTAATTTTAGGAGATAGCCTTGGCTAGAAATCTTGATCCAAAGTGCCGTCAGTGCCGTCGTGAAGGCGAAAAGCTGTTTCTGAAGGGCGAAAAGTGTTTTACCGACAAATGTGGGGTCGAGCGTCGTGCTTATCCTCCTGGTCAGCACGGACAAAAGAAAAACACCCGTTTGTCTGATTATGGTGGCCAGTTGCGTGAAAAGCAAAAGGTTCGCCGTATTTATGGCATGCTTGAGCACCAATTTCGTTTAACGTATCGCTCTGCAGAAATTCAACGCGGAATTACTGGTGAAAATTTATTGCAGTTACTGGAATCACGTCTAGATAATGTTTCTTACCGAATGGGCTTTGGCGCATCTCGTTCCGAAGCTCGTCAAGTAGTCCGCCACAATGGTATCTTGGTGAATGGAAAACGTGTCAATATTCCTTCCTATCAGGTTCGTACTGGTGACGTGATCGAGATAGCAGATGGCGCTAAGGTGCAGTTGCGCGTTAAGGCTGCATTGTTAGCGGCTGAGCAACGAGGCTTCCCAGAATGGGTTGAGGTTGATGCTAAGGCTATGAAAGGTACATATAAATCGAAGCCACAACGTTCAGAGTTGCCTGCCTCTATTAACGAGCATCTAATTGTCGAGTTGTATTCCAAGTAATTCTTGCGGAGTCGGATATGCATAACAATGATTTTCTGAAACCCCGCATTATCGAAGTGCAAAGAATTTCCAGCATGCAGGCTAAAATTGTGATGGAGCCTTTTGAACGTGGGTATGGGCATACACTTGGCAATGCGCTGCGCCGCATACTATTGTCTTCTATGCCGGGCTATGCACCCACTGAGGTTACAATTGCTAGCGTGCTACATGAATACTCCTCAATTGATGGGGTGCAGGAAGATGTAGTTGAAATCCTGCTGAACCTAAAGGGGGTAGTGCTTAAGCTCCATAATGCTAAAATAACGATGCTGACCCTAAAGAAAGAAGGTGTTGGTGTGGTAACTGCAGGTGATATCATCGTTGATGCTGACACAGAGGTAATTAATCCTTCGCACGTTATCGCTCACCTGACTGCTGGTGGTAAGTTAGACATGGAAATTAAGGTCGAGCAAGGTCGAGGTTACGTATCTGCAATTGCACGCCAGTCACCTATTGAAAATCGTGCTGTTGGACATATTGCGCTTGATGCATCTTTCAGCCCTGTAAGCCGGGTTAGTTATGCGGTTGAAAGTGCACGTGTGGAACAGCGCACCGATTTAGACAAATTGATTATGGAAATTGAGACTAATGGTGCCATTGATCCTGAAGAGGCTATTCGCTATGCGGCTCGTATTTTAGTTGAACAGTTTTCGGTATTTGCTGCATTAGAAGGCACTCCAGCGCCAGTGGAAAAGCCACAAACTCCTAAGGTTGACCCGATGTTGCTGCGCCCAGTGGATGATTTGGAACTAACTCCGCGTTCGTCCAACTGTCTTAAAGCACAAAGTATTCTCTATGTCGGTGATTTAATTCAGAACACTGAAAATGATTTGCTACGTACCCCTAATCTGGGCCGTAAATCTTTGAACGAAATCAAGCAGGTGCTGGCTGAGCATGGTCTATCATTGGGTATGAAATTAGAAAATTGGCCAGTGACTATTGAGAAGTAAGAAAGGATAATTATGCGTCACCGTCTAGGACTAAGAAAGCTTAATCGTACGAGTAGTCACCGATTGGCTATGCTACGCAACATGATTGCTTCATTGCTTCGTCATGAGGCTATAAAGACTACGTTGCCTAAGGCAAAGGAACTACGCCGTGTAGCTGAGCCGATTTTGACTCTGGGTAAGAATCCTACCTTGGCTAACCGCCGCTTGGCGTTTGCGCGATTGCGCGACCGGGAAATGGTTACTAAGCTGTTTGATGAACTTGGACCACGTTATGCAACTCGCAATGGAGGTTATTCGCGAATTCTAAAATTTGGTTTTCGTAAGGGAGACAATGCGCCAATGGCGTTGATTGAGTTGTTAGATCGGCCGTCGGTAACACAACCAATTGAAGTTTAACAAAGCAATTAGAGTAATTAAGCAATAAAAAAACCGGACAAGTCCGGTTTTTTTATTGCTTAGCTGATTGTATTGCAGATAGTCACACCTCCATTTTGGTTGACACAATGCCTTTGATGTCGTTCAAACCACTTTGGTGGGCACTCCCCATGCACAAATAGCCAGGACAGTTATTGGGTTTGGGTGCGTGCGACAGGCGCCAATAGGCATAATCACCAACGATTATTGGCTCAGACCTGGAGCCGACCTCCACGCTCGACTGGGAAAGTACCATCACCCGGAGCACCCATACACACGCCCACACTAGGATGATAACGAAATGGTTTTGAAGAATATCCTTTGTTCGTTCAGACTATTGAGTTTTACTTAAGGGAGTAATTTTAGGAATTTTGACGGTTAAGTGCTAAAAAACGCTAAGAAAACCAGCGTAAAAAGGCAGCTGCTGTTAGTGCTATTATGCCAAGCGATGCGAGCACTTGCCATGCGAGAAGCAGCCGCCGCTCTGTGGCCAACGAGGTGGAGTAACGTAGGTAAAGTATGACAATACTCAGTCCAGATACTGCGCATAACATTTTAATAAGCAAAGCAGCCATAGCAATGCCATGTAAGTCTGGAAATTTGTCATAGTAATGATAGCTGATTGCAGCAAAGCTCATGCCACTCATTGCTTGAGCTCCCCATCCGAATCCCACCAGCCAAGCAAGTTTGCGGTGCGTAGCTGCAGTTCGGATGGCTGGATATAGTGCGACTGTGGCGCCGCCGACAACAGCAATCGCACCGAAGTTATGCACTACCTGCGCTACGGAGTAGCACAGGTTTTCCATGGTAACCACGTCGTTATATTACGCTAATGTTAGTGCATGCTTGAATTCCGATAGGAGCATGTCCCTTGTTAACTATTTTGATGCATATGGCGTGTTTTCCTGGATCTAGCGACTCAATTGTGTGGTTACCTTTTAATTTACGTAATACAACCGCCTCTTTGTCGTCTACGTATAAATGTACATGATCACCACTCTGACCTGGAGCAACCTCATAAGAAACCTCGATTTTAGATTTCCTGCTTATTTTTGCTCCATCAGGGGGTGTAGAAATAGATATTGACGCATCAGCGGCAAGCACTATTGGAACATAACATCCAAATAGAAATGACATTATTAGTAGGTTGAGTTTGCGCATAGCTTTTCTCCTTGGGGTGTATAAACAAAACCCCCACTTTGATTGTTTGGGGGTGTTTTTTGTTGCGTTAAGTAGCCATATCAATATAGCACGTTAACAGATATGCTGAATAGATGGCTTGTTATTCACCCACAAAAGGTACGATTATTTTTCCAGAAACTGTTCGTATGTATGTTCAAATTCACGAGAGCTTAGGTCTGAACAAAGGTCAACTTAGCCAATTCTATTGTAGCTGAAAATGTAATAATTTTTAGTAATAAAAAAGCCAGATTTCTCTGGCTTTTTTATTACTAAAAATATTGTTAAGCTAATAACATACGAGTATCACCAGTCCAAATTAGCGCTTTAGAATAATTTCGGTACCGTCTAGAATTACGACGGTACTAAAATTTTGCGCAAATCATTCACTATACGGACGGTATAGTTCAAGTTTTACATGTGTACTAAATTCGCTTTTAAACTGTAACTGCAACGCATGCTTGCGTTCCAAGATCAACCACATCATGGAACTCATCTACAATCTTGATACAGATGTCATGTTTTCCTGGTCCGAGCAGATCCAGGCCAACTGTGTAGCCATAGCTGCCGTTTAACAAATGTATGCCGGAATAATGCCTGCCGTCTATATAAAGATGGCCATGCTCATCGTTATATATAATGGTTGGCGATTGAAAACGGTATGTACCTTCAGGAGCCAATTTGGTGTAACCGGCATTTTGTGGTTGACGAGTTGTATCAACAAAGTTACCGCCTGGTGTGATTGCATATTGAAGCCTGATCTTCGCGGGTTTAGTGCCTGCTCTGGTATCAGTGTTTTCTACGATTGCATTCATTGTTACCGTTGTACCTTCACCCCGTACTCCGTCATCATTAACATAGTGTTGCTTGGTATATGTTTTGCTTGGTCTAGTTTCGGATGCATGATAACCAAGGCCTGTCTCTATTGGAGCTACGCAATAGGGGCCCGCGCTTGCTATACAGCCTCCAGTACCGTTTGCTCTATCTCCCGCCCATGCCTCGTTGAAGTCAGTGTCGTACAGAGGTTTGCCATCTACGTATGGTACAGCGGTTTTAAAGTCTGGAGTAAATTTGGTGGGCTGTTTACCATGATAACTGGCTTGGCCGGAACCGCCTTCATCTTTCTGCCATTGTTCCAAATGATGCTTCCCAATGTTATATTGGCCTTGGGTTTCATATTGGTATGCAGGCGCTATCTCACCACCACCGGGAGGATAGTTGCCTGGTATGTTGAGTTGCGATCCAGGATGCAGATCGCCAGCTTGTGGATCGGAAGCAAACGAACCTGCTGCAGGAAGAAAATTGTATTGAGCATGTGGGCCGTCATATGCCATGGCAGCCGGGGAACTAATAGCAAGCAGTAGTGCCAGTGAGTTAACTCTGCGCATAATTATTACTCCTCTAAGTAAATAAATAAAATAAGATAAACCCACTCGTACCGTCCGCGGGGGCTCTTAGAAACTTCTAACAGCTGGGTCAGGGTATCATAATATTAGGGAGTATTGCAAAAATTTTTATACTTTTGTGCCAGAACTTAATGGCGTTATATTTCTTTTTGACAGAGTTTAAAATGTGGTCCCGGTCCGCAGCTAATTGTCTTTGACGAGGTTTGAATGCTAGATCACAGGCTATATTGGAAACCTAGTGATTTCGCGGATATTGATGTCTGCGGATGGAATGTGATTCGACGTAATTGGGCGAGGATCGGGCGGGTGATTGATGGAGCTGATTTCATATTACCTGATGATTTTCAATACCTGTTTCAGGTAAGTGCCAGTAACGCTTTCCGGATTGGTGGCAATGTCTTTGGGCGAGCCTTGTGCGATGATATGCCCGCCCCCTTCGCCACCCTCAGGTCCGAGGTCTATGATCCAGTCGGCGGCCTTTATTACATCGAGGTTATGTTCGATTACTACTACGGTGTTTCCTTGGTCACGCAGTTTCTGAATGACTTTCAGAAGCAGGGCGATATCATGGAAATGAAGGCCGGTTGTGGGTTCGTCCAAGATGTACAGGGTGCGTCCAGTGTCGCGCTTGGAAAGTTCCAGCGACAATTTGATACGTTGCGCTTCGCCGCCGGATAGTGTGGTCGCGCTTTGCCCCAATGTGATGTAGCCGAGTCCCACGTCGAGCATCGTCTGTAGTTTACGTGCGATGATGGGCACCGGCTTGAAAAACTCATGCGCATGCTCCACTGTCATTCGCAAAATCTGGTGGATGTTCCGACCTTTATATTGTATCTCTAGCGTTTCGCGGTTGTAGCGCATGCTATGGCACACGTCGCATGGCACATAGAGGTCAGGCAGGAAATGCATTTCGACTTTGATCACGCCGTCGCCTTGGCAGGATTCGCAGCGTCCGCCTTTTACATTGAACGAGAATCGCCCCGGGCCATAACCGCGTTCGCGCGATTGTGGCACTCCGGCGAATAGCTCGCGGATGGGAGTGAACAGGCCGGTGTAGGTAGCGGGGTTGGAACGTGGGGTGCGTCCGATGGGCGACTGATCCACGTTAATAACCTTGTCAAAAAATTCCAGTCCGTCGATTTTGGCGAACGGTGCGGGCTCCGCGTTGCTTCCATACAAGTGTTGTGCGACGGCGTGATACAGCGTGTCGTTGATGAGGGTGGACTTTCCGGAACCTGACACGCCAGTGACGCACACCAGCAGGCCAACAGGTAAATCAAGCGTGATTTGTTTCAGGTTGTTGCCGCATGCGCCTTGAATTTGCAGCATGCGTTCCGGATTGGGGGTGAGGTATTTTTTGGGTGTTTCGATGTTACGCCGACCGGAAAGGTAATCACCCGTCAGTGATTGCTGGTTGGCACACACTTCTTGCGGCGTACCTTGTGCGACGATCATGCCACCATGTTCGCCCGCACCGGGACCCATGTCCACCACGTAGTCGGCAGCCTGGATGGCATCCGCGTCATGTTCTACCACGATTACACTGTTGCCCATGTCGCGCAGGCGTTTCAGCGTGCCCAGCAAACGATCATTGTCACGTTGGTGCAGGCCGATGGAAGGTTCGTCTAATACATACATCACACCGGTCAGGCCTGTGCCAATTTGCGAAGCTAGTCGGATGCGCTGAGATTCGCCACCGGACAAGGTCTCTGCCGAACGATCTAACGACAGATATTCCAGGCCGACGTTGTTGAGAAAGGTTAGGCGGCTGGTGATTTCATGCACGATTCTTTCTGCGATAGCCTGCTTGTGGCCTGGTAGCTGCACCTGTTGGAAAAAAGTAAGCGCCTGCTTCAAGGGTAATGCACTTAGCTCATAAATGGCATGGTCTGCGATACGCACATTACGGGCTTCCAGGCGCAGGCGCATACCCTTGCATTCAGGGCAGATGCAGGTGTTGAGATGTTTCGCAAGTTCCTCGCGCACAGTAGGTGACGTGGTTTCCTTGTAGCGCCGCTCCAGGTTATTAATGATGCCTTCGAATGTATGCTCACGTAGCGTGGGTTTGCTGCGCTCGTTGAGATAGCTGAATGGGATTTCTTCCTTGCCGCTACCGTACAAAATAATCTGTTGTACTTTCTCAGGCAGGCTTTCGAACGGACGTTCCAGATCGAAATCGTAATACTTGGCCAAGCTATCCAGCATCTGGTAATAAAACTGGTTGCGTCGATCCCAGCCTTTGATTGCCCCAGAGCTTAGCGACAATTGTGGGAAAGCCACAATCCGTTTTGGATCGAAGAAACTGATGCTGCCTAACCCATCGCATTTCGGGCAGGCACCCATGGGGTTGTTGAACGAGAACAAGCGCGGTTCCAATTCCGGCAACGAATAATTGCAGATTGGGCAAGCAAACTTGGCGGAGAATATATGTTCTTTACCGCTGTCCAATTCCACTGCCAATGCGCGCCCCTCGGAGTGGCGCAATGCGGTCTCAAATGATTCCGCCAAGCGCTGCTGGTTTTCTGCGCTGGTTTTCAGCCGATCTACTACAATTTCTACACTGTGCTTCTTGTTCTTTGCAAGCGTGGGTAGCTTGTCTATCTCATACACCGTGCCGTTCACGCGTAGCCGCATGAAGACTTGCGCACGCAACTCATTAAACAAATCGACTTGTTCGCCTTTGCGCTCAATGACCAATGGGGAAAGAATCATGATGCGCGTATCTTGCGGCAGTTGCAGCACATGGTCCACCATCTGCCCAACGCTTTGAGCCTGCAACACGCCCGCGCGCGCAAACAGCAGGCGCAGGTAGTCATGAATTTCTGTCACCGTGCCAACGGTGGAACGCGGGTTATGCGAGGTGGCCTTTTGCTCAATGGCGATGGCAGGTGACAATCCTTCGATCAAGTCCACATCCGGCTTTGCCATTAGTTGCAAAAACTGGCGCGCGTATGCGGAAAGCGATTCGACATAACGTCGTTGTCCCTCAGCATACAAAGTGTCAAAGGCGAGGGAAGACTTGCCGGAACCAGACAATCCGGTGATGACCACAAGTTGATTGCGCGGCAAATCGAGGCTGATGTTTTTCAGGTTGTGCGTGCGTGCGCCACGTATTTTGATACTGTCCATGCCGGTTACCGTAGGTTGCGCTAAACCTGCTAATATACGCGATTTTTTGCGCATTCAATACTTCAATGGAATACACACCTGATTCAATGACGCCACTTGAGCGCCGTGCCAGTATGGGCTTAGCCGGTATTTATGGCTTGCGCATGCTGGGCCTGTTCATCATTCTGCCGGTATTTGCATTGTATGCTGCCGAACGACTGCCCGGCGGCGAAAGTCATTTCCTGATTGGTATTGCCCTCGGTGCTTACGGCTTGACCCAGGCTGTATTGCAGATCCCGGCTGGCTGGATGTCCGACCATTACGGGCGCAAACCGGTGATCTATGCTGGACTTCTTCTATTTGCTATCGGCAGTTTCATCGCAGCTTCGGCGGATAACATCTATTGGGTCATCGCCGGGCGCGCGATCCAGGGCGCAGGAGCAATCAATGCTGCAGTGATGGCGCTAACCGCCGACCTCACGCGCGAGGAAGTCCGTACCAAGGCGATGGCGATGATAGGCATCACCATTGGCATTACATTTGCGATATCACTGGTGCTGGCACCGATGTTGTATCAAGCGATAGACGTGCCCGGAATTTTTGCGCTAACCGGCGTATTGGCGCTTCTGGCCATGCTGTTTGTGGCCTTTGTAATTCCCAATCCGGCCTTCACGCGCTTCCATTCTGGTTCCGGGGCGAGCAGCAAGCGATTTGGCGATGTGCTGCGTAACAAAGATTTGCTGCGGCTCGATTTCGGTATTTTTTCCTTGCACGCGATTCTAATGTCAGTATTCATGCAAGTGCCATTCGTGCTGAAAAACAATGGGCTGGAGGTTGCACAACATTGGCAAGTGTATCTGCCAGTCATGTTGCTAGCCCTCATGTTGATGGTGCCACCTATCATTGTCGCCGAGAAAAAAGCAAAGATGAAGCAAGTGTTTATGGGCGCGATTGCACTGGCAGCGCTAGGGCAATTATCATTAATGCTGATGCAGAGCAGTGTATGGGGTGTGATGCTGTCGCTGTTGCTGTTCTTCACCGCATTTAACGTACTGGAGGCGACATTGCCTTCAATGATCAGCAAGATTGCCCCGCTGGCGGCAAAGGGAACCGCGATGGGCGTATATAGCAGCGTGCAATTTCTCGGCGCATTCTTTGGTGCGATGGCGGGCGGTTTTCTGATGCAATATTTTGGCGGCAATGCCGTGTTTGCATTTGCGGTAGGTTTGTTATTGTTGTGGTTGCTAGTTGCCAGCACCATGCAGCCGCCTGCAGCGGTGCGTACTAAAATGTATCCATTGCCTGAAATGGATGGTCGTGCGGGCGCTGTTTTGCAGCAACGCTTGGCGCAATTAAATGGGGTGCGTGAAGTAATGGTGGTGCCAGCCGAATGTATGGCGTGCCTTAAAGTAGATATGAGTGGCTTTGACGAAGCCGCAGTAGAGAATTTAGTGAAAGGGGAATGACATGTCGGTAAACAAAGTAATTTTAGTAGGGCGGCTGGGTAAAGATCCAGAAACGCGTTACATGCCTAATGGTGAAGCAGTAACCAATGCTACGCTGGCTACCTCAGAAAACTGGAAGGACAAAAGTGGCGAGAAACAAGAAAAAACAGAATGGCATAACCTGACTTTTTACCGTCGCCTGGCAGAAATTGCCGGAGAATTTCTGAAGAAAGGTTCGATGATTTACGTTGAGGGCAAGCTTGCTACGCGCAAATGGCAGGACAAGGAAGGCAAGGATCGTTATACCACCGATATTATTGTTGGTGAGATGCAGATGTTGTCTAGTAAATCTAGCAGCGGTAATTTTGACATGGTGGATAAACCACCTGCATCCTCGTCAGCTGGTGTACCTGCTACCAATAAACCGGCACCAGCCAAGAGTGGCGGTTTTGATAATTTTGATGATGATATACCGTTTTAGCGGGTACACAATTTAATATTGTGAAGATAAACCCTGCTGGCCAATTGTTTGCAGGGTTTTTTCTTGTCACCAATTTTATGGCGTATTGGTTAATGCGGGGTCTACAGCAGGTGTGTTCAGTTTTTCAGCTTCTTGTTGGCGAATCATTTGTTTGACCTGTTCGCGTTTTTCCAAAGGCACTTTGCTAAATGCCTGGAATTTCTCGCGAGCGCGGTTGCGCTGTTCCGGCGTTAGCTTGCTCCATTTTTCTAGTCTGTTGTGCAAGCGTTGTTTCTGGACTGCATTAAGTTGTGGGTAGCGTTTCGCCAAATTGATAAGGCGCTGCTTCTGCAGTGTTTGCAGCGTATTCCATTCTTTAGAGAGCGGAGCCAGTGCTTCTTGTTGCACTGGAGTGAGACTCTCCCATGTCTGCGCCCCAGCTATCGCTGGTAGAAACAAAAGTATGGTGATGCTGAATGCGAACAGATGATGGCGGATCAGGTGCATGATTTGTATCAGTCAACGTAAAAGTGTATGGGCAAATCACCCGTCAGAATGGCGATATCTACGTCGGCTGTATCGGATTTAGCAATATGATTCCAATAAGCTGTAGCGCTGAACAATATAATCGCAACCAGCAAAGTGGTGGCCCACAAGCGTGACTTGTGTTGCGCGCCGAAAGCATGCCAAATGGCATGCCCAGCGCGGGCAAATACAGGCTCCACGCTACGTGCAGCATAGCGCGTCATGGCTTGCTCCCGCGCGTGGCGCAGGCGTGTCAGCGTGGGTCGATCGAGCTGTGCGACAGAGTGGTTAAGCAATTGCTTGATATTTTCATGGTCCAGTTCCTTATTTTTCATGGCAAGTGAACTCCTTTTTTCTTCATAATGGCAGCGAGGCTATGGGTAGCGCGTGAGCAGTGTGTTTTGACGCTGCCTTCAGAGCAACCCATGATCGCCGCTGTTTCTGTTATATCCATATCCTCCCAATAACGCAACAGGAATGCCTCACGTTGACGTGCTGGAAGAATGATTAATGCTTCTTCAATCAGAGCAATAAGTTGGGATTGTTCAAACGATGCATCAGGAGCAAGCCCTTGGCTGCTGTTGTCTTCGTCCTGAAGGCTATCCAGTGGCTCATAATCAGCCTCCTCGTGTTGTGGAATCAGCGAGGACATCAGCGAAACCCACCTGGAGCGCACTTTCTGTCTTCGGCAATGGTCGCGAATAGTATTTTGCAAAATACGCTGAAATAACATGGGAAACTCATTTGCAGGCTTACCGCCATATTTTGTAGCAAGCTTAAGCATGGAATCCTGTACGATATCTAGCGCTACATGTTCGTCACGTATCGCGAACAATGCTTGTTTGTAGGCGCGGCGTTCGGTTTCAGCGAGAAATTTGGAAAGTTCGTCGTGGCTGGCCAGTTTGAAATGCTCCCTTGATGGGTGATAACTACTGGGCAACATTGAAAATTCAAGGGTTACCCAAATTCCAAATTCTAGGTGCGAAAAAATCACATATCACTACATGCCATTGATTGATAGGCAAGCAGGTATATTCCGATCAACACTGCAATTGGAGTGATGTATTTAGTTTTACAGATGCCCTACTAAATTAATGAGTGTCTCATGCTAACAAATTTCATCATAAATCAATAGATAATTGTTAATCCTGTTCTATCGTGGGGGTTGACCAAAATGCGTCTAACCTTTATCTTGCACGGTTCTTTAATTATTGTTTGCTAAGGTAGTTTGACATGGAATTGACGGGCGCTGAAATAACCATTAGATGTTTGCAGGAAGAGGGGGCTGAATATGTGTTCGGGTACCCTGGCGGTGCGGTCTTGCACATTTACGATGCGTTGTTCACTCAGAATCAGGTTAAACATATACTAGTCCGCCACGAGCAGGCTGCAGTTCATGCCGCCGACGGGTACGCCCGTTCCACTGACAAAGTGGGGGTAGCGTTAGTTACTTCTGGCCCCGGGGTGACCAATGCAGTCACGGGTATTGCCACTGCCTACATGGATTCCATTCCTATGGTAATTATCAGTGGTCAAGTGCCGACTTATGCTATTGGCGAAGACGCTTTTCAGGAGGTGGACACTGTTGGCATAACGCGACCTTGCGTGAAGCATAATTTCTTGGTTAAAGACGTTAAGGAAATTGCCAGCACCATTAAGAAGGCATTTTATCTCGCCAAAAGCGGCCGCCCTGGGCCGGTGCTGGTGGATATCCCAAAAGATATATCTAATCAAAAGACGGAGTTTAGTTATCCATCATCGGTGAGCATCCGCTCTTATCATCCGGCTCAGCATAGTGACTTGGAGCAGGTCAAGTGTGCCGTGCAGTTGTTGCTAGCAGCTAAACGTCCGATGATATATGCGGGTGGTGGCGTGATCCTGGCTGATGCGTCTAAGCAATTGACTGAGTTAGTGCGTTTATTGGGTTTTCCGTGTACCAACACCTTGATGGGTTTGGGAGGCTATCCGGCGACAGACAAGCAATTTGTAGGAATGTTGGGCATGCATGGCACGTACGAGGCAAACATGGGGATGCAGTATTGTGATGTATTGCTGGCCGTGGGAGCTCGCTTTGATGATCGCGTGGTTGGCAATGTTAAGCACTTTAATCAGGAAAAGCGCAAGATCATTCACATCGACATTGATCCTTCCTCAATTTCCAAGCGGGTGAAGGTGGATTTGCCTATCGTTGGCGATGTGGCACATGTGTTGGACGATCTGCTGGCAGAATTGCACGGTACCAAGGAAAAGCCTGATCAGCAGGCGATTGCGCCGTGGTGGGCACAAATTAAGGAATGGCGCGGCAAGAATAGCTTAGTCTACAAAAATTCGGATGAGATAATTAAGCCGCAATTCGTGATCGAAAAGCTGTATGAAGTTACCCAGGGTGATGCCTTCATCACCTCCGACGTTGGACAGCATCAGATGTGGGCGGCGCAGTATTACAAATTTGATAAACCGCGTCGCTGGATTAACTCCGGCGGGCTGGGCACCATGGGCTTCGGATTGCCAGCCGCAATGGGCGTGCAACTTGCTCATCCAGATTCACATGTGGCCTGCGTTACTGGTGAAGGTAGTATTCAAATGTGTATTCAGGAGCTCTCCACCTGCAAGCAATTTCAATTGCCACTCAAAATTATTATGTTGAATAACCGTTATCTAGGGATGGTGCGCCAGTGGCAGCAGTTCTTCCATGGTAACCGTTATGCCGAATCCTATATGGATGCGTTGCCCGATTTTGTGAAGCTGGCGGAAGCTTATGGCCATGTTGGTATGCGCATTGAGAAGCCATCGGATGTGGAACCTGCATTGAAAGAAGCATTTGGGCGTAAGCAACAACTGGTATTCATGGATTTCATAACAGACCAGACTGAAAATGTGTTTCCCATGGTGCAGGGTGGCAAGGGCTTGTCTGAAGTGATTCTGGCGGAGGATTTATAATGCGGCATATTATTTCCCTGTTGATGGAAAATGAGGCGGGCGCCTTATCGCGTGTTTCCGGATTGTTTTCAGCGCGTGGCTACAACATCGAGTCACTCACTGTGGCGCCCACAGAAGATGCCACCCTGTCGCGCATGACTATAGTAACCAGTGGTTCTGACGAAGTGATCGAGCAGATTTACAAGCAGCTCAACAAGCTGATTGAGGTAGTCGCGGTGATGGACCTGAGCGAAGGTGAACATTTGGAGCGCGAGCTAATGTTGGTGAAAGTGCGTGCGGAGGGTGCAGTGCGCGAGGAGATGAAGCGCATGACGGATATTTTCCGCGGGTGCATTATTGATGTATCTGACAAAACTTACACCATTCAATTAACCGGTACCGGTCACAAGCTGGAAAGCTTCTTGCAAGCCATAGACCGCAGCCTAATCTTGGAAACCGTGCGTACCGGCGCGTCTGGTATCGGGCGCGGTGATCGCATTTTAAAACTTTAATTTTTTAACTTTATGATTATTTTAAAGAGGCCAACATGAAAGTTTATTACGACAAAGATGCAGATCTATCTCTAATCAAGGGCAAGGAAGTGGCTATTATCGGCTACGGCTCACAAGGCCATGCTCATGCCTTGAATCTGAAGGAATCTGGAGTCAATGTGACCGTCGGCCTGCGTAAGAGTGGCGATTCTTGGAAGAAAGCTGAAGCGGCTGGACATAAGGTTATGGAAGTTGCGGCAGCGGTGAAGGGGGCCGATGTGGTCATGATGCTGTTGCCTGATGAGAATATCCCTGATGTTTATAATACTGAGGTTGCGCCAAATATGAAGACAAGCGCTACTTTGGCGTTTGCCCATGGCTTTAATATCCATTATAACCAGGTCATTCCACGTGCCGATTTGGACGTAATTATGATAGCGCCAAAAGGCCCCGGTCATACAGTTCGCTCCGAATATTTGAAGGGCGGTGGCGTGCCATCTTTGATTGCTGTATATCAGGACAAGTCCAGCAATGCCAAAAACATCGCGCTTTCTTACGCTGCAGCCATTGGTGGCACCAAGGGAGGGGTGATCGAGACTGACTTCCGTGAAGAAACGGAAACAGATCTGTTTGGCGAGCAGGCCGTGTTGTGTGGCGGTGCCGTTGAACTGGTGAAGGCCGGTTTCGAAACTCTGGTGGAAGCTGGTTACGCGCCGGAAATGGCTTATTTCGAGTGCTTGCATGAATTGAAATTAATCGTTGATTTGATGTACGAGGGCGGCATCGCCAATATGAATTATTCCATTTCAAATAATGCGGAATATGGTGAGTACGTCACCGGTCCTAAAATTATTACCGATAACACCAAGGAGGCCATGCGTAATTGTTTGAAAGATATCCAGACTGGTAAGTATGCCAAACAGTTCATCCTGGAAGGCCGTACCAACTACCCTGAGATGACCGCACGCCGTAGGCTTAACGCCAAGCATCCGATCGAAACAGTGGGCGCCCAGCTGCGAGCCATGATGCCTTGGATCAGCAAAAACAAGCTGGTTGACCAAAGTAAGAACTAGGAATGATGGGGCTGGGATTGAGAGTTTGAAAAATGAGTGCTGGATCGCTCTCAATCCTAAGCTGCACGATTCTTGTTCTGCAATCCTTGTTTCTAAAAATCCAATTTTCGTTTCCCCCTTCTAATGCCTAATTACCCCCATCCAATCATCGCACGCGAGGGATGGCCATTCTTGGCCATCGCCGTATTCACTGCTAGTTTGGTATCATATTTTGGTGGCGGGGTGTGGTCGCTCCCGCTTTGGTTGGTGGCATTGTTTGTGCTGCAATTTTTCCGCGATCCCCCGCGTGAAATCCCAATGGATGCAGATGCAGTGTTATCACCTGCTGATGGTCGCATTGTGGCGGTGGAGCGCACGCAGGATCCTTATGTGCAGCGCGATGCCATCAAGATCAGCGTGTTCATGAATGTATTTAATGTACATTCCAATCGCAGTCCCATAGATGGCCTGGTGAAGCGCATCCAATATTTCCCTGGCAAGTTCGTGAATGCTGATCTGGCTAAGGCTTCATTGGAAAATGAGCGAAATGCCATATGGATTAAAAGGGCTGATGGGCAAGACGTAACCAGCGTGCAGGTAGCGGGACTGATCGCCCGCCGTATCCTGTGTTACGTACAAGAAGGTGATGCTCTGGCACGCGGTCAGCGATATGGCTTCATCCGCTTCGGCTCGCGCGTGGATGTTTACTTGCCGCTGACGGCTGCCGTAAAAGTGTCAATTGGCGATACAGTCTTTGCAACTACTACAATTCTGGCGGTTTTGGCCAAAAGCTAAAGGCCAATATGATGAGGGTCTTTCAAAATCATGCCTGACGATCTGAATGACAGAAAACCGATGAATCTGCGCAGGCGTAGTATCTACCTGTTACCCAACATATTGACTACGGCGGCGCTGTTTGCCGGTTTTTATGCCATCGTGCAGGCAATGAATAGCAAGTTTGAATTTGCAGCCATAGCAATTTTTATTGCTATGGTGCTAGACGGCCTGGATGGTCGCGTGGCTCGACTGACACGAACCCAAAGCGAATTTGGAGCGGAATATGATAGCTTGTCCGATATGGTGTCGTTCGGTGTGGCGCCCTCTTTGCTGATGTATGAATGGGCATTCAAAGACTTAGGTAAATTGGGTTGGTTTGCAGCCTTTATTTATTGCGCCGGCACGGCATTACGGCTGGCACGTTTCAACGCTAATATTGAAACGGTAGATAAACGATTTTTTCAAGGTCTGCCCAGCCCTGCTGCTGCCGCGGTGATCGCAGGCTTCGTTTGGGTGATGCTGGACAATCATTTTATTGGTCAAGAGACGCGTTGGTATGCTGTTACCCTTACGGTGTTTGCCGGCTTGAGTATGGTTAGCAACGTGCGCTTCTACAGTTTCAAAGATTTCAATATGCGCAAGAGTGTGCCGTTTATCGTAATTTTCCTGGTCGCGTTATTTTTTATACTGATTTCCATCGATCCGCCTGGAGTACTGTTTCTGCTTTTCTTGTGCTATGCCCTATCTGGCTATGTGCTGTGGCTGCTCGGTTTTCATAAGAAAACTTCCCATCCCACCACTTAGTAGATTACAAAAGAAAGTGTGACGGCGGGAGTAAACATGAGCCACTTTTTGTTCGGAGTGACACTGGAACGCTCGAATTTACGTTTATCAATTATTCAATATAAGACTTATTCCTTGGTATAAATACGATAACCCTCCAGACTTATTTTACATTGGAAGAGGCTGGTAGTTGGGAATTTGAGGTAAGTTTGGTAGAATGCCAAAGCTTTTTGAACTTTAACCAGAGTAGGGAGAGTTACATGTCTAATATCGAACAACGCGTCAAGAAAATCGTTGCTGAACAACTCGGTGTAAACGAGACTGAAGTGAAGAATGAGTCCTCGTTCGTTAATGATCTGGGCGCCGATTCATTGGATACGGTTGAGCTAGTGATGGCGCTGGAGGAAGAGTTCGATTGTGAAATTCCAGACGAAGATGCTGAGAAAATAACTACGGTGCAACAGGCAATCGATTACGTTAACAATCATCCTAAGTAATTCTTCCTTTCGTTTTTCCCCTAAAATAACGGAGTTCGGTTTGGCAAAACGCAGAGTCGTCATTACCGGCTTGGGTATTGTTTCGCCTGTTGGTACAGGAATTGCCCAAGCATGGAAAAATATCGTTGATGGCAAATCAGGCATTACCCGCATCACCCGTTTTGATGCTAGCCTGTTTGCATCGAAAATTGCTGGAGAGGTGAAAGGTTTTGATGTGAATCAATACCTCACTGCCAAGGATGCTCGGCGTATGGATGTATTTATTCATTACGGCTTGGCAGCTGGCATTGATGCAATTAAAGATGCCGGGATCGAGGTAACTGAACAAAACGCCGAACGCATTGGCGTCAATATTGGATCTGGTATCGGCGGTTTGCCGATGATTGAAGATAGTCATAACGACTATCTGGCGGCGGGCCCACGCAAGATCTCACCGTTCTTTATTCCGGGTACAATCATCAACATGATTTCCGGCAATCTGTCCATCATGTATGGCTTTAAAGGACCCAATCTGTCCATGGTGACAGCCTGTTCCACAGCCACCCATTGCATAGGCGAATCTGCCCGGTTGATCGAATATGGTGATGCCGACATTATGATCGCAGGTGGCTCTGAAGGGTCGGTTTGCGCGCTTGCGTTAGGGGGGTTTTCATCTGCTAGAGCGCTTTCCACTCGCAATGACGATCCTGCTACCGCTAGCCGTCCATGGGACAAAGGACGCGATGGCTTTGTGCTGGGAGAAGGTGCTGGGGTTCTAGTGCTGGAAGAATATGAACATGCCAAAAATCGCGGTGCAAAAATTTACGCAGAAGTAGCTGGTTACGGTATGAGTGCCGATGCATACCATATGACTGCGCCGCGCGAGGACGGCGAGGGTGCCGCGCGCTGTATGACTAATGCCTTGCGTAATGCCGGCCTTAATGTGGATCAGGTGGATTATATTAATGCGCATGGTACTTCCACCCCGCTAGGCGACTTGGCTGAAACCATGGCAATGAAGCGTTGCCTTGGTGAACACGCGATGAAGGTCAAGGTCAGTTCCACAAAATCCATGACAGGACATTTACTGGGTGCTGCGGGCGGTGTAGAGGCTATATTTTCTGCGCTTGGCATTTACCATCAGGTTGCTCCGCCTACCATAAATATTTTCGAGCAGGATGAGGCGTGTGATATGGATTATGTGCCCAATATTGCGCGCAACATGACAATTAATGTCGCCATGTCCAACTCATTTGGCTTTGGCGGCACCAATTCTACATTGGTGTTTCGCAAGGTTTAAAACGCTTGCGCGTCTCAGGGAATCACATGCTGATCAATGGCGTGCCGGGAGATCAGGTTAGTATCCATGACCGCGGCTTGCTTTATGGAGATGGCGTATTTCGCACGCTGCGTGTGCTCGGTGGATGCATACAGTGTTGGCCGCGTCACTATCACAAGTTGCAACAGGATTGCGTTGCATTGCACATCATTTGTCCAGAAGAGGCGCTGCTGTTTGAGGAGTTGCGGCGTTTGATTGAACAGCAGCCCGATGGTGTGGCCAAAATAATCATCACGCGTGGCGAACAAACGGCTCGCGGTTATGCTCCAGTCGAAAATATGATTCCGACACGCATTCTGAGTCTCACTCCTCCACTTAACTGCCTAGACAGAAATTATTCGCACGGTGTCAGGCTCCGAATATGCGAATTACGGATGGCTCACCAACCGAAACTGGCTGGCATTAAGCACCTTAACCGTTTGGAAAATGTTCTCGCTGCTGCAGAATGTAGTGACCCGGACATCGCAGAAGGGCTGTTGCTGGATATTGTTGGAAATGTGATTGAAGGCATACGCAGCAATCTGTTCATGGTAAAGAACAGTGAATTGTTTACACCGAATTTGTCGAGCTGTGGCGTGGCCGGTATACAACGTGAACGCGTGATAGAGTGGGCTGCCAGGCATGGTGTACCGTGCTGGGTTAGGCAGTTTGGACTGGCGGAATTGCTGGTTGCGGACGAATTGTTTTTGGTGAATAGTGTGATTGGATTGTGGCCAGTGCGTGAGCTTTCAGGCAGGAACTGGAGCCATCACCCGATTTCCATGCAAGTGCAGGAATGGTTGAATCATGCGCACGATTAAACGCTTGTTGCTCGTTGTGTTGCTTTTGGCCGTGCTGCTAGCGAGTGTTATTGGCTATTATGTTGTTCGTCCGCTGACCTTTCCTGTGCTTCCCTTGGAATTTTCCCTCAATCAGGGTAGCAGTCTGAAGACTGCGGCGCGGCAGATGCAGCAGGCCGGCGCGTTGCCAAACGATTGGATGTTTGTCTGGTTGGCGCGCATGCTGGGAAAATCTGCCCAGATACATGCCGGTAACTATGAGCTGGAAACTGCGGTTACGATGTTGGAATTGTTAGCTATCGTGACGGAAGGGCAGGCCGCCCAGAGTAAATTCAGCATAATTGAAGGCTGGACGTTCAACCAATTTCGTGCGGCATTGAATACCAATCCGGCCATTCGGCATGATAGCGCGAGCCTG
>JAIOPT010000064.1 GCA_021413765.1 Betaproteobacteria bacterium
TTTATCGCTCAAGGATTGGATGCGGATCAAGCCTTATTGTTGGCAGTGCACCTGCATGGCGCGGCAGGCGATGCGATGGCAAAACAGAAAGTTACAATCGGCATGACAGCCACTGAGGTAACAGAATGGGCGCGCTGGTTAATGAGCCAATGGAAAGGTTAAAAACTGCCGCGCCTTTTTACACCTTGAACCGACTCACCGCACCCTGCAGCTCTTTGGCTAACTGCTCCAGACGCCCGATGTCCTGGGTATTCGCTTCCACTGCCGTATGGTTCTCTTCCGACATCTGAGTAATCTTTTCCACATTGCATGCGATCTCGGTGCTTGCCAAGCTTTGCTCGGCGACGGCCGATGCGATATCTGCCACGCCGAGGCTCGATTGTGTGACGGCTGCACCCGCTTCAGTCAACAATGTGGAGACGCGCCCTACTTGTTCCTGCGTCGCCTGCAGTGACCGCAGGCCGGATTGGACGGTAACCTCGACATGGGCGGAATTCTGGTTCAGCGAATTGGTCACTTGGTCAATCTCGCTGGCCGATTTCGCGGATTTCTCCGCCAACTTGCGCACCTCATCCGCCACCACCGCGAAGCCGCGCCCCTGCTCGCCGGCGCGCGCCGCTTCGATCGCCGCATTCAGCGCCAACAGATTGGTCTGGTTGGCGATATCTTTCACCTGTTGAGTCATGCCGGAGATCGAGTGCATGCTGTCGGCAAACTCCTTTACCGACACGGCGATCTGGTTGACCGATTCCTGCACATGACCAATTTCGTCGATCATCGCAGTGACGCCCTGGTTACCTTGCTGGGTTTGTTGCAGGCTCTTCTCAGACAGCTTGCGCACATCTTCGGTATTGGCCGCCACCGAATTGATACTCACAGTGATCTGCTCCACCGCCGCCGCAGTAGATGCGGTCGCTTCGCTTTGCGCCTGCGAACCTTGTGCGATTTTCAGTGAGGCGGCGGACAAATTCGCCGCAGTGCTGGACAAAGTGTCGGCATTGCCGAGCACCTGGCAAATGATGTTGACAAAGCCGTCTATCAGACCGTTGAATGCCGTCGCCGCCTGACCGATTTCGTCCTTCCCATACACCCTTGCGC
Source organism: Betaproteobacteria bacterium (assembly GCA_021413765.1). GTDB lineage: Bacteria > Pseudomonadota > Gammaproteobacteria > Burkholderiales > Gallionellaceae > Nitrotoga. Next base: position 1,099 of record JAIOPT010000064.1, read on the forward strand.
GCGAGGTTAAGTCGCCATCCGCTGACATCTGCACCATCACGCCGCGCAACTCGTCCACCGAACGGTTAATGCTACGGATGATCGAAAACCCCAGCGCGCCGCTCACCGCCGCGCCCAGCAGCAGCAGCGCGATGGACAGCTTGCTCGTGTTTTTATAGGTGGCATCGGAGTTCATATATAGACTGTTTGCCTCGCGCTCCTGCAGCTTGATCAACGCGTCCAGCGCAACCTTCATCGGCTCGTACAGCGTCTGGATATTCCGCGTCTGCACCTGCTTGATAGCTTCTACATCGTGGGCCTGCATCGCCGCCATGGCCGGTTTGACGCCTTCTTCGACGAAGCGACCGCGCTCCTCTTGAAATTTAGCCGCCAAAACCTTTTCTTCCTCGGTCAGGTAGGTCGCCATGTAGGCATCCCACTGTTTCTTTATTTCGGTGCGATTTTCATCGATTTCCTTAAGGTAACCGGCCATATGTTCCGGCTGGACAATCCCATTGGCAATAGCGATCCGGTTGCGCAGGTTTTTTCGCGCGATGGTGTTCAATTGCACAATAGGGAGCAATCGGTCGTCGTAAACCGATTTCATCGACGTATTCGAGTTACTGGAAGCAATCAACCCCATCACCCCGACCACCATCGCCAACACTAGCAACAACACAAGCAGAAGCACCAAGCGCGTGCTGATTTTCATATTGTTTAGCACCATCATCTCCTTAAGAATTAATAGTTTCAACCGCACAAATCAAAGCATCCATACCCGCAACACATCGGTCGATACAAAATATCTCGCTGAACGCCCACAGAAAATCCGGATTCCGCTTCACCCTCACACGACAAGGCAAGTGTTTTTCAGTCACCCCCCCCCCCCCGCCGAACCGAATTGTGGGATAGATTCAATACCTAATACCAGTCAATACTTCAAAGCTACACGACTTCTGACAACTGGATGCACAAGCAGCAAAGATAAGCGACAATGAAGCTACCGTAGCTTTGAACAACACAAGAAAAATGTTTTTTATCCCTGCTTTGAATAAAACAGCAGGATCGAGCAATAAAATCAGCAAAACAAAACGAAGAAGCACTTATCAACTTGATCGAATCAGAACAACATTCTGTTACTCAGATTAAAATCCCATCACTCAGACTGATTTCTGGGTAAAAAAATTTGAAAGTTTTGCGTCACAAAGTTTGTGCACATCGTGCAGCTATGTAGGTGAGATCTGGTTGCCGCCTCAATTCCGGAATTCAGGCCGCCATCAAAAGCTACTATTGGAGCAGGCGGGGTGGTTGGGCGTTTCATCGGTCGTTTACTCAACGCAGACCTGCATCCAAGCAAAGTACCTGCATAACAAACACAATTTTCGGTAAAAATTATGAGCGTCTCAATTGATATTCGCGAGGAATCCGGTATCCGCACCCTGCACTTTGGCTCCGAATGGACCCAAGGTGCGATGCGCATCGCGCGTCCATGGAACCTGGAGCTCGATTACACCAAAGAAATGATGGCAAGCTTACTCTTACGCGATGAGACTCGTTTTCCCCGCAAGGTATTATTGATTGGTCTCGGTGCTGCTTCGCTAACCAAGTTTCTTTATCGCAACCAACCTCTGGCCAACCTCACTGTGGTAGAAATCGAACCCGGGGTAGTCGCTGCTGCCCGGCAATTCTTCAAGCTACCGGAAGACCCCAAGCGATTGAAAATAGTGATTGATGATGGTGCCGAATTTCTCGCCAACAGCGACCAGACCTATGACCTGATACTGGTGGATGGATTTGATGCCAATGCCCGCGCAGGTGTCCTCGACACCTTGCCGTTCTATCAGGTTGTACGCGCGCACCTGAGCGAAGATGGCATCATGGCCGTCAATCTTTTGGGGCACAGCCGTGGCTTCAAAGACAGTGTCGAACGCATCCATAGCGCCTTTGATGGCCGCGTCCTGGCTTTTCCTTCCTGCGACAGTGGCAACACCATTGCCTTCGCCGCAGCGGGCGAGCCAATCTGCATTTCGATGGATGACTTGAAGGACCAGGCGCTGATATTAAAAAAAGAAATTGGCCTCAACCTGCTGCCAACCCTGACGCGATTGGAGCAAGCCAAGACCTGTAAAGGCGGAATGCTTGAGATATAGCCTTGCCTATTATTTTTTAGCAGCCTGTTCAGCCAGATATAGCCACGTTTCCACGATGGTATCTGGGTTCAACGAAACTGCTTCTATACCCTGCTCTACCAGCCACTGCGCCAAATCCGGATGATCGGACGGGCCCTGTCCACAGATGCCGATGTATTTATTGGCCTTGCGACAAGCCTGAATCGCCATGCTGAGCAACACTTTCACTGCCGGATTGCGCTCATCGAATGCCCCCGCTATCAGCCCCGATTCACGGTCTATGCCGAGAGTAAGCTGGGTCAGGTCATTTGAACCAATAGAAAAACCATCGAAATATTCCAGGAACTGCTCGGCCAGCAAAGCGTTCGAAGGAATCTCGCACATCATTATCAGGCGCAGGCCGTTCTCGCCCCGTCGCAAGCCATTTTTTGCCAGTTCTTTTATCACCATCTCGGCTTCGTCCAACGTACGTACGAAAGGAATCATCACCTCTATATTGGTCAGCCCGATTTCTTCGCGCACCCGGCGTATGGCACGGCACTCCAGCGCAAAACAATCACGGAAGCTGTCCACGATGTAACGTGAAGCGCCACGCAAACCGATCATCGGATTCTCTTCATTCGGCTCGTATTGAGACCCCCCGAGCAAGCTGGAATATTCGTTGGACTTGAAATCCGAAAAGCGAACGATCACCGGTTTAGGTGCAAAAGCCGCGCCCAGCATGGCGATGCCTTCGGTCAACTTCTCAACATAAAAATCTACCGGCGTGGCATAACCGGCGGTCTTAGCCTCCACCTGCACTTTTAATTCCGCTGACAAATTGGGATAGTCGAGCACCGCCCTAGGATGCACGCCTATCATCCGTGCGATGATAAATTCCAGCCGCGCCAGCCCCACGCCAGCATTGGGCAGACGGCTG
>JAIOPT010000118.1 GCA_021413765.1 Betaproteobacteria bacterium
GCGTGCCGGTGTCGGTCACGGTGGGCAGTCGCCAATCTTTATAACCCAAGTAGTTGGCGGTGTTCATCGCGGCTATCCAAAGCTTCGCGGTGTACCAATTCATCGTTCCATTTGCATTGATGCCGCTTACGCCAAAGGCTTGGGTGTCGGCCAGATTGGCGTTGGCCAGCCAGGTGATGTTGAGGTCGGTGTCGTTCACAACCTGACCGCCAAGCGCGGATACCAGCGTGGCGTTGGCGGTAGTCGCAGGTAACAGGCCGACACTGAGAGCAATAGCGGCAAACAGGGGTTTTGTGGTTTTATTTTTCATGAATATTCCAAGTTTGGGTTAGTTTTTATTGATGTTATGTTGGCAAGCATTTGTTCTGCTACGGATTGGGGTGGACAGGTAGGTGATGAAGTGAGCGGTGAGATGTTGGGCTTCTTTTCATTCAGCCCAACCGATCTGTAAAATATTTCGACCCGCCCTGCTGGCGCGAACCCAAACATCGTGGTGGTTTCCCCCACACCCCCCAAAAAACAAAATCACTCAAATTACCAAAGAATCAACGCCGCCGCGCCCAGCCCAGCCCCGCCAACCCCATGCCAAACAGCGCCAAGGTAACCGGCTCCGGCACAGGTGCGGCAGCTACTTGTCCGGGGCGAACAGCCAAGACGTAGAAATTCCACTCCTTACCGTTCGCGTTCTGAGAACCGTCGTCCGTAACGAAGTCCCACGCGAAGTTGGTAGAACAGGTGGGCCATCTCGCCAGTGGCAGTGTTGAGGTTATAGCCACAATCGGTGCCACTGAAGGCCCCGTTACAGCCCGGCGTGCCGGTGTCGGTCACGGTGGGCAGTCGCCAATCTTTATAACCCAAGTAGTTGGCGGTGTTCATCGCGGCTATCCAGAGTCCCGCAGTGTTCCAATTCATCGTTCCATTTGCATTGATGCCGCTTACGCCAAAGGCTTGGGTATCGGCCAGATTGGCGTTGGCAAGCCAGTTGATATTGAGGTCGGTATCGTAAATCGTTTAGCCGTTGTTGATCAGCGAGGCATTGGCGGTAGTGGCAGATAACAGGCCGACACTAAGTGCAATAGCGGCAAATAGTGATTTTGTAGTTTTATTTTTCATGAGTATTCCAAGTTTTAGTTAGTTTTTTTGATGTTATGTTGGCAAGCATTTGTTCTGCTACTCGGAACACGTTGAATAAAGCAAAAAACATGCCATTCTGCCGCATGCGCACAACAACCTATTGATATACCAGTATTTTATTGACAACAGAGAGAGAGAAAGAGAGAGAGAGAGAGAGAGACGCCTGAGTGTAAAATAACCCGACAGCATTTCATTTCGTTTTATGAGCGTTACTCAAATGTATCTTGGACTTACAGCGGAAGATTAAAATACTGTAAATGCATTGCAAGTAAGTGAAGAAAGTCAGTTAAAAAGCCAGCAGGCCGGTCTTTACATATCACTTCAACGTGAAATCGACACGGTTAGGCTTGCCCTTATCCTTGATGCCTTCTGCCGTCAGTTTGGGTGCCACCAGGAACATTCGCCCGTTTGCAACTTTACCTTGCTCTTCCAAATGCCGCTTGACCATTAATGCGCGACTCTCAGCCAGTGCCTTCAGTTCGTTTTGGCCGATCGGTGCGTTTACGATCATCAGGTTTTCCATTTCTTTCGGCGGCAGCGATTTTAGTATGCCGATAAAATTGCGCGGTTTTGAAAACTTTTCTGCCTTGTAGGCTTGCTCCAGAAATTTTGGATATTCCTCAGGAGTGACAGTCACCTCCTCCAGGTTTACGGAAGCGCCATCAGATTTCAGGCTGCGAAGTTTTTGCGCCTTTATTTTTTGCGTGACATAGGCACGGCGGGCACCATCACGGTCGGTGACAGGGTCAACACGGCCGATGATTTCCAGTTTAAGTGCAGGCCGATCATTAAGCGCTTTAGCCAGTGTGGCGAGCTTGGCTTGTGCCTCCGGCGTCAGGTTGCTTATACCGGGGGCGAATTCTACATAACCCAGTTCATCGCCGCCGCCAAATGCTGAGGCCAGCAGCGAAAACGGCGAGATGATGGCCTTGGTTATCAGGTTAATGAAGACCTTGAAAATGATGCCGCCGATTCTGAATTTAGGGTCAGATAACGAACCAGAAATCGGCAGGTTAATGTCGATTTCCCCACGGCTATTTTTCAACAGTGCGACCGCAAGTAACACTGGCAATTTGAGCGCATCTGGGCTGTCCACCTTTTCGCCGAAGGTTAGCTGATCGAGAAATATGTTGTTCTTGGCATTCAACTGGCCATTCTCGATATGATATTTTACATCTACTGATAGCTTGCCTTTGGTGACCGAATAGCCTGCATATTTTGCCGCATAGGGGGTCAAACGAGTCAGCTCGATGCCATGAGCTTTGGCGGCCAAGTCAAGAAATAATTGAGCGCCAAGCGGGTTGATCTTACCGATTATTTCCAACGTGGCATCATCGTCAATTTTTCCATTCATGACGAGATCGGCTGGTGTGGGATCGTCAGATGCAACCTTTGAAACCGAACCGGTCAGACCAGTCAGATTGGCGCTGTAGTTTGGCTTGATAAAGTTGTCGGAAAAATAAATATTGCCGCCTTGCAGCGTAATTTGTCCAATGCGTATTAATGGTTTGATACTTGCATTTTGAGCGGCCGGCGCTTCGCCTGCCGTCTGCGCTGGGGCAACAGCAGAAGACACATTCGACGCAGCCACATTTGCTGACGCAGTAACGGTTGACGCAGGTAATTCAACAGCAACAGCTTCCGAGGAATTCTCTGTTGTGGGTGTAGTTTGTGTCAGGCTGGTGGGAGTGGGTTGCCCCTGTCCATTTTTTGTTGCGATATCCTGTAGATTAAGGTGCCCGTCGGCATTAACAATAACCCGTGCATAAAAATCGGAAAGCGCAATATTGCCAAGCGATACTGCCAACGGGTTTTTCTGCGTGTTGAATTGCGTGTTGATATTGCCGATGTACAACGATTTCCAACGCATGAAGTCATCACCGTTGATTTTGTCCAGCGTACGGATATCGGCCAAGTTGATTGAGCCTACATAGCTAGCTTGTGGCGGTCGACGCTCAGGTAGTTGCACCATCAGCTTGCCCTTGGTATTAAGGTTGCCGTCGGTAAATACAGCGTTGATCTGATCTGCGAAATAAGGCTGGAATGCCGTTACAGCAAGCTTTTTGCTATCGATTTTAAGATTAACGCCGAGCGGACGTAATGTCAGGGTGCCACTGGCATTCAGACTGCCCCGCTTGTTGTGGCTCAGTTTGAGAGACAATGGCGAGGGAGTTGAAGTGGCTGCTTCAGTCATCAAGGCAATATTTTCAAGTGTGAGGTCTACGTTACTGAGTTGCTGCACTGCAGGCTTGCCCCCATTTTGGGGTGCCACCTTTGCGTCGCTAAAATGAATATCGGATTGCTCGACTTTCAGTTGCTTCAATGATGCCTGCCAAGCACTCGGCTTGGCAGGTGTGCCAAGGTTAGTCGTGGGTTTTTTTGTTGCATGGCGATTGCCTGCAAGCATCGCTATTAAATCGATTTCACCTTTAGCGTTGCGCTTGATTTTTATTTTGGCAGTATCGACGACTATGCCATCGAGCACGGCGATTTGTTTGACGAGGTCAAACTGAAAGCCATCAAGCGTGACGTCTTTGGCAGTGATGCTGCTGTCCTTTTCTTTTGGCAGCTTCACTTGCAGGTTGCGCAGGTGGGCACTGGCATTGGTGAGCACAAGATTAACGCCGGTTTCCGGCCAAGTCAGTTGATAAGGTAATTTTGCATCTAGCAGCGTATTTTCCAGTCCGGCGGCAAAAACTGGGGCAAAATATGGCCGCAAGCGCTGTGGCTGCAGGGCCATGATTTGCAAATCGCCTTGCAATGAATTGCCGTTGAGCAAGAGTGATCCCTGATGACTCAATATCTCACCTGCATCAGTTTCTAATTTGATATTTAAATTTGCTGGCGTATTACCTTCCGTACTGAATTTGGACAGGCTGGCATCCAGTCGTTTGATCATCAGCGCGGCTGGCCCAAACGCAGGGTCGGTAGTGGCATCCTGCCAGTTTATGCGTCCATTCATAATCTCCGCACTGGCGAGTAAAAAGATAAATGGCTTGGGTTTGGCAGCGGTGGGCTGGTTGCTAGGCGTTGTGCTTGCGCTGTTACTGGCTTTGTCTTTCTGAACTGTAGCGGGAACTGTAGCGGACAACTCAAATGCATGCAAAAGATTGAATGAGCCATCCTGCAGCCGCTTCACTTGCATATCCGGCGTTTCCAGTTTGATTTCGCGCAATTTCACCAGATTGTTAAACGGCTCCACGCGATCTAGCGCAGCCGATAACTTGTCCCATTGCACCAGCGGTGCTCCCGATTTATCCTGCAGCTTCAATTCACGGACGCTGGCATCACCGCTGATGACAATTTTCTGCGTGCCGCCGATTTGTTGAAAATCGACATTCAAGCGTGTATCCAGCAAGGCTGAAGCCAATTTAAAATTCAGTTGCACTGGCACAAATGGCATATACGTCGGCAGCGACAGACCGTCAAGGTTGATCTGAACTGAAGTGTCACGTGACGTAGTAAACGGCTTTGATTTAGCCTTGATAGCAAGTGGCGTGCCGTTTACCTTTGCGCTAAACGCTGGGGAAATAAAAATCTCGACATCGTGTGGCAGGTTTGAAAGAAATGGAATCGACAGATCTAAATCAGAAATGGTGTGGCGTGATTTAAGTAGACGGTCATCGTAGTCAATCCGGCCTTGATGGATGTGAATATTGTTTAGCGAGAAACGTGCGGGCGCATCGCTAGATTTTGGTTTGGCGAGAATTTTGTTAACTATGTCTGAAAAATTAAAGTTATTTTCTCCTAAGCGGATGACGCGCACGATCGGCTGTGTAACTCGAATTTCATTGATTACGGGTGCAAAATGCCTAACGCTAGCCAGCGAGACATCCACGTAAAGTTCATTTATAGCGAGGGTCTTTTCCTGTTGTTGACCCGCTTCGTAGATGGCGATGTTGCTTATCGTCGCTGACAGTGCAAAGGGGTTAATATTGACAGCGCCGAAATCAACCTTGCGTCCAATTTCCTCGCCAATTTGCTTGGCTACAAATGATTTGACGACTGGTGGTCCGACAAAAAATAGAAATGCACTAAAAACCAAAAAAACGATAGCAGCTATTTTGCCAGTCGAAAATATCTGGCGCTTATGCTTGTTGAAGAGGTTCAGTGCGAGTTTGCGCATGGAAGTCAGAATAACAAATAGTACTCATTTTCTAGCAAAATAACCGCATCTTCAGCAGTTGGCTTAACGAAACTGATTTCACATCAATCTAGCGTCACCTATAAAGAATGAGCGAATCAAATGATTGAAACCGTATCCGCAATTGAGGTTTCCTCAAAATTCCCAAGAACGTTTGCTCAAAAACCAGACAGGCCGCGCTTCACTGCAAGCGCCATTTTCCACACCACCCACCCGCGCTGGACCCACTTAGCCGAAAACTTTGGGCGCAGTACAACTGAAACCATTGCTAATCCTACCAGCAATACTGGATGACATTTAAGATAGCGCACCGCCAACAAGCCTTTGTCTACTATCGCCAAAGGCTGGTGCCAAGGCGCTAAAGTCTGAGCCAGTTCTGTGCGCTGGCGCCCTATTTTGGCCACCAGCGAGGCTTTGCGTTCAGCTATTCTGATCAGTTCCGCATTCATATAGACGGGGGAGTTAACTGTTCACGGTCTTTGGATAACTCCGCGAGGCTGGTTGAAAACAGTTTGGGTTTAGCTCGAGCTTTGCCAAGTGCTACCCGCGAAGAAAATATTGCCCCCAGCAGAAACAAGAACGCCAATACGAACAAGGTCAACAAACGGTGGGTATCCCAAAAAACAACTACCAGAAATATCGTAACCAGCACGATACCCACAGCGGCACAAAACAGGGAAATAAAAGTCCACAACAGGATGGAACTTAGCCACACCCGTTGCTCTTCTATCTCGTTGGAAAGGAGCTCTAATCTCGTGCAACCTATCCCAAGCAATGTAGCCGCTAGCGTTTTCAGTGAACCCAACAGCCCGATTTGTCGGCCTGAAACGGAATCCTGCGATTCAGGATTCATAAGCGGACTCAACGACGAGAAATAACTGCGCCGAGGAGAATGCCGACCGCTGCAGCAATTCCTATTGCCTGCCATGGATTAACATGCACGTATTCATCCGTGGCTGTGGCGACAGCCCTAGTTTTTTCCATAACCGTCACTTGTGCATTGGAAAGCCGAGTCTTGGCAGCTTGTAATGAATCACCTGCCTTGGCGCGTGCCGCCGCAATACGTTCCCCAGTCTGATTGGCAGTCGCCTTCAGCAGCTCTTCAGCATCTGCTACCACTGCTTTCAAGTCGTCCATTAGCTTTTCTTTGGACATATCCACTGTTGAGGTTGTTTCTCCTAGCATATTCATTTTATTGTTCCTTTCGTTATGAAGCGCCATTAACCATTTTCACTATAACAACCCAAATTGAGCAAATCAAGCTGGGCATATAAGATCCAAAAATGCGGGCTGCAAAAGTACGTCCATTCAACTTCCACTGGAGTAGATTTCCAACCAACAATCCATTTGATATTTATCGGAAATTTTTAAATCAAAGATTACCTGCGTTGTCGAACTGCTTCAAACAGACATACAGCTGTGGCCGCAGCAACATTTAATGATTCGCTTCGCCCTGGCATAGGGATGGTGATGTGTCGGCTGATCACTGCCAGCAAGTTTTCTGACAGCCCTGCTCCCTCATTTCCAACCGCAAAGGCAATATTCCCATGAAGATCGCAGTCATACAGATTGCTTTTTGCACCCACTACAGTAGCAAAAGCCTTCCCTTGAAATGCAGTAGCCATGGCGAGCAAATCAATTGATTCATGGATATTTAACACAAAATGTCCACCCATCCCGGCACGCAGCACTTTGGGTGACCATGCATCGGCGCAGTTCTTGGACAAAAATACTGCATCGCAACCTGCTGCTGCTGCAGAACGCAATATGGAGCCAAGATTGCCAGGATCCTGGATGTCTTCCAGCAACAAACAAAAGCTGCTATGAACAGATGAAATTGGGATTCGAGGTATTTCAATAAGAGCGAGAATACAACTGGGGGTTTTGAGCTCGGATAGTTCAGCAAACAAACTATCGTCCAATTGAGATAGCGGTACATCAGGAAATTTTTTCAATAACTCCGTCACTTCGCGATTTTGCATTGCCGCTTCTGTCACCAACAGGTGCTGAGGCTGTTGGCTGCCATATGCATGATAAGCTTGAAGTAGATGTGCTCCTTCCAATAAAGTCTGCTGCGCCTTTTTGCGTTGACGTGCTGAACTGGCCAGCTTGAGCAGCTCTTTATAGAAAGGATTGCTGTGCGAACTGATGTGTTTCATGGTTCAGCTGGCACTCAAAATTCATGCCTCATCGTGCTCCAGCAGACTGCTCATTTCTTCCAGTGGCGGTAGTTCCTGCAACGATCGCAGGTTAAGGTCGTCCAGCAATTGTTTGGTAGTAGCGAACAATTCTGGTTTACCAGGTGTATCGCGCGTGCCGACTATATCTATCCAGCCGCGCGTTTCCAGGGTCTTCAAAATTTGCGAGGATACTGCTACACCGCGAATCTCTTCGATATCGCCACGCGTTACGGGCTGTCGGTAAACAATTATTGCGAGAGTTTCCATAACTGCGCGCGAATAGCGCGGCGGTTTTTGCGGGTTGAGTCGGTTTAAATAAGGCTGCATCTCAGGACATGCGCGAAACCGCCAACCATTCGCCACCCGGTTGAGTTCCACGCCACTGCCTGCATATTCCTGTGCCAATTGTTCCAGCATTTTTTCGATAGTCTGGTTTTCTACCGGCGCATCGCTCAGTTTTTTCAGCTCCGCTAGTGACAATGGTTCTGGTGAGGTCAACAGCGCAACTTCCAATATTTTCTTGAGTTGCACAGCATCAATTTGTGCGGCAGCTTCTTCACTCAACGGTAAGGCTATGGCTTGCCCGGACATAAATTTTTCCCAATGATTCGGTTTGTGTAATTTCGACCAATGTCTCCTTGGCCAACTCCAGAATTGCGATAAAAGTCACCACTAATGGTGCAATACCACCGCTCGCTTCAAACAAATTTTCGAATGCTTCGAACTCGCCGTGCCGCAACTGTCGCAACACACGTGTCATTTGTTCGCGCACTGAAAGCTTCTCGCGCCTCACCCTGTGGTGAGTATTCAGTTTTGCGCGCACCAGCAGAGCAAGCCAGGCCTGGCGTAAATCTTCCACAGTAATATTCGGTAATCGCTGCTCTTCAACACGTTCGATCAGGACTTGAACGAGCTCGAAATCACGCCCGGCCTGCGGCAATTCGTTCAGTTTCTGCGCGGCCAGCTTCATCTGTTCGTATTCCAGCAAGCGACGCATCAGCTCGACACGTGGATCTTCCTCTCCCGCATCCATATGCTTGGACGACCGCGGCAACAACATGCGTGATTTAATCTCAATCAGCACCGCCGCCATCAGCAAATATTCGGCGGCCAATTCCAAGCGGTTATGCTGCATGATCTCAATGTAGGCCATGTACTGCTGCGTCAACTGTGCCATCGGAATATCGAGCACATCCAAATTATGCTTGCGGATCAGGTACAGCAACAAGTCCAACGGTCCCTGGAAAGCCTCAAGAATAATTTCCAACGCATCCGGCGGAATATAAAGATCATGCGGCATCTCCAGCAGCGGTTGGCCATGGATATGAACGCCGTGCGTGTTGCCTGGAGACTGCTCCAAAGTATTCACCTGTTATGCCAGCACCTATAAGATAGGTGCGATATCTCGTCCTGTTTAACTGTAACTCAGACCCATCGCCTCACGCACGTCACGCATGGTCTCGGCCGCCAGCTTGCGCGCTTTCTCGCAACCATCAGAGATGATGTTGCGCACCAGCGTAGGATCGTCCAGATAGAGCTGAGCACGCTCGCGCATGGGTTTTTGTTCAGCCAGCACTGCATCTATCACTGGCTGTTTGCATTCGATGCAGCCCATTTGTGCGCTCCTACAGCCTTGTTGCACCCAATTCTTGGTCTCTTCATTGGAATACACTTGATGTAACTGCCATACAGGACATTTATCAGGATTTCCCACATCGGTACGACGTATACGCGCCGGGTCGGTCGGCATGGTGCGTATTTTCTTGGTCACACTGGCTTCGTCCTCGCGCAGACTGATAGTGTTGTTGTAAGATTTTGACATTTTCTGTCCATCCAATCCGGGCATTTTCGAAGCCGCAGTGAGCATGGCATGCGGTTCGAATAAAATCATTTTCCCGCCGCTTTCAAGATAGCCGAGCAGGCGCTCGCGATCATCCATGCTCAGGCTCTGCTGTTCATCGAGTAGGAATTTGGCAGATTGCAGCGCCTCGCCATCACCTTGCTCCTGATAGCGAGTACGCAACTCGTCATACAGCTTTGCTTTCTTGCTCCCCAGTTTCTTGACGGCAGATTTGGCTTTTTCCTCGAAACCTGATTCGCGCCCATAAATGTGGTTAAAGCGGCGGGCAACTTCACGCGTGAACTCGATGTGTGGCACCTGATCTTCACCGACTGGCACTTGGGTGGCGCGGTAAATGAGGATATCCGCACTTTGCAATAACGGATAGCCGAGGAAACCGTATGTGCCCAAATCCTTCTCTGACAGTTTCTCCTGCTGATCTTTATAGGTCGGCACACGTTCCAGCCACCCCCGCGGCGTAATCATGGATAGCAACAGATGTAATTCGGCGTGTTCTGGTACCTTGGATTGGATGAAGAGCGTGGCTCGAGCTGGATCAACTCCCACAGCCAGCCAGTCAATGACCATATCCCATACACTTTGTTCAATAATCTGAGGGGTATCATAATGCGTGGTCAGCGCATGCCAATCAGCAACAAAAAATAAGCACTCATATTTTTGCTGCATCTGCACCCAATTTTTCAACACGCCATGGTAATGCCCAAGATGCAGGCTGCCCGTGGGCCTCATTCCTGATAACACTCGATCAACATGCATAGTTTTTACTTTACAGTCCAAAAATAGAATTAATTAACTGAATAAGCCCGATTACAGGCGGCCCCAATATCCAGCCGAGAACAGGCGAAACCGCCAAAAAAATCAGTATGAACATACCGTACGGTTCAATTCTTGCCAGCATGGAAGCCTGTTGATGCGGCAGCAGGCTGACGGCCATGCGCCCACCATCCAGAGGCGGTAGCGGCAACAAATTAAGCACCATTAGCACAACATTAATTTTAATTCCAATCTGCGCCATACCCAACAATGGCTCGGCGAAATAGTTTGCCGGCAATATCATTGCCAGCTTGGCCAGTGCCGCCCAGAGTAGCGCCATGAACAGGTTGGCAAGCGGACCGGCTAGTGCAACCCAAAGCATATCTTGCTTGGGACGGTTCAGAGCGGCAAAGTTCACGGGTACCGGCTTCGCCCAACCAAACAAGATTCCACCCATCCATAGTGTCATCAACGGTAACAGGATAGTACCGACAAGATCAATGTGACGGATGGGATTCAAGCTGATACGTCCCTGCTGATAAGCCGTCATATCACCAAAATGCCGCGCTACATAGCCATGCGCCGCCTCATGCAGGGTAATTGCAAATAAAATTGGAATTGCCGCAATGGCAATGGTTTGTATCAATTGGTCGATCTGCATTTGTTATTTATTTCTCAATTAAAAATGGTGAAACATCACCCTTGCCAAACCGAACCACCACAGGCGTATCTTTGGTTAGGTCAATTACTGTGGTCGAGTCTAATCCCACCGCGCCACCATCCACCACCAGATCAATTTGATGCTGTAACAGGTCGCGAATCTGCTCAGCATCATTCATTGCAAACTCCTCATTTGGCAAAATCAAGGTAGAACTTATCAGCGGCTCACCCAGCTCTTCCAGCAGCGCCAATGCCACCGGATGATCGGGGATGCGCACACCTATCGTGCTGCGTTTGGGATGTTGCAGACGCTTGGGAACTTCCTTGGTGGCTTCAAGGATAAATGTATAACTGCCCGGCGTATTGTTTTTTAGCAGTCGAAATTGCACATTATCCACCCGTGCATAGCGGGCTAGCTCGGACAAATCACGGCAAACCATCGTCATGTGATGCTTGTCATCCACGCCGCGTATTTGGCGAATGCGTGCCACTGCTTCCTTATCACCAAGATGACAACCCAAGGCGTAGCAGGAATCAGTAGGGTACGCAATTACCGCACCATTGCGCACTAAATCGGCGGCTTGTTTAATCAGTCGCGGCTGTGGATTTGTTGGGTGAACAGTGAAAAATTGTGACATGGCTAGCGGTTAACTCTCTCCGCTTCTTCTCGTTCCTCTCCTGAAGAGCTGAGCAAAGTTTTTGAAGACAAAGATGGCTCAGCTTCCCACGCTAACCACACGGGACGGCAATCCAATGGAAAATCAGGCAAACGGCCTAAGTCCCTATAGCTTTCACCTGGCCCATGAAAATCCGAACCGCACGAAGCTAGCAAATTAAATTCATTAGCATAATGGGCAAACTCGGCATATTGCTCTGGTGTGTGACTACCACACACAACCTCGATCCCCTGCCCGCCCAAATCGATAAATTCACTCAACAATTCGCGTAAGGTTTTCTGCCCCATGCCTTTACGTGCCACTGTATAACGACCTGGATGCGCCAGCACGGCGACCCCACCACTGCCGCATATCCAGCTGACTGCATCCGGCAAGGAAGCCCACTGGTGTGGCACATATCCAGGCTTATCCTTAACCAGATAATTCTTGAACACGCTACGTACATCCTTGCAGTAGCCACTCTCGACCAAAAATCGAGCGAAATGTGTGCGTCCAATAATGCCTTGGTTATCCGCATATTGATAAGCGCCTGCCAGAGCCCCGCTAATGCCGCTCCTGGCCAGTGACTCAGCCATCAGCTCCGCACGTGCCCCACGCCCGCTACGAATGCTGTGTAGACCTTCCACCAGCGGTTTATATGCCGGATCAATACGTAAACCAATAATATGCAGAGTGTAACTGCGCCAAGTTACCGAAATTTCCACTCCATTGATAAATTGCATACCGTGCTGTGCAGCGGCAGCTGCTGCCTCAGCCAAGCCAGAGATATCGTCATGGTCAGTCAGCGCAAGAAATTTCACTCCCCGCTCAGCCGCACGCGCAACCAAATCAGTGGGCGATAACAATCCGTCTGAAACAGTTGAATGACAATGCAGGTCGTAATCTAACATTTTTAATCCTAAGTAACTCTCGCCTTGCCGCACAGATGAATATCCATTTAATTAGCTAACAAGCGAATTGCAATACTAATCTGGACTCTCATTTCCTGTATAAATTTTTTCTGCACGATGAACAAAGGCATCCACAAAACTATTGGCGATAAAATGAAAGATGGGACCGAACACTTTTTCCAGTAACTTATTGGAAAATTCGTAATGCAATTTAAATTCTATTTTACAGGCAGATTCGGAAAGAGGTATAAAATGCCAATCACCATCAAGGTGCTTGAACGGTCCATCTTTTAGTGTGATGTCAATGTGATGAGGAAACTGACGCACATTCTCAGTGGTAAAACTCTGCTTAATATGGTGATAATTAATGTGTACTGTCGCATGTACAGTATCACCATCCATCGAGATGACACTGGCTCCGCCACACCACGGCAAAAACTGCGGATAATCCGCCACATCATCCACCAGAACGAACATCTGCTTCGCGCTGAAGGGAACCAGAACTGATTTTTCGACTAAGGCCATTCTAGCAGTACGTCCATGCAAAGCTGGTAGAATATACAAATTATGAGCATAGTCCAAAATAAAAAAGCATACCACGACTACTTCATCGAAGATCGCTATGAGGCTGGCATCATGCTGGAAGGCTGGGAAGTCAAAGCAATTCGCGCTGGGCGCGCCAATCTCAAAGAAGCCTATATTACGGTGAAGGATGGCGCCCTGTATTTGTTCGGCTCCCATATTAGCCCACTGACTACCGCTTCCACGCATATCTATCCTGACCCCGTTCGCACGCGCAAACTACTGTTGCATGCAGCTGAAATCAACAAGTTGATCAGCAAAGTGCAGCGCGCTGGCTACACTCTTATGCCATTGAACATGCACTTTAAAGGTAGTCTCGTCAAACTGGATATCGGCCTAGCAAAAGGGAAAAAGCAACACGATAAACGTGACACGGAGCGTGAACGCGATGCCTCACGCGAGGCTCAGCAAGCAATGAAAAAATCGCGCAGTTAACTGCAATAAAGCACCCCGCCCGAGGGACGGGGAATTGAACCCGCAGAGATTAAAATAGCGAGACTCTGGACAAGAAACACTCATGCAGCATTACGAACCAACCTTGGCAAGCTCTGCGCGCAGGGCAGCGATAATAGAATCATAGCGATTTGGGTCAGTCTCATTGCCAGCTTCATACAGCGCTGAGCCGATCACAAAAGTGTCGGCACCCGCCATAGCAATTTGTGCGATATTGCCTAAATTTACGTCACCGTGGACTTCCAGGACGATATTGCGCCCGCTATCATTTATTTTTTTGCGTGCCATGCGCACCTTGTTAAGCGCCTCAGGAATAAATTTCTGACCAATGATTAAACCAGTCTGTTTAGACATGACCAAGACGACGTCGATCTTGCTTATAACGTGGTCGAGGTAGCTAAAAGGCGTGCCAGCATTGAATGCCAATCCGGCTTTGCAGCCATGTTCGTGGATTAAATCAACGATATGCTCGATGTTTTCGAAGGACGGCAGATTGTACGGATCTCGATCAACTGCTTCAGGATGAAAAGTAATAATGTTTGCACCAGCCTTAGCATACTCTGGCACAAGGTCTTTCAATGAATTGTCTACATTGTAACCGCTCGTCAGGTGTATCTCGATCGGCGCTTCAGTAATAGGCCGGATGGCCGCGCATGCCTTCGAACCATTTCTAAACGTTGGCACGAAATGCTTATTCATCACTTCTATGTGGATAATGTCTGCGCCCGCAGCGAGGACATTGACGATCTCTTCGCCAAGCTTGGCGAAATTGGCAGAAATAATGCTGGGTGCAATTTTGTACATTAGATGCCTTTAAATGAATTTGGAAAAAATGTTCATTCTACCCGAAACCCACGGGAAATAATTTTGATGAGAGCTGGTTATCTACGCGTAGCTTCGTAAAGTGGCAAGACGGTTGGCAACAACATTTCAATCTGTCGAATACGAGTTGAGTCAGCTGGATGGCTACTCAGAAACTCAGGTGAGCGTTGGCCGCCTTTGTCCTTCATCATTTTCTGCCACAATGTAACTCCTGCACGTGGGTCGTAGCCTGCTCGTGCACTCAGTTCCAGCCCAATGCGATCAGCCTCAGTCTCGTCAGTACGGCTGAATCTGGTTGCGATTAAAGCCTGATACCCAGCACCAACCAGATCAGCTGCACCTCCGCTTAAACCTAATAATGCAGCGCCAACATTAATTGCAGTATTGGCAGCCATTGCTTGAGATACCTGCTCACGAGAGTGTTCGCGCAAGGCATGTGCAACCTCATGGCCCAACACGACTGCGATTTCATCATCTGTTAGTTTTAGCTCATTGATCAGTCCGGAATAAAAAATAATTTTACCGCCAGGCATACAGAAAGCATTAAGCTGATTTTCACTAATTATATTGGCTTCCCACTTCCAACTTGGAGCATCAGAACGGAATGTTGCGGTATGTGGTTTGATGCGGTTGGTAATCGCAAGCAACCGTTCCAACATCGCGCGATCTTGATTCAGCGTCCCTTTTTGTTCTGCTTCTGCCTTCAGTTTGCTATAGCTTTGATCGGCAACTTGCTCCAACTGCTGCGAAGAAACGAGCATGAGCTGAGAGCGCTGTGCGCCGACCGCACCTCCAGAAGTAGTGGTTTGGCATCCACCAAGTGCAGCTAATGACAAACTAATAAATATTGTCGAATACATCCAATTATTAAACATGTTTTCCTTTACGATTTTTGCATATCAATCACAATATTTTGCTTCGCGAATAGCTGCCGGGCCGTTTAATACAAAAAGTTCGAAGACTTAATGGCAATTCAGAATCAGCCCAATCTCAGCTCCAATTCCAACAACTATACCTATGGCATGCCAAGGATTATCGTGAACATAATGATCAGTCGCCCGAACTTCAAACGCGTTCAATATATCACTATAGAGCCAGCCATTAAATAGTACGGATTGTCATATTCACAAAGGCCGGAATTCGGATGATCTGATCAAAGCATTTGGATGACTGACTCTACAGTAATATGCAAAGTCGAATATAAAAGTGGATTCAACTTTACTATCGAGAGTAGGGGTTGTGCGCGCCCCAAGCTATTGACTCGGCAGTTAAATATTGAACTTAATTGAAGATACCTTGTCAGATTGTGCATGGAACGACAAGACGGAAGGACACTCCCGATGCAGGCATTAGCCGAAAGGCGCAGGCGTGCAGTCAAACATCGGGAAAAAGGGATGCTGGTAAATGACGTTGCGCGGGAGTGTGAGCTATCGCGTGGCACGGTCATCGCTGCGCATAAAGCATATTGCCTGGGTGGTTGGGCGGGGATGGCATTAAAACCACGTGGACGCTCTATGGGAGTGAGGCGAAGATTGACTGCTGAACAGGAGAGTGAAGTTCAGAAACTTATTCGCGACAAGACCCCTGACCAGATAAAGATGCCTTACGCCCTGTGGAGTCGCACGGCGGTGATGGAATTGATAGGGCAACGGTTCAAGATAAAGCTACCTGTCCGGACTGTTGGTACGTATTTGGCGCGTTGGGGATTTACCCCCCAAAAGCCGATAAAAAAAGCTTATCAGCAACGCCCAGTCGAGGTGAAGGCGTGGCTCGATAACAGTTATCCGGTGATTGCTGAACGCGCTAAAGCAGAAGGAGCTGAAATCCACTGGGGAGATGAAACTGGATTGCGCAGCGATGACGTGCGCGGACGTTCTTTCGCACCCAAAGGAAAAACACCCGTGGTGCGGGTCAACAGTAAACGCGAGAACGTGGGACTTATCTCCACTGTCACGAACCAAGGCAAGGTCAGGTGGATGGTGCTGAACGGCGCGTTGGATTCAGATCAGCTCATCGCATTTCTGAAGCGGTTGGTGAAAGATGCCAAGCGCAAGGTATTCCTGATTCTGGATAACTTGCGAGTCCACCATGCCAAGCTGGTTAAGGCATGGCTAGCGAAACATGAGGACGAGATTGAAGTGTTTTATCTGCCGAGTTACAGCCCTGAGTTGAATCCAGATGAAATGCTGAATGCCGATCTCAAACAGGCAGTGACGACCAAGGCACCTGCCCGAACAAAGGGGCAACTTCTCAAGACGACTACCAGTCACATGCGCAAGCTACAGAAATCACCCGAGCGTGTAAAAAGCTACTTTAAACATGCTCCTGTAAAGTATGCGGCTTAAGTTCAACAATTTATTGCCGGATCAATAAGAAATGCATGACAACAAAAAATTGTATTTCCAACTTTCTAGTCATTTATTTTTGCTTCCGTTTATCCATTGCTCGGTTTGGGCATAGTCCAACTTGCCACTTAGTGCTAAGGCATGTCCTTGCGCATCGTAAAAATAGGTGCGGGGTAACTCTCCATACCATTGCGTATCCACTTCATAACGTAAGCGATCAACAAAATTGTCGGCAAAAACCCAGGATTCGGCTTTCTTAAGCGGGTATTTTTTCGACAGCTTGCCAAACAGCACCATATCATCGCGGCAATATGTGCAGTCAAGAGACCATAAACTGATAATGAAAGGTTTACCCGCACGGGCTGAAACAATTTTCTGATAACTGCCGCGCACAAAATGTTTGGACATTTGTGCCGCCGAAGAACTAGCAGAACTTAAGCACAACAATAAACCGAGCAGACATTTAATTATTGTCCCACTCGATTTCATTGCGCGGCCCCAGATAAGTTAATAAGACGATAGCCATCTTTATCGGTATTCCAAGAGAGATAATTTTTATCGCCATTACTAACCAGGAATGGATAATCTGAAGTGCCAGTGGTGGATGCAATTATTTTGGGGGGTGACCAGAGATTACCCCCATCAATGGAATTTATCAGATATATGCTGGTAGCCATACCATCAAATTCTTTCCAAACAATAAAAACGCGTTGGCCTAAACTTAAAACGTGCGGATGTGAGGCTTGAGCCTGAAAGTTTCCAAAATTTAATGGGCGAGAAAAATGCTTGCCTTGATCGGAAGAGTAGGAATAGAACAACCCGTGGCGTTCAGAAGAGTTGCTGAACCAAACGAAATGATAATTTCCGTCATCAGCTATAGATACAGCTGGACCATGATGAGGGCAGGCATCCACTTCCCAGTTCTCATAGCTTAGGCGGATAGGCTGAGACTTACCATCAAGCCGCATCATGGCATGGTCGCGTATGTTTTTGCCGAAAATATGCCGCCACACGATAATCGGAGTGCCATCCTTATCCATTGCCATCGCCACACGGCAGCATTCGCAGGAATGATCAGCGGCTTTGATGTTGGTATGGAAAGTTTTGCCTTCATCATCAGATATGGCGTAATAGATCGCCACCCCACTGTATTTTTCCCCATTTTTTTTAGCGATTGAGATATCGCGCTTATCCAGCCAGACAATGTAAACCTGGCCGCGCTCATTCACACCCATTGCATCGAAGCTGTGGGTTATGGGATCCAGATTGCTATTGACTGTAATTGGTGCGGAAAAGCTCTTTCCTCCATCTACCGAACGGCTGAAACGGATATTTCCAGCAAAAGGCGTCTCCAGGTTCAGGGTGTAGGAAATGTAAATATTGCCATTGCTCCCCACCAAAATTTTTGGACGGTTCTCGCCAACTGCGGCCACTAACTCAGATTCTGAATTAACCGGAACTGGCGTACTGAAGGTTTTTCCCTGATCGCCTGACTGACTCACAATCACATGACCGTCTTTCACGGATGCCTGCCACAGCTTGCCGCTTGCATCGAACGTGGTGGCGACTGCAAGCGACGGGCGGGAAAGTGCAGCTTGCCATGCCTTTGCCATATCATGAGGCTGAGCGGAGCCATGACCGACGTGGCCTGCTGCCATGCACATCCCATTAACCGCCAAACATGAAATCAACCCGATCCTACGGCAATTACCAAACAGCCACGCGCACAGGCGCTGGTTCCAGAACTTCACGATAATTGTATTATTCATGCAGCAACCCAGGAATCCGGCAACATATAACAATCGCTGCACTACGGGATGGGACACGTAATCTATATGAATATCTCACGAACGACTTCCTAGAATTTATATTTCAGATTGGCAACAAATGTGCGCTGCGGGAATGGGTGAAAAAGGGTGTATTTGTAGTTGTTGATATTATCGATTCCCATTGATGCGTTCCAATTTTTGTTTACTTTAAAGTTTGCACGAGCATCAATGACTACAAAGCTGTCGAACGCTCCATAAACATTTGAAGTGTTATCAGTATTATCCATTGTTGAGTACTGCTTCCCGCTATAGCGACCCGCCAGGGTATACGCCCATTTCATATCCGGGCGGTAAGTCGCGACCAGTGTAGCCCTCCAGTCAGGGACATACGGTGCTCTTTTGCCAGCAGAGATCGTATTTTGAGGAGCTGGCGCAGCCGGGCTCTTCCAATTGCTATTTGCAAGAATCGTGGAGTCAACGTACGTCACACTGCCGGAAAGTTCCAAACCATGCATGAATGCATTGTCTTTTTGCATTGCAAGCTCTATGCCCTGATTACGAATCTTGTCTACGTTCATCGTAAAGGTGAAGGGAATGCCACTACCGGAAACGAGGGGACTGGTCTGGGAAATTATTGCATTGGAAACTTCCTCACGAAACAGTGAAACCCTGAACTTCCCATCCTGTAATGCTCGCTCAAATACCAACTCATCAGACAATACTTTTTCCGGCCGTAAATTGGGATTGGGTATGGTAACCGTTGGCCCTGTGTTAACACTCTGGAAAAGCTCGGAAACTGTCGGATAGCGGTATGCCTGTCCAAATGAGTTGGTTATAACCCAGTCTGCAGAAGCTACCCAAGAAAGCGAAGCCTTAGGAGAAAAATTTGTAGATGTCACCTTAGGCTGGAAAACTTCGGTTGCCCCATTAAGGTTATAGCCATCGTATGCTTTCCAATTTTCATAACGCCCCCCCAAAGTTGCCTTGAGCGCCGGTAAAATTTTCCAGACATCCTGAACCCACAGCGCATTAGTCTGGGTTTTACCGCGACTGATAGTGAATGGAGTATTGAAGCTATTGGGGATAGTCCAGTTGAACGTGTTAAAGACTGGATTATCCAGACTGTATTGATCGTTGTGAATACCAGAGCTAATTTCATGATTGCCACCTGGTCGCCATATCCCCTTCAGATCAACAGACGACCAACCGGTACCATCCATCAAAGAAGTTTTGCCTGTAGTCGAGACGGTCGTTAGAGTACCCACCCCGGATGGTGTACTCTGTTTATCCCTGCTTATCCTGTAATCAGTTACAACCGCCTCCCAGTCGAATATCCCTTTGGTGTCAGACTTCAAAGCAAGGCTTTGCATCGTGTGTTCCTGGATCAGGTCATAAATGCTCGATGCAAATCCGGCTACTCCACCAAAGGTAGCTTGACCGATGGTTGCTGGTGCCGTGCTGGTCAGATACGTCTGTACATTGGACTGGGCATTATTACGCCAATAACCGAAGGTGTAAGTTGCTCGTAGCGCAGGTGTCAGGTCGTAAGCGACTTTGACTTTTGCGTTATCCATCTGCGTATGCAGCAGCCCACCTGCCCCCAATACATCGGCGAACAAACCTATTTTATTATTTGCGGTAATCCGGCCTGTGGTATTTGCCGGAGCGACTGGTTCAGCGGCTGCTTGTCCCTGAGTGATATAGGTTAGCGGCTGGCTATTACTATCCATATGATTGGCACTGATCCACCAAGACAAATTACCAGATCGATTTCCAAAAGTGGCAGCAGTCTGGCTGGTGCGGTAAGTATCGCTGGTGTTGTATTGCTGAAAATTCTGAAAAGCCATAGTCTGGCTGATCGAACCTTCAAATTTGTCCGGCATACGGGTTGTAATTTGCATCACTGCACCCATTGAGTTTCCGGGATACGCCGCGGCAAATGGACCGTACATAATGTCTATACGTTGAATTTCTTCTGGAGCCACCATCCCCCAGCGGGGAGCACCAATAGTATTGTTATTTGCAATAAGTGCTGATAGCAGGACATCATCTGCATATACCAGACTTCGCGCGCTGGAATTGACTCCCCATGTACGCGTCGCCATTACCGGCTGTGTATCACCATAGTTGCGCTTGCGCACAAAAATGCTGGGCATATATTTGACAGCATCCTCAGTATCAACAATATTAACCGTATCAGCGATTTTTTTAGCTGTCGTGCTTTCGGTTGTCTGCGGCAATTTATATTTCTTTACTATCGGCGGTGTAGCTCCTGTGCCACCCGGATCAGCAGTTACTGTTATCTCGGGCAACTGTTCACTAACCGTATCTTCGGTGGGAATGGCATGGCTGGCTTGGACAGTCTGATTGACAGCCATAAACAACAAACTCAGGGTAATAAAACCGGCTTTATTACTGCGTGCTTCCATACTCTTCCCCTGAAATAATTATTTTTTGAATTAAGTAATTATAGGGGGCAGGCAGGAATATGAGAATGCGACAAATTGTCGCACCCTTGTTAGATACGGCATCATCACATGCATGCCGTCGAATGAATCACGTTATATAAAACTCAAAAATTGGCACGTACGCCCATAAGAAAGCCGCGGCCCGGTAGCGGGGCGATTTCCTTCAGGAACGAGGTATGCGCTCGTGCTTCCTGGTTGAAAATATTATTGCCCTTTATGTATGCATCCCAGTTAACTGCATGCGACTTAAAGCGATAGTTCAACGCGGTGTTGGTCAGCGTGTAGCCATCGGTGGGTAGTTCGTTCGCTGCAACTCGATCCTGCCTGAAAGAATGAGAAACGTCGAGCCTTGCACTGAACTTACCAAGTTGGTAGTCAAGGCCCGCGCCAAGACGCATTGGAGAAATGCGCGGCAATGATTCGCCCGTGTCACTGTTTTTCGCCCGCACATAGTCGCCGCGCAGGTTGAGATCGAGATTACCATTTTTCTCATATACCTGGAATTTTCCTTCCGTCTCAAAACCATGAAACTCAGCTTTCACCGCACGAAATAGCGCCTCCGTCAGTCCCTCCTGCTCCTGACCGCTTTTGATCAACGCAATATAGTTCTGGAAGCGTGAGTAGAAGCCGCTGATACTTGCTGAATGCAGACCCGAACGCCAGCGGAGTTGTACATCAGCACTGTCCGATTTCTCTTTCGAAAGCGTTGCATCACCCACCTCGAATTGACCAGTTGCCACATGTCTGCCATTCGCAAATAGTTCGGCGTATGTTGGCACACGCTCGGTGTGCGAAAGGTTTGCAGCAAGGCCAATGTTCTGATTGAAAGTGTAGAGCATGCCTAAGGCGCCGCTACTGGCTGAAAATTTGCGTGTCTCGGCAGGGCCAAAGCGCGTCGTTGTTGGGCTATCCCCGGCCGATTCTACTGTTGTATGTTCGTTACGGCCCCCTGCGGTAAGCTTGATGTCGCCGAATACGGCTTCTTCATAAATAAAAAGTGCCTTGGCGTCGGTATTGACTTTCGGCAGGAATGCTTCATTGCCGAGCGCCGCAAAATCAACATTTGAAATCTGAACTCCGAAGGCGCCGGTGAATGGTCCCAGCTTGGCATGAGTTGCGTCTATCCGCGATTCATACCCCTTGTTTTTGAATGTGGTTGCAACTACACCATTCTCCAGCTCATTGTGTAGATAGTCGGTATAGCCATATTTGAATTTCACCCCCTGAACGAACGTGCCGAGCTCGCGCACTTCTCCAGCCACGCCTAACCGTTTGCTGTTCATGTCTACGCGCACGTCCGGTTCCGCCACGGTACCGTAATTCGCTTTAAAGTCGCTATATGAAAGGCCGAGATACCCCTTGTCCAACGTAAGAGAGGCACCCACTGCGCCGCTATCGCTGTTCGATGAACTGTTGATCAGGCGTCCATGAGGCTGTTCGATTGCAGGGCCATCCAGAGCACGCTGTCGGTCTGAATGCGCAAAACCGGGGATACGAAGGTCGTCAGTTCGGCGCGAAGCGATGTCAGCGTGGAGTGCGACCAAGCCATTACCGGCTTCCAGCACAGCTGCACCGCTGCGCTCGTTGGCGGCACCGCCAATCCGTGGTTCAACACGACCTGTGAAGCCTTCGATAGACGATAGGGGAATGCGGTTGTCGAGCGTGTTCACTACACCTCCAACTGCAGCACCTCCATACATCAGGGCTGCAGGGCCACGCACCACTTCAATTCGATCTACCACCAATGGGTCTACGGTCGTAGCATGGTCTGGGCTCAAAGCCGAAACATCGAGTATGCCAACACCGTTCTGCATTATCCGTACGCGATCACCATCGAGGCCGCGGATTACGGGACGACTCGCGTTCGGGCCAAAGTAGGTAGAGCTTACGCCCGGAAGCTTGGAAAGCGTTTCACCTAACGTACTCTCTTGTCGAAACGATAAATCTCTTCCGCTTAGCACAGAAACCGGGGATACGAGCTCAAACAGGGCACTTCCCAACGGGTTGGCGGTAACAACAATCTGCGGCAATAAAACTGCTTCACTTGCTGCTTGCTCGGTATCCATAACCTGCGGCGGCCGAATGACGGCAGGAGTGACTGCGGCCGGGG
The DNA here is from genome assembly GCA_021413765.1 of Betaproteobacteria bacterium. Lineage (GTDB taxonomy): Bacteria > Pseudomonadota > Gammaproteobacteria > Burkholderiales > Gallionellaceae > Nitrotoga. The sequence continues at coordinate 22,849 of JAIOPT010000118.1, forward strand.
CGGCTACGATGACCGGCGGCGGAATGATCGGTTTCGCAATGGCAAAGTTGGTGGCTGGCATCGGCGCAGCTTCGTGCTTGCCATCATTCCCTGGCTTCTTCATCTCGTCTTGCTCCAGGCTCAGTCGCCTGGATTGGAACTGTTTGCCTTTAGCGTTAAGTTGCGCAGCACCTAATAGCACTTTGATAGTTTTATCCACGCCTTGGCCCACTCTTACTTCCTGTTCAAATACGCGAGCACTAAAAGCATCAACTTTCTTTTGAACTTTCAACTTTAACTTGCCAGCAGGAACAGATAAATTCGATGGACATTTGCCCTTAAATTTTTCATTGATAAACACTTCGGCACCCAGATCCTCATCTTTGCAAATAACACTCAGCATGGAACCAGCCGCGTGTGCATTAGAGGATGCCGCGAATGCCAAGAATAGCAGGGGTATTAAGTAAACTGATTTCCTGGTCGCGGCATAAGTAAATAGCGCCGCGCAGAATAGGACGTGCTTAAACATTGCAATTCTCCAAAAGCGAATGACATAACCCCGCGTTAGACGGGGCGGTCTTATGCAGTTTCTTGGAGAAAACCGGGCGGGCCGCGCGCAATGGCGATAAGGAGTTGGTTGGAACGGAATGTAATGGTGTTAAACCGTACCGTTCCGCTCGGAATAGCAATAACTGAGAAGGAATGGGAAGAGCTGCCAAGTACACCGCCAAGCTGTGTGTAAGCCGCACAATATCCGCAGGCCGATGAATGCGGTATGTGCTTGTCATGCTGCTGATCATGCTGCTGACCATGTTCCACAAGAGCATGGCGCAGAGCATGCATAGCTCCACCTTGCTGGGCTAAAAGCAGCAACAAGGTAAGCAGCAGCGAGAAAAGGGCGCGGGAAAATTGCATGATCCTACCAACCTTAACAAAGATTGAAAGATGGTGCAAGGTGCGGGGGAATTCTGTGGCGTAATGAAACGTTGTTTCTGATAGCACGAAAAAATCGCTATGTGATGTAAATAAGCAGATTGCATATTTAGTTTAGGCTTTAGGAAAATTCTAAATATTTATGTCGATGTGCCGAAATAATATGTCACCTGACTCCGGTTGCTAAAATTTAGCCTCAGTTAAGAGAAGCGCAGTTAAAGGGTATGCAGTTAAAGGGTATAACAATTGGAGGATGTAGCTAATATCTGGAAATCAGGGAGGAGCACAAACGACTGTAATTCGAAGCAGAAAGCGATGATAATAAATTCCCAATATGGGTGATGCTACTTGAACAATATCTAGATATTTGCGACTTCAGCCATTGCGACTATAATTGGCAATAATAAACTCACTTCCAATGAACTTCATGCCCTCAACTAGAATTTATTTATTGCTTGTCAGCCTTACATTAGGCGGCTGCGCTTCAACTCAGCGGGAAAAAAATCCGCAAGATCCGCTGGAACCGTTTAACCGGGGTGTGTATAAATTTAACGATGCGGTGGACAAGGCTATATTAAAACCTGTAGCGAAGGGCTACAACACCGTAATACCAGAGCCAGGGAAAATTATGGTGAGAAATTTTTTCTCGAATCTGGATGATATTATCGTCACCATAAACGACTTGTTGCAATTAAAATTTGCACAGGCTGCGTCTGACGGCACACGCGTATTATTCAACTCAACGTTTGGCGTTTTAGGTTTGATTAACATTACCGATCGGCTTGAGAAGCACAATGAAGACTTCGGTCAAACTTTGGGTTACTGGGGCGTTAGCAGTGGGCCTTACGTCGTCCTCCCATTCTTTGGCCCCAGAACTGTTCGCGACAGCGTTGGCTTGTATGTCGATAGCTACGCCAGTCCCATTCGCTTAATTCCAAATATACCCACACGCAACGAAATGTATGTAACACGGACGATCAGTCTCCGTGCCGGGCTACTGGACCAGGAAAATATATTGGATGAAGCGGCAATTGACCGTTATGCCTTTATTCGTGATGCCTATTTGCAACAACGTCAAAGCTTAGTGTATGACGGTAATCCGCCGCGTGAAAAATTCGATGACGAAGAAAATAACGATCTGCCGAATAAAACTTCAATCGAAGATAAAATTGAAAATACACAGCCAACAGTAGTTGGCACACCTGTTCCCTCGCACAGCATAGAACAACCAACAACACTGCAGGCATCAAATGACCCTGCGTCTAGTCTGCAGCCGACAGCAAATGTACTTACTACTGACACCTCTTTTAATCCGTACCGGATGGAACAGTACATGCCGACTACAGCAGTAAATCCGGAGACAAATTAATCAATAATTCTGGAGCTGATCAAAATTCAATCTTGTTAAATCAAAAAAACTGCTGCATATAGATTGCATCTTCACTCACCTTTCTTTTTTCGCAAGATAAAATTTTATTAGCCAGTTCTAACGGAAAATCACAGTTAACCTAACGCCCTTTGTGTAACGCCTCAATGCGTTCATCAAGAGATGGGTGGGTACTGAATAACTTGGCAAAACCACCTCCGCCCGCAATACCAAACGCTGCCATCTGCTCGGGCAGAGTAGCCTGTTCGTGATTAATCTTCAGCTTCTCCAAAGCAGCGATCATCTTATTGCTTCCAGCCAAGTTTGCACCACCTGCATCGGCACGAAATTCGCGCTGGCGCGAAAACCACATAACGATCATACTGGCCAAGATGCCCAGTAACATTTGTGCGATGATGCTAGTGACCCAGAAAGCTGGACCATTTTCACGTTCAGTCTTGAACACAAAACGATCCACTAGATGGCCAATTATTCTGGAGAAAAAGATTACAAAAGTGTTGACTACGCCCTGCATAAGCGCAAGCGTTATCATGTCACCATTGGCAACGTGGCTGATCTCGTGCGCTAGCACAGCTTCCGCCTCATCCCGACTCATGTTATGCAGCAATCCGGTACTTACTGCCACTAGTGCGTTGTTGCGGTTCCAGCCGGTAGCAAAAGCATTTACGTCTGGTGCTTCGTAGATAGCTACTTCAGGAATGCCGATTCCCACAGCCTGCGCCTGTTTACGCACAGTTTCCATCAGCCAGAGCTCAGTTGGATCAATCGGGTTAGTAACAACCTGTGCACCAACCATCCGTTTGGCCGACCATTTGGACAGGAACAACGAGATTAACGAACCAGCAAAACCCATCACCGCCGACATGACCAAGAGAGCGTTGAAATTGATACCACCACTTTCATTCAGTATTCTGTCAACGCCAAGCAAGCGCAACGTGATACTGATGACGAAAAGCACAGCCAAATTGGTCAGGATAAACAGAAAAATTCGCTTCATATGGATGCCTCTCTTGAACTGAAAATGTGGGATGCAACTTATAATCTTTGCATATTGTGGTGCTTAATGTTGGGGTAGCGACTAATATTTCAAGGGGTGCACATCAATGCAAATTTACGATATAAATAGACTTAGCCGCAAACGAATAATTTCCATAGGAGAATAAAATGTCATTAGACATTAATAAAATTGTGCGCATAACATGCAAGAATTACTGAACCATCCCGCCGTGCAAGGTGGTCTCGCTCCTTTCGTCATCGCGTTGATCGTGGCAGAGTTATTACAGCGCTTACGCTTAAGTGGTTTGGCTACTATTGCCGGGTTTGCTATCACTGTTTACTTGGTGAGTGATTTTGCCATTGAGCCACTCACCTCTGCGCGCAAAATCGTGCTGCTGGGCCTGCTCTCTGCACTGCTTGCTCTAACGCTACTACGGTTAAATTGGCGCCCGCTACGCTTGATGCTCGCAGTAGCGGGTGGTATCGCGACAGTGTGGATGGCGTTACGCATCCTGCAGCAGCAGGATATGACATCTATGTTGCTCTGGTCTGGCGGTTGCGCATTGTATGTGGGCTGGCTGATATTCTGGATGGATACATTGCATGCAGCGCCAGTGCGAGCAGGAAGTGCAGGCATGGCACTAGGACTGGGCACTGGGGGATCTGCATTGTTTGGTGCTTCTGCTCTGCTCGGCCAGTTTGGTTTAGCTCTGGGTGCGGCGGCAAGCGCGTATCTGCTGCTTCAAGCTGTAACTAATAGCCGACTGCCATGCGGGCGTAGCTTTACCCTGCCATTATCATTCATCGCCGGATTGACAGGCTGCCTCGCAGTGCTGACAGCAAAGTTACCATGGTATGCCTTACCTGTACTGGCCATAATTCCACTAGCTGCCAAAATTCCGATATCCGAAAAAATGAAGCTATGGTTGCAATCGCTATTGCTGTCTATTACTACCTTGTCCTGCACGGCAGGAGCACTATATCTAACTTGGCGCGTAGCAGGTGCACCACCGTTTTAATCGGGATATCTCTGAGCTATAAATCAGGGGATTTTTTGGTGGAACTGGTTTCTTCAGCGAATACGGAGAACAGCAAAGGCAGTAATAGCAAGGTGAACAGGGTAGCGGAAACAATCCCGCCAACAATAACCACGGCGAATGGGCGCTGTGTTTCCGAGCCTATGCCATGAGAAAGTGCTGCGGGTAATAGACCGATACCGGCCATCAGCGCGGTCATCAGGATAGGGCGTAGGCGTGCCACCGCACCTTCCAGCACACTCTCATGCATCTCTTTGCCATTACGTAAGCCTTCCATGAATTGTTCAACCATGATCACACCGTTTTGAACTGAGATACCTGCCACGGCAATGAATCCGACGGCGGCCGAAACCGATAAGTGTAGCCCGGCCAATCCAAGCCCGGCAATGCCACCGATCAATGTGAAAGGCACCATTAAGATTACCAAAAGCGCTTTACGCATGGAGCGAAATGCCCAGAACAACAGTATAAAAATCATCAATACTGACAACGGTACGATGATTTTAAGGCGTTTGATAGCACGCTGCTGATTTTCAAATTGCCCGCCCCAAGACATGCTGTAGCCAGGCGGAAGCTTCACCTGTGCATTCACCTTTTCCATCGCTTCGGCAACAAAGCTGCCTTGGTCGCGTCCAAGCAAATTGGCTTTTACAGCGACTAATCGCCCGCCTGCTTCACGACCGACACGAGCTGCTCCCTGCCGCACTGCAACTTCGGCAATTGAGCCCAAGGGCAAAGTTCCCCCAGTAGGTAATGATATCGGTAAATCGGCAAGGTCATCTACCGCGTCCCGATATGGCTTGTCCAGACGCAGAGTCACATCGAAACGCCGACTGTCTTCGTAAAAAACGTTGACTGTGCTGCCTGCCATTGCGATTTTTATGGTGTTATTCACGTCATTGACATTGATGCCATAACGCGCCATCCGATTTCTGTCGAGCGTAATATTTAATTCGGTTTGCCCGCCAACTTTAATTGCAGCTACGTCAGCCGCTCCACGAATTCCATTGAGAATATGGGCGACTTGTTCAGATTTATCTTCAAGAATTTCCAGATCGGAGCCAAAAATCTTTACCGAGATTTCGCCCTTTACACCAGACAGCGCTTCTTCCACATTGTCTTGAATGACTTGCGAAAAATTCATAGGTACGCCGGGAATGGTGCGAATTTTTTTGGTCATGTCCGCAATTAATGCTTCTTTGTCGGCGAAATGCCATATGTCATGCGGGTTGAGATCGGCCATAATTTCCAGATTATTCGGCCCCTTCGGATCGGTACCATCGTCAGGGCGACCAACTTGAGTGGCGACATTATTTACCTCGGGATAAGACTTCAAAATAGCACGTACTTGACGTTCGACATCCTTGGTTTTATCTAGTGCGGTTGCGGGTGGTAGGCTGATAGTCAGCCAAATGTTGCCTTCGTCCAGCTTGGGTAGAAATTCGCTACCAAGTAAAGGAACTGCCATGAGTGTAATAGCTAGCACACAGGTAGAAGCTGCTACGATGCTTTTACGACGATTACCTGCCCACAGCAGCAAGTTACGATAGTGCTCTTGCAGCTTGTACATCCAGTCACTGTGTTTTTCAGCAAGATCTTTGTTTCTTACCGCGTAGCTCAATAATGTAGGCAATAATGTCAGTGTCAACAAAATTGCACCTATAAGGGCGAAAGTCAGGGTAAGAGCTACGGGCGTAAATATCTTACCCTCTACGCGCTGGAAAGTGAAAATAGGCAAAAAAGCCAATATAATTATTGCCTTGGAAAACAAGATGGGATGCCCCATCTCAATGCTGGTTTGCTTTATGAGATGTATACGCCAGCCATAAGTTTGATGCTGCGGCAATGCATCCGCCTTCGCTAAAGCGAGTTTGACCATTAAAGCTTCGATCAGAACTACCGCACTATCAATTATGATTCCGAAATCCACCGCACCAAGCGAAATCAAGTTGGCTGACACGCCTCCGTGATCAAGCAGAATAAATGCAACCAGCATTGCCAGCGGAATAATCGCCGCTACGGCAAGCGCCGCATACCAGTTGCGCAGAAATAATATCAGGATGGCTATAACTAATATCGCGCCAACTATCAGATTTTCGCTCACAGTGCGAACTGCATGGCGAACCAAGACAGTTCTGTCATAGTAAGGAACGATTTTAACTCCCGGGGGCAATTTAGGTGTAAGTTCTGCAATGCGAATTTTGAGCGCTTCCACGATCCTGCTGGAATTTTGCCCTTTGGTCATCTGCACAATACCTTGCACTACATTGTCGTAATCGTTAAATGCCACAATACCGGAGCGTGGCCGATCACCGATGGCTACTTCGCCAACATCACTAACCAAAACAGTTTTGCCATCTTTTGCCGTAATCACTACACGCGCAATATCACCTGTAGTCTTAAACAATCCGATGCTGCGCACCACCAGTGCCTCGTCACCTCGCTTCAATACACCGCCACCACCATTGTTACTATTGTTACTAAGAGCTTGTGCTACCTGATCGAGGGTTACATTGAATTTGCGCAAAAGAAAGGGATTGATGCGAATTTGATATTCTTTTACCGTGCCGCCAAAACTGACTACATCTGCCACACCTGAAACTTGACGTAGCGCGGGGCGTAGCACCCAGTCCTGTAGTGCGCGTACTTCGTTTGGCGGCATATCTTTAGGTACTTCCAACACATAGCGATACACTTCGCCAACTGCATTCGTGAGTGGTGCCAGGCTAGGTTGCACATTAGGAGGCAGGCTGACATTCTGTAATTTTTCCAGCACTTGTTGGCGTGCAAAATAATCGTCGGTGCGGTCAGAGAAAGTGAGTGTGATCACTGACAAGCCAGTAATGGATACAGAACGCAATTGGGTCATGCGTATAACACCGCTCATTTCGAGCTCAATCGGTAACGTTATATTGCGCTCTACCTCCTCTGGAGCTTGCCCCAAAGCTTGGGTGACAATCTGCACCTGGACATCCTGCACATCAGGAAACGCCACAATGGGCAGATTTTCAATGGCTTGCCAACCAGCAATGATCAATAGAAATGTACCCGCGAGCACAAACACGCGCTGTTGCAGTGCGAAGGTAATTAACTTCTCTAGCATTTGATTAGAGCCGACATTTAGTTATGAGCAGCAGCATCACTCGTTGTTCCGAGTTCAGAATTAAGTAACAATGCTCCGCTTGTGACTACGCGCTCGCCTGCCTGCAAGCCTTCTTTGACATAGGCATATTCGCTTCCCTGCAGGCTTAGCGTAACCCGACGCCGTTGCAATACGCCGGGCGACTGCTCCACAAATATGTAACTGAACAAGCCTTGGGTGACTATGGATGCATTTGGTACGCGGGGTAACTTAGGTTTTCCATTTGCAATTGGGGTGACGCGTGCGAACATTTCCGGTTTTAGTTTGAGGTGTGAATTATCCAATTCGCAGCGCACTTGTATACGTCGGGTAAGCGGATCCAATGCGCCACCGATAACAGTCACTTTACCTTGAAACACTTCACCAGGATAAGCATCTACCTCAACAGAAACCAGATCGCCCAAGTTTATTTTATCGAGCTGTCTTTCGGGTAAATCTATCTGCGCCCACAGACGAAGTGGGTCAGTGATAACAAACAATGGATTGACGGCATCCGTCCTTACCTCACTTCCGGCATTGACCTGTCGTTCGCTGATGACGCCAGCTATTGGTGCATGTAAAATGAATTGTCCTGATAAAGTGGGTACATCGGCATTCAAGTTTTTCATGCGTGCCTTGGCTCGCCGGGATTCTGCTTGTGCTTGTTGCCAATCAGCCGCGGCTGCCTCTACCTCCTTTCGAGCAATCCCCTTGATTTGATACAATTGCTTAGTACGTTCATAAGCTATTTGTTTACGTAACAGGTCTGCATTAGCCTTTACGTTATCGGCTATTGCAATAGCGAAATCAGGTGAGTCCAGTACTAACAAGTGGTCACCTTTTTTTATTTTCATTCCTACTTCGACCGGTATTTTTACGACACGGCCGGCAAGCGGAGAAAAAACGCGAGCAGTGTGATTGTCATTGTAGGCAATATGCCCATTTAGCGGCTCCACCAAAGGTTCGGCAAACATTTCGACCGTTTTTATTTTCAAAAAAGACAACTGTGGTGCGTTTGCAGCAAACCGTAGCTGGTCAGAAGTCGTGTGGACTGAAGGTTTTTCTGGACTAGGCGTCAGATTGGGAGCGCGAAATTTAGACCACCCCCAATAGCCTGCAACAACAGCCAAGAAAATGACCGCAAGGAGTAGGAAAATTTTTTTATCTCGTTTGATCATGGAACATATTCTCATTTGGTGAGGCAAGCGACGGGGTTAAATTAGTACCTACTTGCGGCGTCGGACGATTCCACCACCCCCCCCCGAGAGCTTGGTATAACGCTGCCGCATCGCCAAAGCGATTGGTTTGAGCCTGAATCAGATTAATTAATGATTGCTGGTGATTTTGTTCTGCAATCACCACTATTTGATAACTGACATAGCCCAATTTGTATTGCTTGCGGGTGATCTCAGCTGTTAATTTCAAGGCTTGTTCAGACCGTATAGCAGCTTTCAAAAAATCGGCATCTGCCTGAATAGCATGAAGCGTGTCAGCCACATTCTGGAATGCGGTAATCACCACATTTCGATAATCTGCACTGGCTTGAACCAGATGTTCTCTTGCGGCGCGTTCCTTAGCTTTTAATGTCCCGCCATCAAACAATGTTTTAGAAATGCTTCCGACCAACGAAAAAAATGGGCCTCCTGACTGGAACATCCAATATGGAGTTGATGCCATTCCTCCAATTGCACCGGTCATTGAAAACTGCGGAAGTCGGCTGGCAATGGCCACGCCGACTTCCGCACTAGCTGAGTGTAATTGTTCTTGCGCGGCTCGTATATCGGGCCGCTGTTCAACAAGCTGTGATGGAAGGCTTATCGGAAGCTCCTGCGGTAACTGAAGAGAATCAAGCTCAAATTTTTCTGGCACATCTTCATTTGGCAAATTACCCGCTAGAGCGCGAATCAAATCGCGAGTTTGCTCGAGCTGCTTTTTCATGGGGATGAGCGCTTGCTCTGCCTGTGCCTTCACAGATTCTTGAGACGCAACATCAATCTCAGCAATAAATCCGAGCTTAAGCTGTTTGCGCATAACCTCAAGATTTTCATTATAAAAGTTGATAATTTTTTGCATCACTACTATTTGACCGCGTAGCGACGCTTCCTGCAAGGCAGCCGCTACTACATTTGAAGCGAGTGTGATATAGGTAGCTTCCAATTGAAAACGCTGCGCATTTAATTGGGCTTGAAGAGATTCGATCTGCCGGCGGTTGCCACCAAACACATCAGGCACATAGCCAACCGTTAATTGCGCGATGTGATAGTTGTAATAGACTGGTCCAACAAATATTGGTCCAGCCGGGTTTGAAACGGTTTGAATGCTCCGACCATTACCCTGTAAGCCCAATGAGTTCCCGCCACTGTTACCACCAAGTTTGTTGCGAGACGGCGAATAACTGGCACCTATAGAGGGATAGAAAAAACCCTCTTGCGCAATAACGTTCTGCTGCGACTGACGCAACGCTGCTTGTGCAGACTGAATCGTCGGGTTGGCCTTAAATGCTCGTTCAATTAATGAATTAATTTGCGGTGAATGAAACATCGTCCACCAATCAAAAGGAATAGCCGCTGTTGCATTATATTTTTGCAACTCTTCAGCTTGACCTGGTGCCACTGCAGTTTCTTGATGCAAGGGTTGAGGAACATAACTGGTAGCAAGAGGAGCTTCAGGTTTTTTGAAATCAGGACCCACAGCACAGCCATTCAGCAGTGCCGAAAACGCTAGCGCAACCCAGTAAAATGAGATCTTCGTCAAGAGTTTTCTAGTTGCTAGCTTAATTATTCTATGCTGCTTAATCGTCAAGGCTAGGCTGAAGTAAATGCAGTTGAATATGATGGTTAACAACAATTTTAATGTTCTAGGCATTCCGAAGAAAATTAGATCAAGTCAAATTCACACACGTAATATTTTTTTACTTAGACATTATAGTCCAAAGTACATTTTTCCTCTTTCCAAATTCATAGCCAATTAAAAGTTATAGATTGTACTGGACAGCTGCACTCTTAAAATTAGAGCGCGCTATAGCTATTGATCATATGCATTTTCTCACATTACAGGTTGCACGCATTTACTTCCCTTCTCATTCAGCGAGTGAAATACACGGTAAAACCCGCTTTATTCGTCGTGTTGTGTTCTTTCAGATTGCTGATAATCGCTATGGTCAGTGGAGTAATAAATCATGGCAGACGACAGCGATCTCGAAAAAACGGAACAACCCTCACAACGGCGCCTGGATCAGGCCCGTGAAGAAGGTCAGGCTGCGCGTTCGCGCGAATTGTCTACTTTTACCGTGCTGTTTGCAGGTGGTGCTGGACTATGGCTGATGGGTTCCACGCTGTCTTCGCAACTTATCAAGGTGTTGCGTGACGGTCTCACTCTTGATACCACATTGGCTTTCAATGCCGATTTATTATTGCCACGCTTGCACACGCTGTCGTTGGAAGTTCTAGTAACATTTCTACCTTATCTATTGTTGCTGCTTGTTACTGCCGCATTGTCCCCTCTCTTGCTTAATGGCTGGATATTTAGTTTGAAGCCACTACTACCAGACCTTTCAAAACTCAATCCAATCGCAGGCATAGGCCGCATGTTCTCGATTAATAGCCTGGTCGAACTAGGCAAGGCTATTGCTAAATCACTGGTAGTAGGTGGAATAGGTGCGTGGACTATCTGGCACAACAAGGACTCAGTGATGATGTTGATAGCGGAACCGTTAATTGCTGCCTTGCCTCATCTAGGCTATCTGCTGTGGATGAGCTTCGTCACTATTATGGTTGGCATGTTTCTGATTGCGTCGGTGGATGTCCCCTTCCAGTTGTGGGAACACAATAAAAAATTGAAGATGACCAAGGAAGAGGTCCGTCAGGAAGCCAGAGAATCCGAGGGTGATCCGCAGGTCAAGGGGCGCATTCGCAGCATGCAGCGCGAAATGGCACGCCGCCGCATGATGGCGAACATTCCGACTGCCGACGTGGTGGTGACCAACCCTACACACTATGCCGTAGCATTAAGTTACAGCGAAAAGGGTATGGGCGCGCCTGTCGTGGTAGCCAAAGGCTCCCATCTGCTTGCTGCACGTATCCGCGAAATCGCCATAAAAAATAATGTGCCTATCCTTGAAGCGCCACCACTAGCGCGCGCCTTGCATAAGCATACCGAGTTGGGGCAGGCCATCCCCGAAGCGTTGTACAACGCCGTAGCAGAAGTCTTGGCCTATGTATATCAATTGCGCCTTTATCGCCAAGGGAGTGGTGTCATGCCGGATGCTCCACATGACTTGCCGGTTCCGCCACAACTTGATCCCGCATCTGATGGGGAAGGATCTATATGATTAATTTATTGACCATACAAAATTTAATCAAGCGGATCGGTTTGCGCAGCATGGCTGGACCCGTGCTGATCGTAATGATTCTAGCAATGATGGTATTACCACTGCCGCCATTTCTGCTTGATATATTGTTTACCTTCAATATTGCACTGGCTGTTATGGTGTTGTTGGTAAGCATGCATACTGTCAAGATTCTGGATTTCGCTGTATTCCCAACCGTCCTGCTGATTGCCACACTGCTGCGTCTTTCACTCAACGTGGCTTCCACTCGTGTGGTGCTACTGGAAGGCCATACTGGCCCCGGAGCTGCAGGCAAGGTGATTGAAGCATTCGGCCACTTTCTAGTGGGCGGCAATTACGCCGTCGGCATAGTAGTGTTCATCATTTTGGTGGTGATTAACTTTGTGGTAATTACCAAGGGTGCAGGACGTATCGCTGAGGTTGGCGCACGCTTCACATTGGATGCGATGCCTGGAAAGCAAATGGCAATCGATGCCGACCTGAATGCCGGGCTTATTGGCGAAGAAGAGGCGCGACGGCGGCGTGCTTCTATTTCGCAGGAAGCGGATTTCTATGGCTCAATGGATGGGGCCAGCAAGTTCGTGCGTGGCGATGCAGTAGCGGGCATTATCATCATTTTTATCAATGTCATCGGCGGATTGATAATCGGCGTATTTCAACACAACTTGGACATAGCTACTGCCGCCAACAATTATACCCTGCTAGCCATCGGCGACGGTTTGGTGGCGCAAATTCCAGCACTGGTTATCTCCACAGCTGCCGGCATGATGGTAAGCCGTGTATCCACTGAAGAAAATATCAGCCAGCAAATCGTGGGGCAATTATTTAGTCAACCCCAAGTGCTAGTCTTAACTGCGGGCATCATCGGCATGTTGGGTCTTATTCCTAACATGCCGCACTTCTCTTTCTTGCTGCTGGCCGGCGCTCTGGGCGGCTTGGCTTATTTCATTATGCAACGCACCAAGACAATCGAGCAAAAGCCTGAGGCTGCAAGTATTGTGACGCCACCAGCGGAAACTAATGAGGCTAGCTGGGAAGATGTGTCTCAAGTGGACATTCTGGGGCTTGAAGTCGGATATCGACTCATCGCGCTGGTTGATAAAGCACAGGACGGTGACCTCTTGCGCCGCATTAAGGGGATACGCAAGAAATTTACACATGACATCGGATTCTTACCACCTGCAGTGCATATCCGCGACAATCTTGACCTACGCCCAAATACTTATCGCATTACATTGAAGGGGGTTGAAATTGGCACGGGCGAAGCATATCCCAATATGCATCTGGCGATTAATCCCGGCAGCGTCAGCGGTATGTTACCCGGTGCTCAGACGCAAGACCCGGCATTCGGCCTACCTGCCACGTGGGTAGATACTTCGATGCGCGAGCAGGCACAGTCTATGGGATATACGGTTGTAGATGCCAGTACGGTAATCGCCACTCATCTAAGCCATCTTATCCATACTCATTCCGCTGAACTACTGGGTCGTCAGGAATTGCAGCAATTATTCGATCATTTGAGCAAACTATCACCCAAGTTAACCGAAGATCTTATCCCTAAACTGCTGCCGCTTTCTACTGTGCAGAAGGTGATGCAGAACTTGCTCGACGAAGGAATGCATATCCGTGACATGCGTACCATATTGGAAACGTTGGCGGAGTGTGCCGCTCAGACACAGGATGCACACCATCTTACCGCCTTGGTGCGTGTCGCGCTTGGCCCAGCCATCGTCCAGCAGTTCTACCCTGCGGCGCAGGAATTGCAGGTCATCGGCATAGACAAAGAGCTGGAATATATCTTGATGCAGGCCATGCAGACAGGCGGCAGCAACTTGGCTATCGAGCCCGGATTGGCCGACACGCTTATGCGTGAGGCGCGAACAGCCGCTCAACTGCAAGAACAATTAGGATTACCCACGGTGCTTTTGGTGCCGGGACAATTACGCGATTTGCTGGCACGTTTTCTGAAACGTGCATTGCCGCAACTTAAAGTCATTTCGCATGAAGAAGTGCCCGGCTTCAAGGCAGTACGGGTAACTTCAATGGTAGGAGGGAGAGCATGAACATGAAAAAATTTGTGGCATCAACTTCCCGTGAAGCATTACGGCTGATACGCATTGAGATGGGTGCTGATGCGGTTATATTATCCAACCGTAAGATCGACGATGGGGTCGAGATTGTGGCGCTGGCCAGTTCAGCATTTGCCCAGTTGACACAGGAATCCAGGCAACCGGCTCCCGTCTCACCCCGGGCAGCGATAATTACGCAGGAGCGCGCGCCTGTCGCAGTTAAAGCGGAACCTGCAATATCATCCATCTCTACTATGCAACTGGAGCAGCAAGGCATCCTCAGTGAGATCAAGTTCATGCGTAATATGATGCAGGAACAGATGGACTGTCTATCGTGGTCGGATAGGCAGCAACGCGACCCAAAACGCACTCGAATGTTGCGCAATCTGCTGAATGCCGGGTTTAGCCCAGCACTGTCGCGGCAGATGATTGACAAAATGCCAGCTGCGGCCAATATGGAATGGGTTCGCCGAGTGCTTGAGAACAACTTGCGTATCGCCTCGAAGCAAGAAGATTTGATCGTGCGCGGCGGCGTGGTTGCACTGGTTGGTCCCACCGGCGTTGGAAAAACCACCACCACGGCTAAGTTAGCGGCACGTGCAGTGGTTCGCTATGGTGCAGACAAGGTGGCATTACTTACCACCGACAGCTATAGAATTGGTGCGCATGAACAATTGCGCATTTATGGCAAAATACTCGGTGTGGCAGTGCATACAGTGCGCGATACCGAAGATTTACGTCTCACCTTGTCCGGGCTGAAACAAAAACATTTGGTATTAATTGATACCATCGGTATGGGGCAACGCGATAGTCGCATGGCAGCGCAAACCGAGATGCTCAATGCTACTGAAGTGCAGCGTCTGTTGTTGCTTAATGCCACTAGTAGCGGCGACACCCTAAATGATGTGGTGTGCATGTACAACGGTGCGGGGGTAATTGGTTGCATCCCTACGAAACTGGACGAAGCGGTAACCTTTGGTACGGTGCTGGATGTAGCAATGCGCCACAAATTGACATTACACTACATTGCCAACGGACAACGCGTACCAGAAGATTTGCACGAAGTGAACATGGAATATCTGTTGCATCGCGCCTTCAAGCAATCTGCTAACGCTGCTCCGTTCTCTTTGCATGAACTGGAATTCCCTGCGCTGATGGCGGGAGTAGGTGCAGCACCTGTAATGCGGGAGGAATATGCAACTTGAACGCGTAACTGACCAAGCTGAAGGATTGCGCCGTCTGTTAGTTCGTGCTTCCACGCGTGTGATCACGGTGGCCGCTGCCCGCACGGGCTTCGGTGCGACCAGTGTTGTAGTGAATCTAGCCACGGCCTTGGCGCGAGCCGGTAAAGAGGTGCTTATACTGGACGAGAGCCAGTCGCACAACAATGTAAGTACGATGCTTGCTCTTAAGCCTTATCATAAGTCTCATCATGACTTGTTGCATGCTGTACGGCGTGAAAAAATGATGCATGAAATTATGCAGCATAATGGCTCTCAGAATATACGCATACTGCCTGTAGCACGTAAGGAGCCAGATATATCTGGCAGTTTGGCACCGAATCAGCCGCTAATGTTAGTGCTAAACTCAACTGCCTCTGCCATCACTGAAAGTTATGCCTTGATCAAGCGCATGGCCATGCAGGATGGGCGACAGAACTTTGGGATCGTAGTTAATAAGGCGTGTGATGAACAGGCAGCACGACTGATATTTGGTAACGTGGCACGAGTGGCACGCCGCCATTTGCAAGTATGCGTGGAATATCTAGGTTATATTCCATTTGATGAAAAGCTCAAACGTGCGACACAATTATGCCGCCCAGTTCTGGAGGTTTTCCCGGCAGCACAGTCTGCTCTGGCATTTGGCGAACTGGGGCGCAACCTTATGTTGCTGCCTGCCTCTGAGAGCGAGGAGTCAGGAGGTCTGCCCCATATTATGCAACGATTCATTCGGCAGGTAAGCACTCTGAATTAGAGCACACACAAATTAATGAGGATTACATGAAGCGTATCTCCATAAATCAAACAACATTTTGATGTGGCATCGTTTAAAATACTCTATTTAGTAAATTTTCATCTAACTGGTATATGGCGTTAGAATTAATATTGCGACATATTTCACTTAAACCAGACATTTCCGCAAAGGCAGGGTCTCATGAATTTTAAAAAAGTATTTAAAATTTTGGATTCGCGTTTCACCAAAGCCAGCCTGCTTTGAGTATATCGAACCGAGAGTTTTGGTTTCTACAGTTACACCTTCCATAATCAATGTAAATTTCAATAACAAAAATTATGTACACAGCAAGCGGATTCAGCGACAAAGAACAGTGCATCAAAGAATATGCGCCGCTAGTGAAGCGTATTGCTCA
This sequence comes from Betaproteobacteria bacterium, assembly GCA_021413765.1. Classification (GTDB taxonomy): domain Bacteria; phylum Pseudomonadota; class Gammaproteobacteria; order Burkholderiales; family Gallionellaceae; genus Nitrotoga. Next base: position 39,087 of record JAIOPT010000118.1, read on the forward strand.
TCATTTGATGCTGCGATTGCCCAGCAGCATAGAAGTAGATGACCTCATACAGGCTGGCATGATGGGTCTTTTGGAGGCAGCTGGGCGCTATGATGAGTTGCGTGGCGCGCAGTTTGAAACTTATGCCTCACAGCGCATCCGCGGTTCGATGCTGGACGAATTGCGCCAAGCCGATTGGATGCCGCGCAGCTTGCGTCGCGATATGCGCCGAATTGAAGCGGCCATCAGCAAACTACAGCAACGCTTGGGCAAGCCGCCAAGTGAAACGGAGCTTGCGCAGGAATTGGGCATGCCGCTAACCGAATATCAGCACATGTTATTCACGTCGCGTGGCGCACAACTAATATATTACGAAGATTTTCATAGCGAAGGTGAAGAGGACTTCTTTGAGCGTTATGATTTTGAAGACGATGCCAATCCACTTGAACTGTTGCAAGATGAACGTTTTCGCGGCGCATTAATTAAGGCAATCGAAAATTTACCGGAACGTGAGCGCATATTGATGGGCATGCATTATGAACAAGATATGAACTTACGCGAAATCGGTGAGGTGATGGGCGTAAGCGAATCACGGGTGTGCCAGTTGCACAGCCAAGCGGTAGCTCGTTTGCGTAGTTCGTTAAAAGGACATTAATTAAATGGACAAGCTTAGCTTAGCCGGCCTGTTGCTCGGCGTGGGCGGTATTATAGGCGGGCAATTACTTGAAGGCGGTGAGCTATCCATTCTTTTTCAGGGCGCGGCTTTTCTCATCGTGTTCGGCGGCACACTGGCCGCTGTGATGCTGCAAAGCCCATTAAACATTTTTATAGCGGGCATCAAAATGGGTCGTTTGGTGTTCGTTACGCCAAATTTATCCCCCCAGAAGTTGGTCTACCAGATTACCTCTTGGAGCAGACAGGCACACAAGGAAGGAATACTTGTTCTGGAACCACACATTGCCAGAAACAGCGATAAATTTGTGAAGAAAGGGCTTCAACTACTTGTGGATGGCAATAGTGCGGAAAAAATTCGTGAAGTACTGGAGATAGATAATCATACGTACGAACAATTGCGATTCCAGTCTGCACGTGTGTGGGAATCAGCAGCAGGTTATGCGCCGACTATCGGCATTCTTGGCGCTGTGCTTGGGTTAATTCACGTCATGCAGAGTCTTGGCGAACCGTCAAAACTGGGAGCAGGTATTGCTGTTGCGTTTATTTCTACCATATACGGTGTAGCACTTGCGAATCTAGTTTTTTTGCCCATGGCCAATAAATTGAAGATGTTGATTCTGCAACAGATAGTGATGCGTGAAATATTGGTAGATGGACTGATAGCCATCGCTAGTGGTGAGAATCCACGTTTCATCGAGAGCAAGTTGCAGGGATATATTCCTTAAGCCATGGCGCGCCGGGTAAGACATAAAGAACGTGAGAACCATGATCGTTGGCTGATCTCATATGCCGATTTTATCACTCTGCTATTTGCTTTCTTTGTAGTGATGTATGCAATTTCTTCAGTAAATGAAAGCAAATATCAAATGTTTAGTGCCTCATTGACTTCCGTATTTGGTAAACAAACAGTCAAATCAGAAGCAATTGTTCCAACCAACGAACAGGACTTATTGCTAAAATCTCTTGTGGACAGGAGGAACGCCAAGTTAGCCGAACAACAGCAGGAAGCCATGCAGGACATCACCAAAAATATCAATCAAGTCATGAACGCACTGGTAACAAATGGCCAAGTCAATGTGATGCAGACTAATCGCGGTGTAGCGATAGAAATTAATGCTAGTGCACTATTCCATCAGGGTGATGCAATATTACAAGGCAGTGCAATAAACATTTTGGCCGAAGTGGCGAAGGTTCTGGAGCAGGTCGATCTGGCCATTGAAGTCGAAGGACATACCGATGACATCCCTATTAAAACGCAACAGTTTCCATCCAATTGGGAGTTGTCCTCGGCACGTGCCAGTAGCGTAGTGCGCTTATTTATCGAGCATGGGTTAAAATCAAGGAACCTGAAAGCAATAGGCTCCGCCGCCAACTATCCAGTTACATCCAATGATACGGCGGATGGACGCGCGCGAAATCGCCGAATTACAGTGACCATATTGTCACCTTCATCCGAGAGAATAGCGCAAACGCCTAAAGAGTCGGCCATCAAATAATACGATTCGTCTTTCCAGCTCTCATCAAAAGGTGGAGCCGACTCCCATGGATACTCCTAATAGAAACTGCCAGCTTATTGCGTTGCGCAAATTGTAGTGGTCTAATTTACACGGACACCTCGATAGGTGGAAAATCCACCATCAGCGTAGCCCTAAATGACAAAGCAACGAAAAAAACAACACCAGTTTCAAACTGGAAGTTGTACCCATGATCCAGGAACAGGGACTGAGTGTTCAGCATGTCAGCCAAAGCATGGGAATCGGCCTGACTGCGATTCGTCGTTGGGTGACGCAATATAAAAGTCGAGCAAAGTGAACAGCGTGGTATCGGCAAGCCACTCACTGCCGAACAACAGCGCATCCGCCAACTGGAACAGGAAAACCGTCGACTTCGTATGGATGTTGATATTTTAAAAGAAGCGTCAGCCTTCTTTGCCCGGGAACTAAATGAGCTAACCGCTTATTTACCTGTTGCAACAGAAGGC
>JAIOPT010000072.1 GCA_021413765.1 Betaproteobacteria bacterium
CAGTTTCGCCTGCGCGACTGGGGGATCTCGCGCCAGCGTTACTGGGGTTGCCCAATCCCGATCATCCATTGCGCACATTGCGGCGATGTTCCGGTGCCGGATGAACAGTTGCCCGTGATATTACCGGAACAAGTCACTATCACCGGCGCGGGCTCACCGCTGGCGAAGATGCCGGAGTTCTACGAGACCACCTGTCCGCAATGCGGCGGCGCAGCGAAGCGCGAGACCGATACCATGGACACCTTCGTCGAATCATCCTGGTATTACGCGCGCTATACCAGCCCCGGTTGCAGCACGGGCTTGGTAGACGAACGTGCCCAGTACTGGTTGCCCGTTGACCAATACGTTGGCGGCATTGAGCACGCCATCTTGCATTTGCTGTATGCACGGTTTTTTAACAAATTGATGCGCGATGAGGGATTGTTCGGCGAGACCGCTCTTACCTCAACATCACAAGAGAAGGGGGAGCAAACGTTACGGCAAAAATCCGTTGATGAACCGTTTACCAACCTGCTCACGCAAGGCATGGTGATCGCACCAACTTTTTTCCGCGAAGGTACGGCGGGAAAAAAATTGTGGATCAATCCTGCCGAGGTGGATATAGAGACAGATTCGCGTGGACGTCCCGTTGGCGCCAAGTTGCGCTCCGACGGCCAGCCAGTTGTTATCGGCGGCACAGAGAAAATGTCCAAATCCAAAAACAACGGCGTAGATCCACAGATCATCATTGATCAATATGGCGCCGATACTGCGCGCTTCTTTATAATATTTGCAGCGCCGCCTGAGCAAACGCTGGAGTGGTCTGATGCTGGCGTGGAAGGCGCATTCCGTTTCCTGAGACGCATATGGAATTTTGCTTACTCAAATAAAAACGAGATTGGGATTTATCGTAACGATAGCAATCAAAAGTCCGACGAATATTATTTGAGGGCATTGAGCAATGAACAAATGGATATTTATAGAGAGATGCATGTAGCGCTTAAGCAAGCAAATTTTGACCTGCAGCGCCTGCAATTCAATACTGTGGCGTCAGCTTGCATGAAAATTTTGAAAGCGTTAGAGCAGCAAATGGCCATGGTTACGTCCGGCATGGATACAAAAGCAATGGTCATCACAAATGGACTCAGTATTCTGCTGCGCCTGCTTTCCCCCATTGCGCCGCACATCACACAAACACTCTGGCAAGAATTGGGTTACGGCGATGACATTCTGTCCGCTCCTTGGCCTGAAGTGGATGAAGCCGCATTAATACAAGACGAAATCGAGCTGATAATCCAAGTCAATGGAAAGTTGCGCGGTAAGTTGCGCGTAGCGAAGGATGCCGATCATGCCATGCTAGAACAGCTGGCTTTAACCTATCCGTCCGTTGAGAAACTGTTAGCCGGCCAAGCTGCCAAAAAAATCATAGTGGTACCTGGGCGCTTGATCAATGTAGTAATCTAACCAATGGAAAGATGCCAATGCGCACAAATCTGCTGATACTACCGCTGTTGATACTCACTTTGCTGCTGGGTTCGTGCGGCTTCCATTTGCGCGGGCAAGGGGGATTTGCATTCCCATTCCAGACATTATTCATACAGGCACCTAATGCCAATGCGCCTTTAATTCTCGATTTAAAACGTACAGTGCAGTTATATGGCGTTAAGCTCGTTGACACGTCCGAAAACGCGCAATTGACGCTGCATATCGTTTCCGAAACCATGAGCAAGCAGATACTTTCCTTGAGCGATGCCGGCCGCGTGCGTGAATACCAGTTGAATTACCGCGTTTCGTTGCGTGCTTACGATAGCAAACAGCAGGAATGGGTTCCAGCAGATGAGATCGTGCTGCAGCGTTATTTATCTTATGACAACACACAGGTTCTTGCTAAGGAAATGGAGGAAACGGTGCTTTATCAGGACATGCGCACGGACGCGGTCCAGCAGATATTGCGTCGCTTGAGCTTGGCCAAGCCGCCGCAATCGCCAGAATGAAATTAGCTGACCTACGATGAAACTTTCTGGGGAGGATCTGTCGCACCACCTTGCCCAAGGGCTTGCGCCGCTGTACGTCATTCACGGCGAGGCGTTGCTGCTGGCGATCGAGGCTGCCGACGCCATTCGCGCTGCAGCACGCGCGGCAGGCTATTCTGAACGTGAAGTGCTAATCGCTGAGCCGGGCTTCAAGTGGGCAGAGTTGCGCAACAGCGCGCAAAGTTTGTCGCTCTTCTCTACGCGCAAGCTAGTGGATCTGCGCATTCCATCTGGCAAGCCCGGGGTGGAAGGTGCGCAGGCCTTGCAGGATTATTGCCAGAAATTGAACGCCGACACAGTCACGCTGGTATCGCTGCCACGATTGGATAAGGCTGCCTTGGGCAGCAAGTGGTTCACCGCGCTGTCAGCCAAGGGGGTGATGATCGCCACTGAGGAAATTACATTGAATGCACTGCCGGCTTGGATTGCGAGCCGACTGAAGCGGCAGAATCAATCCGCTGATGCGGACACTTTGGTGTTTCTCGCGGAGCGGGTGGAAGGCAATCTGCTGGCGGCTTATCAGGAAATTCAAAAGCTCGCCCTGCTGTTTCCTGCCGGGCCATTGTCTTTCGAACAGGTGAAAGATTCCGTGATGGATGTGGCGCGCTACGACGTGTTTAAGCTGTCCGAGGCCATGCTGGCGGGTGATGTAGCGCGGTATGTGCACATCCTCGATGGTCTACGTGCGGAAGGTACTGCTACCGTGCTGATACTGTGGGCGCTGGCCGAGGATATCCGCACGCTGAGCAAAGTGTTGTGCGCCATGCAGCAGAGTGGCAATTTGGCTTCTGCGCTACGCGATGCGCGTGTATGGGGTGCACGCCAAAAGCTCGTGGAGCGCGCTATGCGGCGCTTCAGTCCGGTTATAGCCGAGCGCGCCTTGCGTCAGGCCGCGCATGTGGACAAGGTGGTTAAGGGCTTGCGCCGTGGCAACGTGTGGGATGAGTTGCTGCAATTGGGGGTTCGCTGCGCTAATGTGAAAGCGGCATAAATCGAATGGACGAAATTCTTCTGGTCCTGACCAACTTGCCGAATCGTGAGAGCGCCCAGCGTGTGGCTAATGCTTTGATTGAAAGTCGCGCCGCCGCATGCATCAACATGCTGGCGGAATGCACCTCAGTCTATCGCTGGCAGGGGAAAATAGAGACCGCTAGTGAAGTGCCGCTGCTGATCAAGACTACCCGCGCGGCCTATCCAGAGCTTGAGGCCGTCATCCGTGCCCATCATCCTTATGAACTTCCAGAGATTATTGCGGTCTCGGTTAACGCGGGGTTGCCAGATTATCTGCAGTGGATCGTGCAAGAAACATCCCCAACCTCTGCCAGCCTTTCCTGACAGTGTGAGGTAGGAAGGATTAGAAGCGAAGACTGTCTTGGATACAATTGCTCACCTTTTAGCCATTTTGAAAACAAAACACCCGCTGTTTTCATAGAGGCATTTGGTTCGCCAAATTACTGACTTATAGGTAACACCCACAAAGGTTTTGAAAGCGATGCGTCTCTTACTACTGATATTGTTATGCTTGGCTCCGTTATCCAACGCGGAAAGTTTTCTGGATCGCCTGCCGATGCTGGGTAGCGCGAAGTCAACTGTCATTTTGCATCCGGATAAGGCATTCGGGCTGGAAGTCAGCGCGAGCAATGAATCCACCCTGCTTGCCAATTTTAAGATTACGCCCGGCTACTATTTATATCGTGACAAGGTTAAATTCACACTATCGGGCGATTCCGCAAAAGCGGCGGACGTAAAAATTACGAATGTGTCCATGCCAAAAGGGGAAATGAAGTCTGACCCCAACTTTGGTGACATGGCGGTATTTCATCAGCCATTTCAAGCGGTTATTACGCTGGAACGCAACAACAATACGGCTCAGGATATTACGCTGGCAGCCAGTTATCAGGGGTGCAAAGAAAACGATCTTTGCTATGCGCCGATCGATAAGCAGTTCAATATCGTGCTGCCCAAGGCAAGTCTCGCAACAAAAACGCCACAGTTGCCAGTCTCGACTCAGCCAGTGCAAGGCGTTGTAGTGACTGCTGATTCAGAAAGTACGCAGCTCGCCAAACTTTTCAAGCAAGGTAGCTTTTGGCTGATCGTGACATTTTTCTTTGGCGCGGGGTTGCTGCTTGCTTTCACTCCCTGCGTGTTGCCGATGATTCCTATTCTTTCCGGCATTATCGTCGGTCGCAGCGCACATCCCACCAAAATGCACGGCTTCCTCTTGTCGCTTGCCTATGTGCTCGGCATGGCATTAACCTATGCAGCGATTGGGGTGGCCGCTGGTCTGTCCGGCACGCTATTATCCAGCGCGCTGCAAACGCCCTGGGCACTGGGCAGCTTCGCTGCAATATTCGTGTTGCTGTCATTATCGATGTTCGGTTTTTACGAGCTACAGCTTCCCACCGCCCTGCAAGGAAAATTGACCAATACCAGCAACCGCCTGCATGGTGGCCATCTGAGTGGCGTGTTCGTGATGGGCGCGCTATCTGCCGTTATTGTCAGCCCATGCGTCGCCGCGCCCATGGCGGCAGCTCTGCTGTATATCGGGCAGACGCATGATGCCTTGCTGGGCGGAACAGCGTTGTTCGCACTTGCAATGGGCATGGGCTTGCCATTGCTATTGATCGGCGCATCAGCTGGAGCGCTATTGCCCAAGGCGGGCGCCTGGATGGAAGCGGTCAAGAGTTTCTTCGGCGTGTTAATGCTGGCGCTTGCGATCTGGCTCATTTCAACGCTGATCCCGTTGAGCATACAGATGTTGCTGTGGGCGGCACTGCTGGTGCTTTCTGCTATTTATATGCACGCGCTGGATGCGCTGCCAAACAATGCTTCAGGTTGGCAGAAGCTATGGAAAGGCATCGGCATTCTCGCGCTTCTCCTTGGCAGCGCCTACTTGTTCGGTGCACTCTCTGGCGCACGCGACATCCTCCGTCCGCTGGCAGCAATTGGCAATGGCCAAGCAGAGGCGGCCTCAACTCTACAATTTGTGCGGGTAAAGAATTTGGCTGAACTTGATGGCCGCATTGCTCAGGCGAATGGCAAGACTGTGATGCTGGATTTCTACGCAGACTGGTGCATATCGTGCAAGGAGATGGAGCGGTACACGTTCACCGACGCGAAGGTGCAGGCTAAATTGAAAAACGCTGTGTTGCTACAAATCGACGTCACTGCCAATAGCGATGAAGATAAAGCACTGCTAAAACGTTTTGAATTATTTGGTCCGCCCGCCATTCTGTTTTTTGATGTACAAGGGCGCGAGCAGGTCAGTCGCCGCATTATTGGATATCAGGATGCAGAGCAATTTCTTCAATTGCTGAAAAATGTGGGGCTATGATTTTTAGATTATTGATTTCTACGGAATGGTGAGTTAAAGTAATTCGGTGTGTAACAATGCTATTGTTTCTTTAATGATTCATGGATACCGTTTGCTTTAACACTTTTACTTAACATTAAATTTTAAAGGGTTCATTATGGCTACAATAACCGAAAAAGATCTGACCGAACTGTTGATTGGCATCGTTAATACTCAAGTTGCAATCATCCATGCATTAAAAGACCAAAAGGACTATCACGCAGTAACAAAAGTAGTGGGTAATGTTGGTATCGTTGCAGGAATAGAAGATGAGGGCACGACCGGTGGTCAAGACCCTGTGCGTCCACCGATGACGTTAGCCAGACTTCCGGCGCATTTGGTTCTTAGAGCGCTTTCAGCTCGTGGTTCATTTCCACAGAATATGGAACAGCTTGCGCATCAAGAAATTGGTAAACTTTTTGTTAACAAGTCGTAACGGTCATCGTATGGCTGCTATATTGTTGACAATTTGCATATATGCTTTTCAAGAATTGAATAGTTGAATATTGACAAAGACACATTTAACTATTCAGGCTGCTTTTCTCGTATCACTTCGCCACGAAATATTGACTTGGTTTAAAAATTCTATCCGGGATGGTCGTTTATTCCATGCCAGCCCGGATAGCTTCTGGCGCTAAGCGTAGCTACGCCACGAATTTTTTATTCATTCCTTAACCTATCTTTAACACCCTACCGTCCTCAACCCTGGATGACATTTCCCTATCGACACTATGTATATTGTGTGCCGCAAATTAGGCAAGCTGGATCCTTGTTCAACTTAATGGTGCGCAGTTCCATATGCAGTAAATCTGATATCAGTAATCTGCTACACAGTAGCGTGCCGATTCCCATCAATAGCTTGAGCGCCTCAGCAGCTTGCATGCTACCGATAATGCCGACTAGAGGGGCAAATACGCCCATTATCGCGCAACGGGTTTCTAAAGCATCAGCCTGTTCTGGATATAGGCAGTGATAGCAAGGGCTGTGGGGATGGCGCATGTCAAATACGGCTACTTGGCCATCAAAGCGGGTGGCCGCGCCGGATACGAAAGGTTTTTTTAGTTGCACACAAACTCGGTTAAGCGCATAGCGCGTAGCAAAGTTATCGCTGCAATCCAGCACTACATCAGCTTGGCTAACTAGCTCCAGTAAACGTGTTTGATCTGCGCGTTCGTTCAGGGCTATGACGCGAACATCGGGATTGATTTCAGTGAGCAAGGTGCGTGCAGAGTCTACCTTAGCCATTCCGATGCTGGAAGTGCGGTGTACGATTTGGCGTTGCAGGTTGGTCAGGTCGACAGTGTCATCGTCGCACAGGGTCAAGGTGCCCACGCCGCTGGAGGCGAGGTACATGGCAGCAGGAGAACCCAGTCCGCCAGCACCTATTATCAGTGCGTGCGCATCCCGTAATTTCTGTTGCCCTTCGATGCCAATGTCAGGCAACAGGATGTGGCGGCTATAACGCAGTAGCTGTTCGTCATTCATGCGATATGGAAGAAAAGAAAGTTATTTGTACTCGCTTACTTCCCTTGCAATATATTCATACCTTTTAACAAATTTAAAGCTTGATGTAACTGGTAATCATCTTTTGATCCGAACTCAAGCATTTTTGGTTTTGTCGCATCGCCTTCCTCGCGTTTGGTCGGAGACTTGGCTGGCGCAGCCGGAGCAGTGGGTTTTACGGTGGCGCTACCCTTTGCATCGAGCTCCTGACTGTTGCTCAAGTGACGCTCCAAGTCAGCCTCGCGCATGCGGAAAGTTTGATCTTGATCGGCTGTCGCAGGGTCCTCCACGACGATGTCAGGAACGATGCCCTTGGCTTGAATAGAGCGACCGCCAGGCGTGTAATAACGCGCTGTGGTGAGCTTGATCGCGGTATTGTTGCCTAGCGGCAGAACGGATTGTACTGAGCCTTTACCGAAGGTTTGGGTGCCCATGATGACAGCACGTTTATGATCTTGCAGTGCACCTGCGACGATTTCTGAAGCGGATGCAGAGCCGCCATTCACCAACACTATCATCGGCACAGTCTTGACTGCCGCAGGCAGGTTTTTCAGGTAATCTTTCTCGCTGTTGTGTAGATAGTCATTAGGAACGGCGGTCAGGCGCATCTTGGCATCTGAGTTACGCCCTTCGGTATAAACCACTAGAGAGTCCTTGGGGAGAAAGGCGGCAGATGCCGCTACCGAACTATTGAGCAAACCACCTGGGTCGTTACGTAGATCCAACACCAAGCCTTTCATGGCGCCCTGGTTCTGTTTGAACAAGTTGTTAAGCGCAGTAGCGAGGTTCTCGCCGGTATGCTCCTGAAATTGGGTGATGCGAATAAAAGCATAGCCAGGCTCGACCAACTTGGATTTAACACTTTGCACTTTGATGACGGCGCGAGTTAAAGTAAAGGTCAATGGCTTGGGCGCTTCCTTGCGAATCACAGTCAAGACAATTTTGCTGCCGGGCTTGCCGCGCATGCGCTTAACCGCATCGCTTAGCGTCAGGCTCTTTACCATCACGTCGTCGAGTTTGATGATCAGGTCTCCGCTCTTCATACCAGCATGATAGGCAGGGGAATCTTCAATTGGCGAAATAACTTTCACCAGTCCGTCTTCCATTCCTACCTCAATACCCAAGCCACCGAATTCGCCCTGCGTGCCGATTTGTAGTTCCTTGAACGCATCGGCATCCAGATAGGAGGAGTGTGGATCCAGGCCGGTCAACATACCAGTGATGGCTTCGGTGATAAGTTTCTTGTCGGTGACCGGTTCTACATAGTCACTCTTGATGCGGCCAAACACCTCAGAGAAGGCACGTAGTTCTTCAATAGGCAGCGGCTCAGCGCTGTCTTTATCCGCGATGGCAGAGAGTTGCAGGCTAATCAACACACCTGCGATCAGCCCAAGTCCGATTAATCCAATTTTTTCAATACGACTACGCATGTCTGACCTTTAATGTTATTTTCTTTACGAGTAATTTTATCGGGCTATCCACTTTATGGGGTCTAAAGGTTCGCCTCTATGACGTAGTTCAAAGTATACACCGGAATTTTCATTTCCGCCGCTGTTGCCAACGGCCGCTACGGTGTCGCCCCCGCGCAAGATGTCACCTACTTGCTTGTACAGCGTTTCATTATTGCCATACAAGCTCATATAACCTTGGTCATGATCAATAATCAATAAGTTCCCGAAGCCGCGCAACCAATCGGCAAATACTACACGCCCGGCCGCTACCGCTTTTACTGGTTGACCGCTTGCTGCGCGTAATAGTAAGCCTCTCCAAAGCACGGTGCTCTCTGGACGCGCGCTGCCGAATTTATTGACCACTTCACCCATTACCGGAAGTGTCAGCTTGCCTTTAAGTTGCTCGAACGGCTTGCCGTCGAAGCGATTGTCAGGCAATTTATCATTGTTGAATTCCCCTTTATTTTTTTTCCTTGTCAATATCTTGGAGAGCTTGGCCACCAGTTGCGACAAGCGGTTTTCATCGCGTTGCAGGCGACCAATTTCATGGCGCTGTTGTTTGAGTTGCTGGGCGAACTGACTGATTACATGCTGACGCGCAAGCTTGTCTTTTTCCAAGATTTTCTGCTGTGCATTTTCTTCTTCCTGCAGCGCTGCAATTTCGCCACTCTTTTGCTGAGTTTGTTGGACGATCTCGTTTAGTTGTGCAAGATTTACGCGTAGCGTATTGAGCCAAGCCGAACGGCCGCGTGCGATATATTCGTAATAGCGCATTTCACGTGCGGCTTGATCGGGGTCATGATTATTAAGCAACAGCTTGAAGTATTCTTGTTTGCCGCCCAAATATTGCTGGTAGAGCAGTTTACTAAGCATTGCCTGCTGACTCTGCATATCTCTTTCCAGTTGCTGAGCTTGCTGTTTTAGCTTCTCCAAGGTGTGGTCTGCGGTACGGTGTTGCAATGCCAATTCAGCCAACTTGCGCTTGCTATGACTGATGGCTCGTTCTGATTCACGAAGCTCGTCAGCAGCTTCGGATTGAGATTCACTGGTTTTCTCCAGTTCCTTTTGCAGCGCAGAGATATGTTTGCGCAGGTTATCCAACTCATCCTGCTGTAAGGCATAAGCGCTGCTTATGCCTGTCATCAGGCAGAGACACAGCAGTAACGCGTGGCGGGTGAGTGCGGTCACCGGATTGAGATAAGCGACCGACCCGTCATTTCAGGCGGTTGTGGCAAGCCCATCATGGTGAGCAAGGTTGGGGCAACGTCTTGCAGTGAGCCACTGCCAGCTATATCCGACTTACGGCCGATATACAGCAATGGGACCAAGTTAAGTGTATGTGCGGTATGTGCTTGTTGCGTGGTGCGATCCAGCATCTGCTCGGCATTGCCGTGATCGGCGGTAATCAGCACCTCGCCGCCGCATTCCAGCATAGTGCTTACAATCCGTCCGATACACACATCCAAGGCTTCAATGGCCTTGACCGCGGCTTCCATAATGCCGCTATGGCCTACCATGTCGCCGTTGGCATAGTTACAGATCATGGCTTGATACTGCCCGCTACGAATCGCCGTTTCCAGTTTGTCAGTGACCTCAAAAGCACTCATTTCTGGTTTGAGGTCGTAGGTTGCCACATTGGGAGATGGCACCAGGATACGATCCTCGCTCGGGTAAGGATGCTCCTTGCCGCCATTGAAGAAATAGGTGACATGTGCATATTTCTCCGTTTCTGCGATGCGCAATTGTTTCAGTCCCAAGCCGGAAAGGTACTCACCAAAGCAATTGTGGATGGCTGTGGGCAAGAATGCAGCCGGGAGATGGAAGTCCTCACCGTAACTGCTTAGTGTGACGAAACTCGCCAGCTTTGGAAAATATGCACGCGTAAAGCCATCAAACATCGGGTCGGTCAACGCGCGGGTCAGCTGGCGCGCGCGGTCGGCGCGGTAGTTCATGAACACCGCGACGTCTCCATCCTGCATAATTACGGGGGCTTCGGTGGGCGATGCGATGATAGTTGCTTTAACGAACTCATCGTTTTCTCCGCGTGCATAGGCTTGCTGCAATCCATTCTGGGCATCGGATGAGCGGAACTCAGCCTTGCCTTGAGTCAATAAGTTATAGGCCTCCTGCACACGCTCCCAGCGGTTATCCCGATCCATTGCATAATAGCGACCAATGATGGAGGCAATGCGCCCAACGCCCAAGGAAGCAATTTTTTCCTGTAGTCGCTGTAGAGAATGTGCGGCACTTCTCGGCGGTGTGTCACGACCATCGAGAAAGGCATGTATAAATATTTTGCGCAATCCAGCGCGCGCTGCCATTTCCAGCATGGCGTGGATATGATCTTCGTGACTATGCACCCCGCCGGGCGACAGCAGCCCCATGATATGTAGCGCAGTGTTATGTTGCTTGGCATGTTCGATAGCTTGCATGAAAGCCGGCTTGCTGAAGAAGCTCCCATCCTGAATGGCTGCATCCACCCGCGTGAGCTCCTGATACACCACGCGACCCGCGCCGATATTGAGATGGCCAACTTCAGAGTTACCCATCTGGCCTTTCGGAAGCCCTACCGATAATTCAGACGTACGGATTAGCGTGTGCGGATAATCGCGCCATAGCCTGTCCCAGTTAGGTTTGTGTGCATGGGCAATAGCATTGTGGTCAGTTTCTTCACTGTAGCCGAAACCGTCGAGGATAAGTAGGAGGACAGGGGTGATTTTCATACCAGATTTGGGAGAAGTTAAATATTAATTGGCTACTTGTTGAATTTGCTATTTTATCTGATTTCTGGATTGCCAGGCATTCTGGGCTTCGCATGATGCAAAATTTAAAGAGTAAATGGAAAAAAATTTTGGCAATGAAATTAAATAACAAGCATGATCATATTTTGCAAGCCTTTTAACATTAAGTTGAGCCATATGCGGCGTCCAAAATGCGTAAAACAAAGTAATGAACCTTAATATTTATTTCACTAACCGGTTGCGTTTGGCTTACTCCAAAGCCTCCGCCCTGCTCGCCAGGCTCTGGAAAAAAAATTTCTATCTTTACCTTGCAGCACTGTTCACGTTGTTTATCGTGCTTGATACTATGCAGTTGCATATCATTTCTGGTATGCGTCAGGAGGCTTTCGACGCGATGGTGCGCTACCGTATTATTGTGCCTAAGCCTGATAGCGATATTGTAATCGTGGACATCAATGAGGCCAGTCTTGCCGCCATGGCCAAGGACTACGGTCGTTGGCCATGGCCGCGCCAAGTGCTGGGGGAGTTTCTCGAGCAGATTGAAAAACAGCAACCTAAAGCAATCGTGTTCGACATATTGTTTAGTGATTCTGACATATACAACCCGGACAGCGATGCCTATTTCGATTCTGCCGTTGCTGCCACAAACAATACCTATTTCCCCTTGCTGCGTCTTGATCCGTCGAGCGATACCTTGAGCCTGGTGAAGCCCGCCATGATTCCCGGTGCTGTGCCATTACTCAATGATGCTCAGCCAGAGGCCACCGTTGCGGTGGTACTGCCACATTTCCCGGCAGCACTTAATGGTGGGCGTCTTGGGCTGCATAATATCTATCCCGATGCTGATGGTATCGTTCGCCAATATATTGTTTACCGCGATGAATATGGATGGAAGCTACCATCATTACCAGCGCGAGTGGCGCGTGATCTTGGCTGGCCTAAGCCTGCTGCACAACGCGTTCTGCTCAATTGGCGAGGCCCGCCATTTTCTTACCAATACGTCAGTTTCCACGACGTGTTCACGGACATGGGCAGCAAGGAAAAAAAGCGCTCTCAAGACGAATTCAAAAACAAAATCGTCATTATCGGTTCCACTGCGCCCAGCTTGTTCGACATCAAACCCACGCCTATGAGCCAAATGCACCCAGGCGTGGAAATTCTTGCTACCGCGATAGACAACTTTAAACACAACGATTACCTGCGTTTTCCTGAAGCGCGCGTGGCTTATTTTTTACTTGCACTGTGCATCATTTGGGTTACAGCTTGGGGTTTTTATAACAATGTTGGGCGTAGCAGAATAGACTTATTATTTGGCGCGTCGCAATTTATATTGATTGGTATTTCGTATGCCAGTATTAATTTCGCCGACACTTACATTAATATCACTGGGCCGGTGACGATAGGACTGATTTATTTTACCATCGCACGTGTATATTCTGCCGCCACTGACAAAATGCTGGAACAAAGCATGGTGCGTGCTTCCATAGAGCGTGAGGGCGAATTACATGCCACGCTGTTATTGATTCGCCTCGACGTGGCTCAAAATATATTGACTGATGCAATGATGGAAAAAATCCGCTACGGTCTTGAAAATACGGGAGCTGAACAGAAAAGCGTGGAAGTACTGAGAGGTTATCAAAAAGGCCTGTGGGATTTATTCGAAAAGACATTTACGATTTCCTGGATAGTGGATGAGGAAGATGCGAATGGGGCTGCACGGGTTACTGAGGATATTGCAGTGGTTATCGCTGCTTTTCCGAAACTGTTAAGAAAATGTACGGTCGACTCTGATATTTTGGTTAGCTATTTTGTTCACCAAGGGAAAATTTTCGGC
>JAIOPT010000083.1 GCA_021413765.1 Betaproteobacteria bacterium
CAGTACTCTCTGTTATTTCACTAGCGTTGCAGCTGGTACAGCATGGGATGGCTGCATTCCCGCCGCGCGAGTTTCGCGAAGCTCTTGAGTCCTTGCGGTATGATCATCCTGCGTTGCAACTTTGAGGGGAGACCTCAGGGTTTGACTTCTCCTATTGCGGTACTTGCGACACTCGTGGCGAAGATCTACAGCGGGCATCTTAACCAACTTAACCAAAAACGCTGATGTATTACCACTTCACCACAATCAAATCCGGCTTTGAATTTGCCAGCTAGTGACATATCACAGCCAATACTCAAGCTTGCGGGCAGCCCATTCCTTAATCCGGCTGCCCAGCGAACGCTGCTCCCATTTATCCTTGGAGATTTCGACCGAATAGCGCAAGTCCTCTATAAATGCATTTTCCATCGAAGTGCCGAATTCGTCGCCAAAAACCACCACGTTTATTTCATTGTTATGTAAAAAGCTACGGGTATCAATATTGGTCGACCCCACCGTTGACCAAATTTTGTCGATCACGGCGGTTTTGGCATGCAAGACCGCGATTTGCAGCTCATAGATCTTGATCCCGTTGGCCAGCATTTCGCTGTAAAAGGATTGCGCTGCACGGAAGACCAGGCCGTTGTCCGTCACTCCGGGCAAAATTATTTTTACGTCGACACCTCGGCGCGCAGCATCGCTCAACGCCTGCAGAATCTGCGCGTCCGGCACGAAGTAGGCGCTAGTAATGTGTATCGTTTTCTTTGCCTCTTGTATCGCCAGAACATAAGCCTTGTAAATGTCATAATCGCCACCGGGTTCGCTGATCAGAACCCGGACAAGCTTGTTGCCTGCCTCTTTTAAGGGCGGGAAAAAGTCGCTGTCAGGGAGATCGGGGGATTGTTGACTGGCCCAGGTATTTAGAAATGCCCACTGAAGTGCGGCGACCGCCGGCCCTTCGATCTTTATATGGGTATCGCGCCAGCCGACTTTGGCATTGCGCCTGGCTTTCGAGCGGAACAGCGAACTGTTGGCATAGGTACTGCTGATATTCACGCCGCCCGTGAATGCGACCACACCGTCGACGACCAGAATTTTCCGGTGATCGCGGTTATTCGGCTCCCACGGCCCTATCAGCTTCAGTGGGTTGACGGGATTGAAGGCCAGCAGGTGAATGCCTGCATCGCGCATTTTGTCGAAAAATGCCTGCGGTGTGCCAATCGTTCCGACGCTGTCATAGATCACATTGACTTGCACCCCGGCGCGTTGGCGGGCGATCAGGAGATCTGCAAAGCGGATACCTAACTCATCCTGATCGAAGATGTAGGTTTCCAAGTTGATGTGATCCTTGGCCGCGCTGATCGCCTCGATCATCGCCGCCATGGTTTGCGGGCCATCATAAAGCAATGTGACTTTGTTGCCGGCGATCAGCGGACGGCCGGTAGCCGCTTCTTCTAGCGCCGCCAGCGCTGCGACATCCACGTGAGAATTGCGCCAGCGTTTGGCCAGCAGGGAATTTGATTTTTTTGCGCTGAGGGTGCCTTGCGCATTGGTCACTGTCGGGTTCTCCGGCGCTACCAGCGAACTACTCAGATATCGCACTTCGGGGAGCGCCGCGCAGGCGGTGGTCAGCATACTAATTGCAATCACGCTGACGAAACGGGTAATCCAGTTAAGACGAACGATGCAGTCCATGAGGCACTCCGAGTGCTGGTAAGGGTTAAAAGGAGATGCTGAAATGGGATGCTACTCTTATATTTCCCATCTTCTGCCTTTCTTGGCCGATATTATGGGCGAAACTCTGGCTGGCGTACCGCTAACTCTCCAGTCGCTGAACAAAACCAGCTTCGCCACCTCAGGTACCATCAGATCATCCACCTCAAATAACCGCGCTACCTGCTTCCGAAATTACCGTGCATAAATACTTTTAGGTATCCATCCTATCTTAGTCCACCGTTTCCTGCATGTTGCAGAAGCTTTGGCCGCTATTTTGCAAGCGTACCCCCAGTGCATTATGGTTGACATCCACTCCATCCCTCGCTAAATTCCATACCTTAGCAATTTAGTCAACCAAAGGAAAAAATAATGGCCGTTCTCGTCGGTAAACTTGCCCCAGACTTTACTGCTGTTGCAGTGATGGGCAACAATGAAATAAATGAAACTTTTAGTTTAACTAACCACCTAGACGGAAAATACGGTGTGGTGTTCTTTTATCCGTTGGATTTTACTTTCGTATGTCCTTCCGAATTGATTGCTTTCGATCATCGTCTGGACGAATTTAAGAAGCGTCAAACAGAAGTTATCGGTATTTCTATTGATTCGCAGTTCTCACATCTGGCTTGGAAAAATACGCCCGTTAATAAGGGCGGCATCGGCCAGGTACGCTACCCGTTGGTGGCCGACATTAAGCACGAAATTTGCCGTGCTTATGACGTTGAACATAAGGATGGGGTGGCTTTCCGCGGCTCGTTTCTGATAGACCGTGGCGGTGTAGTGCGTCACCAAGTGGTGAACGATCTACCGCTGGGTCGCGACATTGATGAAATGCTGCGTATGGTAGATGCAATGCAATTTCACGAGGAGCATGGTGAGGTTTGTCCTGCTGGCTGGAGCAAGGGTAAAGCTGGAATGGATGCCTCTTCTGAGGGTGTGGCGAAGTACTTGGCCGAACACGCTGAAAAGCTATAAGCGATTATTTACGTTACGCAAAGGCTCCTTCGGGAGCCTTTTTATTGCTCTCAATAGCAGCCAAGGACTGCTACAATTCGACTACTCTGTTACGATTTTGAAAGGCGCTCATGCTGATCTGGCTCGTCATTCTTTATCTACTGATTTCCATCGGAATCGGTTTGTATGCCGCCACGCGAGTACATAATGTCAAAGATTATGTGATGGCCGGCCGGCACTTGCCACTGTATGTCGTGACTGCCACAGTGTTTGCTACCTGGTTCGGTGCGGAAACAGTGTTGGGGATATCCACAAAGTTCGTCCAGCAGGGCTTGAGGGGAATAGTTGAAGACCCTTTTGGCGCCAGCATGTGCCTGATTTTGGTGGGCACGTTCTTCGCCGCCAAACTTTATAAGATGAACCTGATTACCATCGGCGATTATTACCGGCAACGCTATGGTCGCACGGTTGAAGTACTTACCAGTCTGGCCATCATAGCTTCGTACCTGGGCTGGGTATCAGCGCAGATTACAGCGTTGGGCCTGGTGTTCTCCTTCATCACTCAAGGTGCGATTTCACCTAGTGAAGGCATGGTGGTCGGCGCTGGCATCGTGCTGGTTTACACCCTATTTGGCGGCATGTGGTCAGTAGCATTGACAGACGCTTTCCAAATGACGATTATCGTTGTCGGCATGCTGTACTTGGCGTGGCTACTGTCCGGTATAGCAGGTGGGGCAGGTATGGTCATAGACCATGCCGCACAAGCAAACAAGCTTATTTTTTGGCCGCAGCTGGAAACCAGAGATGTGCTCGCATTCATCGGCGCAGCGGTAACCATGATGCTAGGCTCCATCCCACAGCAGGACGTATTCCAGCGTGTGATGTCCGCAAAAAATGAAAAAACTGCTGTATACGGTGCGTTACTCGGTGGCGTCCTGTATTTTCTGTTCGCCTTCATTCCCATTTTTCTGGCTTATTCCGCCACGTTGATTGACCCCAGGATGGTGGCCACTTTGATCGACGAAAACGCACAGTTGATTTTGCCCACGCTGATCATGAACCACACCCCAGTGTTTGCGCAGGTGATGTTCTTTGGTGCACTGCTTGCCGCTATTATGAGCACTGCCAGCGGCACTTTGCTGGCACCGTCAGTAACTTTTACCGAAAACATCCTGAAAGGCATTGTCGGTCATCAGAGCGATCGACATTTTTTATGGACCATGCGCGTTGTCGTTGTATGCTTTGCTGTGGCCGTCACCTTGTTTGCGCTAAAATCCACATCGAGTATTTATTCGATGGTGGGGAACGCCTACAAGGTGACTTTAGTGGTAGCATTCATTCCGCTGGTGAGCGGACTGTATTGGAAGCGAGCGAACACGCAAGGCGCGCTATTTTCAATCGTCGCAGGCCTATCTTCCTGGTTGCTGCTTGAAATTTTCAATCCTGGAGGACTGTGGCCACCGCAACTGGCGGGCTTGCTGATGAGTGCATCAGGCATGTTGGTGGGCTCGCTGCTACCTGATTTGAAGCACCGCCGCCATGCTGCTCATCGGATTGAATAACGGGCATACCGTCATGCTACTGTCACAATTCTGTCATACCATCGTAAGTTGTTTGTTATGTGAACGATGGAGAAAATAATGACCGCGAATATTCTGGTAGTGGAAGACGAACATGCGATACAGGAATTGCTGGCATTCAATATAACGCAATGTGGCTACCGCGCAATCGAGGCATATGATGCCGACGGCGCTTGGACACATATCAACCATGAGCTGCCTGATCTAATTCTGCTTGACTGGATGCTGCCCGGTAGCAGTGGCGTGGAATTGGCGCGCCGTTTGCGCGCCAATCAACGGACACGTAATATTCCCATCATAATGCTGACTGCGCGTACCGATGAGCGCGATAAAATTCTGGGGCTGGAATCAGGCGCAGACGACTACATAACCAAGCCATTTTCGCCGCGTGAATTGATGGCTCGCATCCGTGCCGTGCTACGCCGCCGCGCGCCACAAATGAGTGATGAAACAGTAGTTGCGGGTGGGCTGGAATTATCGCCAGCGATGCATCGTGTCAACGCTAATGGAGCAATGATTGATCTGGGGCCGACCGAGTTTCGTTTGCTACATTTTTTTATGACCCATCCCGAGAGAGTTTATAGCCGCTCGCAACTGCTCGACCAAGTTTGGGGTGATCATGTATTTGTGGAAGAGCGCACCGTGGATGTGCACATTCGCCGTCTGCGCCAGGCGCTTGAACCCTCCAGCTTCGACAGTTTGATTCAGACTGTGCGTGGTAGTGGCTACCGTTTTTCATGCAGCTAAACTGAATGGTTAAAGGGCAGCCTTAATCCATCCCGTCAATTGCAATCTTTTTGCATCCTACCGTAATGTGGTTTTTCACCGCTTTCCACACCATAATAACGGCGCAGCGTAATTTTTAAAGGCTACACCATGTTTGATTTTTGGCGGCGCGCACTTTTTTTCCCGTTTGCCGTATTGTTTCTCTCCCTGCTAGTGTGGGCAACAGTAGGAGCGTTACTCGCTACCTTATTTTTTGGTGTATCACTGCTGTTACATCTAGTTATTCACTTGCGTCAACTTGAAGCACTTGATAACTGGCTGGCAGACTCTAATGGGCGTACGGTACCTGATGGCCCTGGGTTGTGGGAGGAGGTATTTGCTCGGCTGAACAGGATGGTACGTCGACACCGCAAAGAACATGAGCAACGTGTCGCGGCACTTCAGCACATGGAGCAGGCCACCTCGGCGTTGCCAGAAGGAGTGGCCATACTCGATGAAACCTATCACATCGAATGGTGCAATCCGCTGGCCGAGCAACATTTTGGCCTGGACAGCAAGCGCGACATTGGCCAGCAGATCACTTATCTGGCGCGTCAGCCAGAATTCGTGCAGTACCTTGCCATACACGAATTCAGCGAGCCGCTAGTTCTGAGCGGTGCACGGCAGGACGGGCTGACACTTTCTATTAAACTGATTCCCTACGGTGGCAACAAGCTGCTATTGATCAGCCGCGACATTACCCATCTGGAGCGCATTGAGACCATGCGCCGTGATTTTGTCGCTAATGTGTCGCATGAATTACGCACACCGCTTACGGTAGTGAACGGTTTTGTCGAGACCTTGCATGACATGCCCAACCTTGAAAATAGCATGGCACGCCGCGCGCTGCACCTGATGGGCGAGCAAACGCACCGTATGGAGCGGCTGGTGGACGATTTACTCACCCTGTCCAAGCTGGAGGACACACTCAATGTCTTGCAGGAAGAAACCGTGGATATATCCGGGCTTTTACCCTCGCTGCACCAAGAGGGACAATCGTTGAGTGCGGAGAAACATAGTTTGCGGCTGGAACTAGCGAGCAGTTGCGCTTTGCTTGGCAATGCAGATGAGTTGCGCAGCGCCTTCGGTAATCTGATATCAAATGCCATCCGTTATACCCCGCAGGGGGGCGAGATTTTGGTGAGCTGGCACGAGCAGGGTGGCCAGCCGATTTTTAGTGTGCAGGACAGCGGTATTGGCATTTCGCCGCAACACATTCCGCGCCTGACAGAGCGTTTTTATCGGGTGGACAGCAGTCGCTCACGAGAAACTGGAGGCACAGGTTTGGGTCTGGCAATCGTCAAGCACATAGCTAGCCGACACCAAGCGCGGCTGGAGATTACCAGCGAGGAAGGCAAGGGCAGCACCTTCAGTATTGTATTTCCGGCTAGTCGACGCTTGCCATTGAGAGCAGAAGAAGCGATTTCTACTAAGTGACCCCATTACATGCCAAGGCCGGATATTCAATAACACTTCCACCATTCAGGCCAAGTTTCTAACATACCATGCCATCGATTCTTCCAGACCCTGGGCAATTGAGTGGCTAGGCGCATAACCTAGAAAAGACTGGGCTTTTGAAATATCCGCTTGAGAGTGAAGCACATCACCCGCACGAAAATCACGGTAAACCGGTTTGAATTCTTGCAAATGTGAAAAGTGCGGCAGGAGCAATGTTCGGCATTGATCAAAGAGGTTATTGAGCGTAGTTCTACCCCCGACGGCGATATTGTAAACTTGATTAGTTGAAGCGATATCTTCTGTAGTCGCGGCAAGAAAGTTAGCTTGCACGGCGTTGTCGATGTAACAAAAGTCACGGCTAGTTTCTCCGTCGCCATTGATATAAACAGGCTTATTCTTGATCATACTGGACACCCACTTTGGGATGACCGCTGCGTAGGCACCATTAGGATCCTGGCGACGTCCAAAGATGTTGAAATAGCGCAAACCGATTGTGTGGAATCCATAACATCGACTAAACACATCGGCATAAAGCTCGTTCACATACTTTGTCACTGCATAAGGCGACAAAGGCTTGCCTATTATATTCTCAACCTTGGGCAACCCGGGATGATCGCCATAAGTTGAACTGGAAGCCGCATATACAAAGCGCTTTACCGCTGCATCGCGCGCCGCCACCAGCATGTTGAGAAAACCCGAGATATTATTTTCGTTAGTCAGAATAGGATTTTCAAGCGAGCGTGGCACCGAACCAAGCGCCGCCTGATGTAGTACATAATCCACACCTGACACTGCCTCTCGACAAACACTTAGTTCGCGAATATCTCCCTCAATGATACGAAACCGAGCCCATTGCTGCGGTGTAATGCAATGCTGTACCTCCTTCAGGTTCTCTCTATAACCAGTAGAAAAATTATCCAAGCCTATAACATGCTGGTCGAGCCCAAGGAGTGCCTCCACCAAGTTGCTCCCGATAAATCCAGCCGCGCCAGTAACCAGCCAAACACGAGGGGCCTGCGGTAGTCGCTGCTTGAGAGCTTGAAAAGCGGTCATAAATAATTCCTCACAAATACAAAAAAACCATACCGCATACTTTCGGTTGCCATCAGATTAAACGCGAGTCTGTCTCAAGCCTATGCAAATATTTGTGCTTAAATTTGAAGAGCTTGGTGCATTTTAAACCTGGTGGCGAGGTCGACTTGAAACACAGACAGAATCTGTCCATGTAGAATTCTACCTTAGCCCAGCTTCGTTTCACACCTTCCGTCCAGGTTTAGTATCCGTGCTGAATTTATATCAGCAGCAGCTATTCAGGATTACCAAGAGTGTGTGCGAGACAAATCTAATGAAAGAAAGGTAAGCGCCCAATGGAACCGTCTGCGGTAAATAAAATAAAATGAAACTTAACGCGAACCTATCCGAACGTGTCGTACTACATTCGGAAGAGCTGCCTTGGGTGCCAAGTCGGGTGGCTGGCGTTCAGCGACGCTTGCTAGCGCGTGACGTCGAAGAAGATGCTCGGGCGACCAGCATCGTTAGATACGATCCAGGCTCGACATTTCCCTGGCACGTCCATCCGCATGGCGAAGAGATTGTAGTGCTTGATGGAGAGTTCGTGGACGAACACGGCGTTTACCCTGCCGGTACATATATCAAGAACCCGCCCGGTTCGGCGCATGCGCCGAGAAGTGATGCCGGATGTACGCTTTTTGTCAAACTCCGTCAGTTAAATGATAGTGACTTAGAGCGGGTTATTGTTCGTCCATCGGATTACCAGTGGCATCCAGGCATGGTTAGGGGGCTTGACGTTTTAGCACTGGATCAGTTCGGCACAACTCATACGGCGCTGGTGCGTTGGGCGCCAGGAACCTTCTTCAGCAAACACCAGCACCTGGGGGGTGAGGAAATTTTCGTATTGCAAGGTACATTCCAAGACGAATACGGACATTATCCGACCGGCACCTGGATTCGGAGTCCACACATGAGTACGCACCAACCCTACTCTGAAGCCGGGTGCCTTATTTTTGTCAAGGTAGGTCACTTGCTTTGATGACGAGGCCACCGCGATATCGAAAATGACTCCATTCGCCACCTTTTGATTGGCCGCTAATACAGGCTTTTGCAATAGTCCGTAGCAGCTATTACAACCCTGATAGGGTTGAGTCGACGTGATATGGCGCAGAATCAATAGCGCGGATCAATAGGGTCACCCATTAGCCGATCTGCGTTGCCCATTGATTTCCTAGCACCAACCTACGTTAGCCCAGGCTACGCTTGCTAAATTAAATCGAGCCTGACCCTGAGGTCTCCCCACAAAACCCCGTTGCATTTCAATAAACTAGGGCGTACTGTCCGCACCAAAACAGCACATGCAAGGCAGGTTATTTGTCTCTTCCGTAGCGTCCAAACTGCGAAGGAGAACCCACCATGCATGTGCTCACTATTTTACACCGCATTCTTTCCACCAATTTTCCAGAAATCCACGCGAAACGTTTAGCCAGTTTATTGGCGGCCGTTGAGGCTGTGGTAACAGGCAGTCGGCTCACGTTAAGCGATATGGGACGTGGCCTGCACGGCCAAGTTGCAGTCAAGCACAACATCAAACGCATCGACCGCCTGCTCGGCAACAGTTCGCTACACATTGAAATACCCAAATTGTACGAGGCACTCGTTCGGCAGTGTCTGGATGGAATCTCCATGCCGCTGATCGTCATCGACTGGTCGGATTTAACACTTGATCGGAAATGGCAATTGATACGCGCGTCGCCATTGAAGGTCGCAGCATGACCCTGTATGAAGAGGTGCATCCGCAATCGAGCGCGACATCTCTGACCGTGCACCAGGCGTTTCTCACTCAGCTCGCCACCATGCTGCCGCCCGCTTGTGTGCCCATTCTGATTACTGATGCCGGTTTCCGTGGGGTATGGTTCAGATTGGTCAATCGCATGGGTTGGTACTGGATCGGCCGTATTCGCAACCGCGACATGGTCAGTCTGGCGAACAACGACACTTGGGTTGGCTGCAAAACGCTCTATGCGCTCGCCACGGGCACGGCGAAGTCGCTCGGTCAGTACAACTACGTGCGCAATCATCCGGTGCCATGCCGTCTGGTACTGATTAAACGCATCAAACGAGATCGTCATAAGAAGAGCAAATTGGGTAAGTTGGTACATTCGAGCCGTAGCCTGAAGAATGCACGCGCTCAACGTGAGCCGTGGTTATTGGCAGTGAGTCCAAAGCTCGATCATCTGAGCGCTCAAGCCGCCGTGGCCGTGTACGCCCAGCGGATGCAAATTGAAGAGTCGTTCCGCGATTTGAAGAGCGAGCGTTTCGGCTTGGGATTCTCTGCTAACCGATCCACACAAAAAGATCGCTTGGGGGTGTTGCTGCTGGTCGCATGTCTTGCCTCGTTCGTATTGCGCTTGATTGGTGAGGTTGGTAAAACACGACAGATGGAATTTCAATTCCAGAGCAACACGCGGCGGTCACGCCCAGTACTCTCTGTTATTTCACTAGCGTTGCAGCTGGTACAGCATGGGATGGCTGCATTCCCGCCGCGCGAGTTTCGCGAAGCTCTTGAGTCCTTGCGGTATGATCATCCTG
>JAIOPT010000084.1 GCA_021413765.1 Betaproteobacteria bacterium
GCAGCGGCGTTAAAGCTGGCTGAACGTATTTTCCCCAGCATTGCCGAGCAGAGTCTATTGCTCATCGGCGCGGGGGAGATGATCGAATTGAATGCCGTGCATTTCGCGGCCAAATTGCCAAAGCACATTACCGTCGCAAACCGTACTCTGGAGCGTGCCCAAGTGTTGGCGCGGCGCATTGGCGGACACGCCATTACATTGAGTGAATTGCCGGAACAGCTGGCCCAACACGATATCATCGTGACCAGTACCGCCAGCCCGCTGCCGATACTGGGTAAGGGTATGGTCGAGCGCGCGCTTAAGGCGCGCAAGCACCGTCCTCTTTTCATTGTCGATCTCGCCGTACCGCGAGATGTTGAAGCCGAAGTGGCCAACCTGGACGATGTATTCATGTATACCGTTGATGATTTGTCCGAAGTTGTGCGCGATGGCTTGGATGCACGTCAGGGTGCGGTGAAAGAAGCTGAAGTAATCATAAACTCTGGCGTGATGGATTTCATTCACTGGATGGAATCACGTGAGGTCGTGCCCACTATCCGAGCGTTGCGCGATCATGCTGAACGCCAGCGTCGGCACGAGATGGAAAAAGCCTTGCGCCTGCTGACCAAAGGCGAAGAGCCGGAAAAGGTACTGGAATCTTTGAGCAATGCGCTTACCAATAAATTTTTGCACGCGCCAACCCATGCGCTGAATCATGTACAAGCCGAAGAGCGCGACGCTTTCCTTGATATGGTGCACCGTATTTATCACATGCGCGCCCCCGAATGAAACCTAGCATTGCCACTAAACTCGCCCAATTGGGCGAGCGTCTGGACGAAGTCCGCCGTCTGTTAAGCAGCGAAAACGCCACTCACGATATGGAAAACTACCTCAAGCTCAACCGCGAACGCGCAGAGCTGGATCCTGTGGTGGAGCTGTACCATGCTCATCAAGCCTGCGCTGAGGATATCGCAACCGCACTGGAAATGGCAGATGACCCGGAAATGCGCGAATTCGCCGCGGCTGAGGTGAAGCAAGGGCGCGAAAAGCTGGAACAGATCGAGGTGGATTTGCAGAGGCAATTGCTGCCTAAGGATCCCAATGACGATCGCAACGTATTTCTGGAAATCCGCGCGGGCACAGGCGGCGACGAGGCGGCATTATTTGCCGGCGACCTGTTTCGCATGTATGCGCGTTTTGCCGAACGTAACCGCTGGCAGGTTGAAGTCATTTCCGAAAGTTGTGGCGAAAAGGGCGGCTTCAAGGAAATCATCGCGCGCATAGTCGGGCAGGGTGCCTATTCGGTGCTGAAATTTGAGTCTGGCGCACATAGAGTCCAGCGCGTGCCCACCACCGAAACGCAAGGCCGAATTCATACGTCGGCCTGCACCGTGGCAGTGCTGCCGGAAGCGGATGAGGTCAGTGACGTAGTGTTGAATCCTGCCGATTTGCGCATCGACACCTTCCGCGCTTCGGGTGCGGGTGGTCAACATATTAATAAAACCGATTCGGCCGTACGCATAACACACTTACCTACGGGTACCGTGGTGGAATGCCAGGATGGCCGTTCGCAGCACAAAAACAAGGCCCAAGCGCTGGCGGTTCTGGCCGCGCGGATCAAGGACAAAGAAGAGCGTACCGCTCACGCCAAGCAGGCCGCCGAACGCAAATCATTGGTAGGTAGCGGCGATCGCTCGGAACGCATACGCACTTACAATTTCCCACAAGGCCGTGTCACCGACCACCGCATTAACCTCACGCTGTACAAGATGGATCACATAATGGATGGCGACATCAGCGAGATGTGCAACGCATTGATGGCGGAATATCAGGCAGAACAGCTGGCAGCGCTAGCGAATGAAGGCAACAACTGAACTTGCTGCGCACCATTCAAGAAGCTCTGTTGCAGGATGCAGCACGTCTGACCGAGGCGCTGGCAATAAATCCCAGTAGCGCACGCATCGAAGTACAGTGTTTGTTGCAACACGTGTTAAATGTTCCACGCGCCTGGTTGCTGGCGCATTCCGAGCACTATCCGAACGAAACCGAGCAAACCCATTACCATAAGTTGTTGCAGCGCCGCCTTCGGGGAGAGCCCGTTGCCTATCTATTGGGTGAACGCGAATTCTTTGGGTTAATGTTCAAGGTGACGCCCGCTACGCTCATTCCCCGTCCAGAAACTGAATTACTAGTTGAATTGGTCTTGCCGCGTATCCCGCAGCAGGGTTTATGTCGTGTGCTCGACCTAGGTACGGGCAGTGGTGCAATTGCGCTGGCGCTCGCCCATGCGCGCCCAGATGTTGAGGTGCTGGGCTGCGATACTTCCACTACGGCACTGGCGGTTGCGCACACAAACGCACAGCACCTGGCCCTCGCCAATGCAGCTTTCATACACAGCGACTGGTTCGAGGCATTCACGGCACAAAAATTCAACATCATTGTCTCCAATCCGCCCTACATTGCGGCTGGCGACCCCCATTTGGCGCAGGGCGATGTACGCTTTGAGCCAATATCCGCGCTTGTATCCGGCGACGATGGCCTGCACGATATCCGTCACATTGCAGCTCGTGCTCCAGACTATCTCGAACCCGGTGGTTGGTTGCTCCTTGAACATGGCTACGACCAAGCCGCACAGGTTCGTGAGCTGCTTCAGCAGGCGGGGTTCGACGAAGTGTTTTCGGCGTGTGATCTGGCGGGAATAGAGCGGGTCAGCGGCGGACGCATCGCTTGAGGATACGTTCGCAACCGATTAACTTGGTTGAACTGCAAGTTGCACTGCAATTATTGGTTCAATAACCAACTTCAATAACTAACAACGAAATCTACACCCAATCCTTGGGCACTAAGAATTTCTCATACAACTCCGCCTCATGCGAGCCCTTCTCCGGGTGCCAGTCATAGCGCCACTTCACCAGTGGTGGCATGGATAGCAAAATAGATTCGATACGCCCATTGCTTTGCAGCCCGAAGATAGTGCCACGGTCTATTACCAGATTGAATTCAACATAACGCCCGCGCCGATAAAGCTGGAAGTCACGTTCACGCTCACCGTAGGGCGTGTCCTTGCGGCGTTCAAGAATAGGCACATAGGCGGAAATAAAGTGATTCCCAACGCTTTGTTGAATGGCAAATGCAGTAGCAAAATCCGGCTCGCTCAAGTCATCGAAGAAGATACCGCCCACACCACGAGGCTCATTGCGATGCTTGATAAAGAAATATTCATCGCACCACTT
The DNA here is from genome assembly GCA_021413765.1 of Betaproteobacteria bacterium. Taxonomy (GTDB): domain Bacteria; phylum Pseudomonadota; class Gammaproteobacteria; order Burkholderiales; family Gallionellaceae; genus Nitrotoga. The sequence continues at coordinate 3,213 of JAIOPT010000084.1, forward strand.
TTTATATTTTGGAAAGAGATGATTACCAAACGGTGTTAGCGCGTTCTGGCAAGTCTGATGGAAATGTACGGCATCTTCCTCAAAACCATAATAGGGGGTCAAATCCATTCCGCCGCCAAACCAGAATGCGATTTCACCATCATTTTTTTTCGCCATGAACATACGCACATTCATATGCACCGTGGGTGCATATGGGTTACGCGGGTGGAATACCAGTGACACCCCCATCGCCTCCCATGTGCACCCTGCCAATTCCGGACGATGTGCCGTAGCGGAAGGAGGCATCTTGTCGCCCGTTACATGAGAGAAAGCGACCCCGCCGCGTTCCAGGACATTTCCTTCTTCGAGGATGCAGCTTCGGCCGCCGCCACCTTCCGGGCGATCCCAACTGTCACGCCGAAATTTATTGCCATCCACCTGTTCCAAACGAGCCACAATCGTGTCTTGCAACTCGAACAAGAATTTTTTGACTGCAGCACTATCCATGCTTCCTCCAATTGTTTTCGTATCTATGTTGCGGATAAATTGTCACTCATCCATGCATACATTCCTTGAGCCTTGGTAGACGCTACATCGCACGCTTGTATGTATAAATAGCAATGCATGCCGATATTCTGCGAGATTGATACAGCAGCACTCTGATGCAGTCGTTATTTCCTGGGCAGGGCAGCACGATGGCCGATATCGTGGCGCATTTGGCAGCCCTCGAAATGAATATTCTCGGCAACCTGATAAGCACGACGCTGCGCAATTTTCACGCTATCGCCCAACGCAGTAACGCACAACACACGCCCTCCGCTGGTAACTATCTTGCCATCCTGCATGATGGTGCCGGCATGAAACACATGTGCATCTTCCTGTGCTTTGGGCAAGCCGGTAATGACATCGCCTTTTCGCGGCGTGTCGGGATAGTTGGCGGCAGCCAACACCACACCAAGCGCAGCGCGTCTGTCCCATCCCGCCTCCACCTCATTCAAGGTGCCGTTAACTGCATGCTTCAGTAGCACCAACAGATCGCTCTTCAAGCGCAGCATGATCGGCTGGGTTTCCGGATCACCCATGCGACAATTAAATTCTAGCACCTTGTAATTATTTTGAGGGTCGATCATCAGACCGGCATATAGAAAACCGGTGTAAGTAATCCCTTCTTTTTCCATGCCCTGCACTACTGGCAGTATCACTTCGCGCAACACGCGCGCATGCAGTTCCGGTGTCACCACCGGTGCCGGGGAATATGCGCCCATGCCGCCGGTGTTGGGTCCATGATCACCATCCAGTAGCCGTTTATGATCCTGGCTAGTCGCCAGTGGCAACACATGTTTGCCATCCACCATGACGATGAAACTGGCTTCCTCGCCAACCAGAAATTCCTCGATTATCACGCGCGCGCCGGCATCACCCAATTTGTTGTCAGACAACATCATGGTTATGGCTGCATGAGCTTCCTGCATTGTCATTGCTACGACCACACCCTTGCCTGCAGCCAAGCCATCAGCCTTGATCACAATGGGCACACCCAGTTTTTCCACGTAAGCACACGCATCAGCTGTCTCGCTAAAGGTCTGATAAAACGCAGTGGGGATATGGTGGCGCACCATGAAATTTTTAGCGAAATCTTTGGAGCTTTCCAGTTGTGACGCTGCTTTCGTAGGGCCGAAAATTTTCAAGCCAACGGCACGAAAATCGTCCACTATGCCAGCCGCCAACGGGGCTTCCGGGCCGACTACAGTAAGGTATATTTGCTCGCGTTGTGCGAATGCGATGAGATCTGGAATAGCAGTGATGGCAATATTTTCCACGCCGTTTTCAAGCGCTGTACCGGCATTGCCTGGAGCGACATACACCCTCTGCACCTTGGTGGCTTGCGCCAGACGCCATGCCAGCGCGTGTTCTCGACCACCACTCCCAACTACCAGAATTTTCATAACATAACCCCAAATTTGTCACAGTGTTCACAAAGACAAAAAACTTGGAGCAAGTAAGGCGGATTTGTGTCTCTGTGGTTAAATCTTTTAATGTCTGAAATGTCGATAACCCGTAAACACCATCACCAGCCCATGTTCATCGGCTGCTGCAATAACTTCCTCATCGCGCATGCTGCCACCGGGCTGGATCACTGCTTTCGCACCCGCTTCAGCCAGTACGTCTACGCCATCACGGAACGGGAAGAAGGCGTCTGACGCGACGACTGAATCAACCAGGCTGCAAGTCGCGTTTTGTGCCTTGATTGTGGCGATACGAGTGCTATCTACCCGGCTCATTTGCCCAGCGCCTACGCCTAGCGTGCGCCCATCTTTACAGAACACGATGGCATTTGATTTCACATACTTCGCCACGCGCCAAGCGAACAGCAGATCCTGTAATTGTGCAGCACTCGGCTGTGCTTTGGTGACCACGCGCAGTTGCTCAGCTTGTACGTCCAAAGTATCAGGTGATTGCACCAGCAAGCCGCCATTCACTCGCTTAAAATCATATTGATTGTGCGACTTGGACAGTGGCACGGTGAGCAGACGCACATTTTGTTTTGCTGCCACGACCTGTCGTGCCGCGTCAGTCACTGATGGCGCAATAATCACTTCAACAAATTGATTGGCTGTAATAGTGGTTGCAGTATCTGCATCCAGCTCGCGGTTAAAAGCGATGATGCCGCCGAATGCGGAGGTCGTATCCGTTGTATATGCCAATTTGTAGGCATTGAGCGGTGTATCGGCAATCGCCACGCCGCACGGATTGGCATGTTTGACGATGACGCAGGCAGGCTGCTCAAATGTTTTGACGCATTCCCACGCCGCATCGGCATCACCTATGTTGTTATAGGACAGTTCTTTGCCCTGCAGTTGTGTGTAATCGGCAATGCCGCCCGGCTCTACATCCAGGTCACGGTAGAAGGCTGCATTTTGATGTGGATTTTCGCCGTAGCGCATGTCCTGCACTTTGGCGAAGTTGAAGTTGATTTGCGTCGGATACTCGCTGCGTGTACCGTCGGAATGAATTGCAGTAAGGTAATTGCTGATCGCGCTGTCATACGCGGCAGTGTGCGAGAAAGCTTTTTTCGCCAGATCGAAACGCGTGGCGCTGGAAACCGCGCCGCTATTAGCCTGCATTTCGGCCAGAATGGCGCTGTAGTCTTTTGAGTCGGTGACGATAGCCACATGCTCGTGATTCTTCGCTGCAGCGCGCACCATGGTAGGTCCGCCAATGTCGATGTTCTCGATGGCATCTGCCAGCGTGCAATCGGGTTTGGCAATGGTAGCGCCGAACGGATATAAGCTCACCACTACCAGATCAATGGTCGGAATGCTGTACTTCTCCAGCGTAGCGACATGTTCCGGCAGATCCCGGCGCGCCAGAATTCCGGCATGAACTTTCGGTTGCAGTGTCTTCACACGTCCATCCAGCATCTCGGGAAAGCCAGTGTAATCGGCCACTTCCGTGACCGGAATGCCGTTGTCAGCAAGCATCTTGGCGGTGCCACCAGTGGATAGGATGGTAACGCCTAGTTGTTGCAAACCCTTGGCGAATTCCAGCACGCCGGTCTTGTCCGACACACTAATGAGGGCTTGTTTGATTGTTGCCATAGTTAATTTTTCTTTTTGTTCGTTTTAATCAGTTGAGCCTTTTGAACAGCCCTTCGTTCGGGCCGGGTATTGGTCCGCAAGTTCGAAGTTTCGCTCGGAGCACTATGTTGCTGAATTTTCTTGCGCAATGTATTGCGGTTAAGCCCTAATAATTCAGCTGCTCGCGTCTGGTTGCCGCCCGCATGTTGTAGAACAGCTTCGATTAATGGCTTCTCAACGCAATTCATCACCATGTCATACACCGCACATGAAGGATTTTCGCCATCGAGATCCTTGAAGTAATCGTCCACTGCCTTGCGCACATATTTAGCAACGTCGTTCTCTCCCAACAGGCAATCATCTTCTTTTTTCATGCAGCCAGCTCCTCAGCGTATTGTAGGCGCTCGCCGCCCTGAAATTGCCCATCAAAAAAATCACTTACCGCCATCAATTGTTCTGCGCTGCTTTCCAGTTGATTCATATGATGGCGAAAGTGCGCAGAACCAACCAGTCCCTTTGTATACCAAGAGATATGTTTGCGCGCCACGCGCAAACCCGTGTGTTCGCCGTAGAACGCGTAAAGCTCATATACGTGCTTAAGCAGCACGCGATGCACTTCGTCCACTTGCGGGGCGGGAAGATGTGCGCCGGTCTTGATGAAATGTTCAATCTCGCGAAATAGCCACGGACGCCCTTGTGCGGCGCGCCCAATCATTACGGCATCCGCGCCAGTCTGCTGTAAAACATAGCGGGCTTTTTCCGGGGTGGTAATATCGCCGTTAGCGATAACCGGGATATTGACGTTGGCCTTCACTGCGGTGATGGTGTCGTATTCCGCATCGCCAGTGTAAGCGCAAGCACGAGTCCGCCCATGAATGGCGAGTGCCTGAATACCGCTCGCCTCGGCAATTTGGGCGATACGAATTGCATTACGGTTTTGCTTATCCCAGCCGGTACGTATTTTAAGCGTCACCGGCACGGCCACTGCGCCGACCACCGCCTCCAATATTCGCGCTACCAGCGCTTCATCCTGTAACAGCGCAGAACCGGCCATCACGTTGCAAATTTTCTTCGCGGGACAGCCCATGTTTATGTCGATGATCTGTGCGCCCTCATCCACATTATATTGAGCGGCCCGCGCCAGCATTGTGGGGTCGGCACCCACAATCTGCACCGAGATGGGATCGACTTCGCCTTCATGGTTGGCACGCCGCTTGGTCTTCTCGGATCCGTAGAGCAGAGAATTAGAAGACACCATCTCGCTAACTGCCATGCCTGCGCCCATACTTTTGCACAACATGCGAAATGGACGATCGGTCACTCCCGCCATGGGGGCAACGATCAGGTTGTTCTTGAGGAGATAGGGGCCGATGCGCATGACGTTTTCCGAAAGGTGGCGGATTATAAATTAATCAAACGTCCCGTGCTATCATCGCTCGTCCAGAAGTGAAAAAATATTTTAGCGATGACATTCGACGTCCTGATTATAGGCGGCGGTCTGGTTGGTGCCAGTCTGGCCGCAGCGCTCAAGTCCAGCGGATTGAACATGGCTCTGGTGGAAACCCAACCAACCGCCCTCTCTAATGAGGGCTGGGACAACCGCATCTATGCTATCAGTCCCGGCGGAGCTGCCTTTCTTACACGATGCAATGCCTGGCAACAATTGGATATAAACCGCGTGCAGCCGGTCGAAACCATGCGCGTGTTTGGCGATGAGGGCATGGAGCTTGATTTCAGTGCTTATCAACTGGGCGAGCCGGAATTGGCGTTCATCGTGGAAAATCGTCAGCTGCAGCAAGTGCTATGGCAAGGACTACACGAGCAGGACAATTTAACCCTGTTTCATCCGGCGCGCTGTGCTAGCTTGGTCTGGCATGATGATGCTGCGTACCTGCAACTTGAAGACGGGCGGACGCTCAAGGCAAAAATGGTAGTCGGTGCGGATGGGGGAAATTCCTGGGTGCGACAACAGGCCGATATCGTTGCACCGCCCACACTTTATAATCAGCATGGCGTAGTAGCGAACTTCACCGTCGAAAGATCACACCGCGCCACGGCCTTTCAATGGTTTCAGCCGGACGGCATTCTCGCCTTGCTGCCATTACCGCAGCAGATGGTTTCAATGGTATGGTCGGTAAGCCCGGAAAAAGCTAAAGTCTTGCTGCAACTGTCGCATGAAGAATTGTGTGCACAAGTTGCTGCCGCCTCGCACCACACCTTGGGCGCACTGCAACTGATCACCCCTCCCGCCGCATTTCCGTTGCGTTCGTTGAACCTGCCACATATCATCAAGCCACGTCTGGCGCTGGTGGGTGATGCCGCGCACAATATACATCCTCTTGCCGGGCAGGGAGTCAACCTGGGCTTCCGCGATGCACGCCAGCTGGCGCAAGTGTTGCTGCAACGTGACGCACAACAAGATTGCGGTAACATACACTTGTTGCGTCGTTATGAACGTGCGCGCAAGGTAGACGTCCTCTCCATGCTGTTCACCACTGATGCGCTGCAGAAGTTGTTCAATAACAGCAACCCGCTGCTGCGCGCCGCGCGCAACCTCGGCCTTGCGGCTACCAACCGTATTGCACCGCTGAAAAAAATACTGGCGCGCCAAGCACTCAATTAACTTAAATTCAGGAATTCATCATGATTAAAATGTTTCTGTTACTGCTTACCTCACTTTATTTTTCTTATGCTCATGCCGATGCTGCCAAAGTAAAAGACCTGCTGCAAAAGAATTATCCGCAGCTTGGCCAGATTGAAAAAACCAACAAAGCCAATATTCTTGGCCTGTATGAAGTGGTGGCGCAAGGCCAGTTGTTTTATACCGATGAGAAAGCCCAGTACCTCATCAGCGGCAACATCATTGACCTGAAGACCATGCGCAACCTGACGGAGGAGCGCTCACGCAAATTATTCGCTATAGACTTCAATAGCCTGCCCTTCGATCTTGCAATAAAAAAAGTAAAGGGTAACGGTCAACGGAAGATGGCATATTTTAGCGACCCGAATTGTGGCTTCTGCAAAAAGCTGGAAAGCGAGTTGAAAAATGTAGACAACGTCACACTTTATGTATTCATGCTCTCAATATTCCAAGGTTCCGACAAAAAGGTACAAGGTGTTTGGTGCAGCAAGGATCAAATCAAAGCGTGGGACAATTTGATGCTGAACAACGTACAACCACCTGTAGGAACATGCGACGCCCCTATCGCGAAATTAATGGAACTAAGCCAAAAGTTAAACATAAATGGCACCCCAGCGTTGATCTTTGCTGACGGTATTCTCGTTTCCGGATACAGACCTGCTGCAGAATTAGAAAAGTCGTTGAATAGCACTGTAAACCGCTGATTATTGTTTATTCGCATTTACATTAGCGTCGTTCTGGTGGTTACTGGCAGACTGTCGGTCTTTAAATTTTGTAGCTGCATCAGCTATTATTTTTATAGATAAATGTATTTGTCTAAATAATATGTTCAGCTATTGAGAATAGTTCGAATATTAAATTTATGCACCTGTCAACGGACATTCAAAGACATACGTTTTTACTCATACAGTCAAAATATTTAGAGTTATATCTAAGTGGCTTGGAACTGAATCATAATAGTTGTCTCCAATTGCGATCAAATGTGATTTTATGAAAACCAGGGTGGAGTCGCTTCTTAAACGTATGAGATAGCAATTCTGCAAATTAGATTGTGACGCGTACTGAACGATAGGGGTATAGACATAATGAAGATATCGAAAATGGGTCAGTCTTTAACCTTAATCATGACTTTGTTGGTGGGAGTATCAATAAGCGGGGCTGCGTTTGGGCATGGTGGCGGGTATGGCGGATGGCGCGGTGGCGGCGGATGGCACGGAGGGACGCGCGTAGGTGTCTATCTCGGCGCACCGATTGGCTTTAATTTTGGATACTCTCCGTACCCATACTATAGGGCTCCGTTCTATGGGACACCGTATTATTATCCACCTGCACCTGTTTATTATCCACCTGCATCTGCTTATTACCCACCTGTGCAGCCCGCTCCGGTGATTTATACAGAGCGCAGTGAAAGCCCACAGATAAGCCCACAAGTAGCACCGAGAAACTCTTCACAAGATGTTCAGGAATCTTGGTGGTATTACTGCGTTGATGCCAAGGCCTACTATCCTTATGTCAATCAATGCCCAGAAGGATGGCTACGAGTCGCACCACAACCTGCCCCCGGCGCAAATAGCCAACCTGTTTTAAATAATGCACCTTCGCCATGATCAATAAATTGCGACCATTATCAATACTAACGGCTGTTCTGGTACTGAGCGCATGTACATCAGTACCGACTGGTCCGGGTATGCTCGTGCTGCCAGGTACGGGAAAAAACTTTGATCAGTTCCGATTTGACGAGGCTGATTGCAGGCAATATGCAAGCGCTCAGATCGGTGGCCGCACGGCGAATGAAGCAGCAGCCGATAGCGGTGTAAAAAGCGCAGTAGTTGGAACGGCTGTTGGTGCCACTGCGGGCGCATTAATGGGCGGCCACAATGGCGCTGGCGTGGGCGCTGGTGCTGGATTGCTCATTGGCTCCATGATGGGGGCTGGCACTGCCGAACACTCAGGATACAACCTTCAGCAGCGCTATGACTTCGCATATCAGCAATGCATGTATGCGAAAGGCCATCGTGTCCCGGTATCAGGCCGTTTGGATTATTCGCGGCATCCTGTCCGAAATAGTAATTACGTATCTTCACCTACTCCGAGTAGCTCTTTGTCGTCGCCATCTGCCGGTGCTTTTGTGCCTCCGCCTCCTCCTGGTGGCGTCCCGCCATCCCCACCTCCCGATGCTTTCATGTTGCCGCCACCCCCGAGCAGTTCGCCTGCCTTACCATCTCATTAAAGACACTGCCATTTTCACATTTGAAATACCCTAAAGTATTGTTACAGCTTGACGAAAATCAATATAGATGGAGTCAAATGTAAGTTCGCATTTTTCGTACCATCCAATCCTGCTGGATTATTCATTTAAGCGATGCAGATATAGTCCGCAAAACTAAATAACTTTGATATACCCAGTGTAAATGGGATCATATTTATGATTGTCGAGACAAAATGAAACTTAACTTAACTGGAATAATAGCCAGCCTTCTATTAACCTGCGTAACTTCTGCCCATGCCGAGAACGATGAAGATGTTTTCTCAAAGGCACAGCTCTACACCGTACAAATCAGGAAAGCCGTTTCCATTCCATTCGGAAGCGATAAAAAAGGTACCTCGTTCGGAGCCGGGTTCGTGGTGGATACCACGCGTGGCTGGATTATGACCAACGCTCACGTAGTGTCACGTTCACCAGCGCGATTGGAAGTTGCATTTTTTGGCAGGAAATTCGTGCCGGCCAAAAAAATTTATGTTGATCCTTTCCTTGATCTGGCCATTATTGGCATTAATGAAGAAATGCAAAACGCTACTGCAGCCTTACCCGAATTAGAGTGTACAAATCTGCCCGGAGTCGGCCGTACGGTGGGCACTTTCGGTCACCCCAACGGCCTGAAATTCACTGGGACGCGCGGTATCATATCCGGACATACAGCCAAGTATGAATCGGAAATGCTACAAACCGATGCTCCAATCAACCCCGGAAATTCGGGAGGACCGTTGATCAGCCTGTCTTCGGGTCGTATTGTGGGGATTAATACTTCCAGTATGAACGATTCCCAAAATAGTAATTTTGCCGTGCCAATGCAATATGCTTGCCGCGTGCTAGAACTGTTACGCGAAGGGAAAGATCCTTCGCCCCCTGATTTGCCACTGGCTTTTTTCAAGGCACCCAACGAACGAATGCAGCTCAAAATTGCCCGTAGCCTGATTGACCCTGCCAAATTCGATTTTCGAGCAGGCGATGAAATCCTTGGCGTGCCCGGTGTAGTGGAGTCCGTCGAAAACGAAACCCAACTTATTCATGCCCTCCGTGGAAGGCTCGGCAATGTTGCTTTACGAATCAAGCGCGAGGGGCAAGAACTTGTAATTAATGGAAGATTGGAACCCACAAAAAAAGTTAACGACAAAACTTGTATTATGTTTTCTGGCTTACTTCTTTGCGAGACTCCGCCCTATATGGGACAAGATGATTTCAATCCTGGCAAGATTGCTGTTAATTTCGTCGAATCAGGCTCAGTAGGGGACTTCAATGAAATTGAAAAGATGGATATATTGAGTACTGTCAATGGAAAGAAAATAGAGTCGTTAGATGCGTTCTATTCGGTGCTCAAAACGTCGCAGGAAGAGAAAAAACCGATTAACTTTGTTTTCAGGGATACTGGTGGAAAAGGTAAACCTTCTTATTTTACCTATACCGAGCGTACTCTCCCTGTCGAAAACCTTACTTGGGTAAGCAATGAAAAAAATGGTAGTTGATTCATTGATTTGATGTAGTTAACGCCTGGTCTGACAGTTAATGATTTTGAGTGGTGTGGCTGTCTGGCCAAATTCAGATTTTCAACTTTTCCATTCCAGATCTGCTTCCTGCATTCATGGTTCTAGAAAAGTCACCGCTGCCATAGGATGTGAGCTGTTTCCAAAGGTACTGGCACACCGGGGTAATATGGAATTATTCGCGCGGTAAAGTCTATCGATAGTCGGGTTGCCGACACTGCCCCACAATATATGTACCCGCCAACCGAGTATGCCAGCTGGCTGGTGCGCACTATAGTGGACCCCAATTTTCAGACAGTAAATTAAGATGGTAGCCTGCTGTAAAAAGGAGCAGGTTATGAGTGAGACGAAGCGCAAGATTTTTACTGGCGAGTTCAAGGCCAAGGTAGCACTTGAAGCGATCCGTGGTATT
>JAIOPT010000068.1 GCA_021413765.1 Betaproteobacteria bacterium
ATGATAAGTATCCTCCGTCCATTCCCACACATTACCAAGCATGTCGTACAGACCAAAAGCATTGGGCTGGAAGCTGCCTACCGGGGAAGATGATGCTCCCTCCCACGGAGTGGCAGACCCATCCCACTTGTGACCGCAATCGCTGCAGTTAGCATTATTACGCCCGATATCATTACCCCAGTGGCGGGCGGTTGTCGTGCCGGCGCGGGCGGCATATTCCCATTCCGCTTCAGACGGCAGACGATAGTTCTTTCCGGTTTTCTTGGATAACCATTGGGCGTAGGCTTGAGCATCAAACCAATTTACACAGGAAACAGGGCGGTTATCAAACTGGCTGTCGCCAGCAAGGTCTTTACGAAAAACAAACTCACCCGAATTGCGGCCAGCACGCTCTTCAACCCAACCGCTTTCGTTGACTGCCCAACATGTTCCTGCGTCATGTTTTGTATCACCCACAAATGCCGCATACTGACTTCGGGTAATTTCGGTTGTGCTTAAGGCAAAGGTCGGTAGAGTGACCCGATGAACAGGACTTTCATCAACGCCGTGCCCAACTTCATTATTTGGCGAACCCATGTCAAAACTTCCTGCAGGGATGACTATCATTTCTGGGCAGCCTGGGCAATCCTTGAACGTTCCCTTTTTAACCTCAGCCTGTTCAGGTTCGTGTCGTTTACCTGCAGCATTAAGTTGCGCCGCGCCCAATTGAACCTCAACCTTCTTGATCGCACCATCTCCCACACGGACTTCTTGTTCGAATATGCGATCATTCAAAGCATCGACTTTCTTTTGCACCCGCAACTTCAACGTGCCTTCAGGCACCTGCACGTCCAGCGGACATGCGCCCTTGAGTTTGTCGTCGACGAATATTTCAGCACCAATGTCATCAATTTTACAGGTGACACTCAGCAATGATCCCTTCGCCGCCTCTGTCTGCCCCAGACTCGACTGCGCTGGCTCCTGATGCTTGCCTTCGGCGTTACTTTGCGGAGAACCCAATAACACGTCTATCGTCTTGATCACGTTATCGCCCATGCGAATTTCTTGCTCGAATATGCGTGCGCTGGATGCATCAACTTTCTTTTGCACCTTCAAGGTTAATTTGCCTTCAGGTACCAGCACGTCCACAGGGCATTCGCCCTTGAATTTGCCATTAACCAACACATCAGCGCCTACGTCATCACCTTTACAGGCTACACTCAGCGTGGAGTCAGCCGCGTATGCATCAGTGGATGCCGCAAGGGCCATGACTAGTAGGGTTGAAATATAAACTGATTTCATGGTTTCTCCGTTTAAATAAATGATTGGGGTGGAAATTTTATTCAACTTTAAATCTTGACTGCCATTATATATGGGCAGCGTAAAGCGTTAAATTCATCGACGCTGAGACTGGCTTTGTGCAGAATGGCGCGTAATGTACCACGGGCAAGTTCATTATGGTCAGGAACTACTAATTGAAAAATTGGTTAATACCCAGTGGGATATTTTTTGGCTGCATTGATTTTATTTGGAAACAAATGCCTATAGCGATCTGTACCCAGAACCAGATCTTAGATCTATACATTAGAAAAAGCCGTACTGAGGCATATCAAGTGCAGAACAACATTAGAATAACTTCCAGCTTACCAAGTGGATATAATGTACATCCGTGATTTCTCAGTTTGAGTATTATGTTATTTTATGATGTGATAGAAATGCTTGTGCATGGCATAAATGAAGCCTGAATTCTTGACGAATTCTTTATGTTGAATTGCTGGTATTTGAGCCAACCTCGCTCATCGAATAGCTACGAAGATAACAAACCTTGTTGAAGAACGACGCCACTACTTCCAGATCAAATTAAATGTCAACAATTCTTAACAGCCGCGCACAAATATTGCTTAAGACATTGGTGGATCGCTATATTAACAATGGTCAGCCGGTGGGTTCGCGCGCGCTACTACAGTTTTCCGGTTTGGAAGTCAGCTCTGCCACTATTCGTAATGTAATGGCCGACCTCGAAGAAATGGGGTTGGTGAGCAGTCCGCATACTTCCGCTGGGCGCGTACCGACTGCGCGGGGTTATCGTTTGTTTATCGACACATTGATGGTAGTGCAACCGCTGGACAGCGCGCGTGTGCAGCAACTCGAACACCAATTACAACCGGACAATCCTTCGCGCTTGATAATGCAGGCGTCTAATCTGTTGTCAGAGCTTACCCATTTTGCCGGTGTTGTCGCCACGCCGAAGCGTGCCGCCATCACAGTGAGCCATGTCGAATTTTTACGCTTATCCAAAAAGAGAGTTCTGCTGATTATTGTAATGCCAAATAATGAGGTAGAAAACCGCGTATTGCTGACTCATAAGGACTACACCCAATCGCAGCTCACTGAAGCTGGAAATTTTTTAAGCCAGCACTATGCTAACTGCTCATTCCAGGATATCCACCAACGCGTGCAGTCCGAGTTACATCAATTGCAGCATGACCTGACATCTCTAATGAGCGCGGCGATGGCAGCAGGTGATGCGGTAATAGCGCGAAAAAATGAAGATTACGTAATCAGTGGTGAGCGCAATCTTTTGTATATAAACGATCTTTCATCAAATATGCAACAGCTGCGCGGGCTGTTTACCGTGTTCGAACAGAAAACCGAGCTGCTTCAGTTGCTTGATGCAAGCCGCCATGCACCCGGCGTGCATATTTTTGTGGGTAACGAATCCGGCTTGCCCGGGTTGGACGAGTGCAGTGTAGTTAGTGCACCGTACACTTCTGACGGACAGGTTGTTGGCACACTGGCGGTGGTCGGTCCCAAGCGCATGAATTACGAAAAAGTCGTTCCGATCGTGGATATCACCTCCAAGCTACTCAGCAATGCACTGTCGCAATATTAGTAATATCAAATACCAACATTAAAGGTATAGAGAAGTACAGTCCAAAACTTTTTAATGGGTATTCTGTTTGGCTTTTTCTTTGCAGCAAATTTTTTGGATAAATCTTTATGCCTTATCAAACTGAACCCACTTACACCCACGGTACACCTGAAAAATGTGCCGTGTTATTGCTTAACCTGGGCACGCCGGATGCTCCCACTGCCCAAGCGGTCAAACCTTACTTGCGTGAATTTCTGGGCGACCCGCGCGTGGTAGAAATTCCCAGGCTGGTCTGGTGGTTCATTCTGAACGGCATTATCTTGAACACGAGACCAAAAAAATCTGCCGCCAAATATGCCAGCATTTGGATGCCGGAAGGCTCACCCCTGAAAGTTCATACCGAACGTCAAACTATTTTGTTACAAGGCTATCTGGGAGAACGCACCCAAGGCATGCCACTGGTGGTGGATTACGCTATGCGTTACGGCAACCCCTCAATTCCCAGCGTGCTTGGCAAACTTAAGGCGCAAAACTGCCAGCGTATCCTGCTTGTTCCGATGTATCCACAATATGCCGCTAGTGCAACAGGCACCGCATGGGATGTCATTTTTAATGAACTCTCCAAGCAGCGCAATATGCCCGCGCTACGCACCATTAAGCACTTCCACGATAATCCTGGCTACATTGCGGCCACTGTTCAAAACATCCGCGATTATTGGACGTTGCATGGCCGTCCGGATAAGCTGGTGATGAGCTTTCACGGTTTACCACGCTACACGCTGGAAAAGGGAGATCCTTATCATTGCGAATGCCAAAAGAGCGGGCGTCTGATAGCTGAAGCACTGCAACTTAATGCAGAACAATACATTGTTTGCTTCCAGTCGCGCTTTGGCCGTTCAGAGTGGATCCAACCGTATACCACTGCCACACTTAAAGAATTAGGCATGAAAAAAACTAAACGCGTTGATGTAGTCTGTCCTGGATTTGTAGCAGACTGCCTGGAAACGCTGGAAGAGATTGCAATGGAAGGTAAAGATGACTTTAAGCATGCGGGCGGCGGCGAGTATCACTACATCCCTTGTCTCAATGAACAGCCAGGCTGGATACATGCATTAACGGATTTGGTGTTGGATAACCTGCACGGATGGCTGGATAAACCGCAAGCTGCGCAACTGGAACAGAGCCGCTTAAGGGCTCTGGCAATGGGCGCTAAGCGTTAGCTTGAAAACTAAAGTGCCTTGCCCTTATATCCGAATAAAATTTTCGCGATAATATTTCATCTCATTGATAGATTCATAAATATCGGCCAGCGCTTCATGCTTACCGTGTTTCTTTATTCCCTGAGCTACTTCAGGCTTCCAGCGTTTAGCAAGTTCCTTAAGGGTGCTCACATCCAAATTGCGGTAGTGGAAATAGCTTTCCAGTTGCGGCATCCAGCGTGCAAGAAAGCGTCGATCTTGGCAGATGGAATTGCCGCACATCGGTGATGTGCGAGCGGGCACATATTCCTTGAGAAATTCCAGCATCTGAGCTTCCACTGTTGCGGCGTCCAGCGTAGATGCTTTTACCTTGTCGATGAGGCCAGATTTGCCATGGGTGGCTTTATTCCAGCTATCCATGCCATCCAATATGGTATCTGCTTGATGCACTACCAAAACCGGTGCTTCAACAATAGTATTCAATTCGCTATCGGTAATAACCAACGCAACTTCAATAATGCAATCAGTTTCAGGAACTAGACCGGTCATTTCCATGTCTATCCAAATAAGGTAGTTTTGATTTTGTGCCATAATTCACGGTGCTTATTTATTAATAATTATCGGGCAGGTATTGTGCCATATCAACACCACAAGCCAATTATTTATAATTAGAAAAACTTAGCTAAAATACGCTACAAAATTTAAAATAAAAAAATAACATCAATTGGTTACAGTATATTTTATAAAATAAAAAAATAAATGAATCCATTCCAGTTTTCCGCATTATTTATTAGCGCACTGATTTTAACTACGATCGCCCAAATGTGGCTGGCACGACGTCATCTTGCCCACATTCAGACGCATCGCGCCGAAGTTCCATCGGATTTTCGCGAACAGATTGACCTCTCGGCACACCAAAAAGCAGCCGATTACACAAGCGCCAAAACGCGATTGACTATGCTGAGTGCACCATTCAATGCCCTACTGCTACTCGTATTTACCCTCGGTGGCGGTGTGCAGTGGATCGCAGATTTGTGGTTGACCACTTTTTCCAATTCATTTATACAAGGCATGGCGGTCATCCTATCGGTGCTGCTTCTTTCATCCCTGTTGGAAATGCCATTCAGCCTATACCGCACATTCGTCATTGAGGCACGCTACGGCTTCAATAAAATGACGCTGACAATGTATCTGGTCGATGCCGCAAAGGGCTTGTTGCTCGGTGCCATATTCGGCTTGCCATTATTATTTGGAGTGCTGTGGCTGATGGAACGCATGGGTGCAAATTGGTGGCTGTATGTGTGGGGAGTATGGGTAACGTTCAATCTGCTGCTACTCTTCATTTATCCCTCTTTCATTGCGCCGCTGTTCAACAAATTCACACCACTACAAGACGAGGCGCTCAAAATGCGTATCAAGGCACTATTACAGAAATGCGGATTCACCGCACAGGGGCTGTTCGTTATGGATGGCTCCAAGCGCACCTCGCACGGGAACGCCTACTTTACGGGCTTCGGAAAAACCAAGCGTATTGTGTTTTTCGACACCTTGCTGGGACGCCTCGCGCCAATAGAAATTGAGGCAGTACTAGCGCATGAGCTGGGACATTTCAAGCGTCGCCATGTTATGAAGCGTATCGTATTCACCTTTGCCTTGAGCCTGGGATTTTTATGGTTGCTAGCACAATTGATGGAGGCATACTGGTTCTATGACGGACTCGGAGTTACCACTCCATCGACCGCACTGGCGCTATTACTGTTCTTCATGATATTACCGGTGTTCAGCTTTTTACTGCACCCGCTTATGAGCTACTACTCGCGAAAACATGAATTTGAGGCAGATGCCTATGCCGCGCAACAAACCAATGCGCATGATTTGGCCAGCGCTCTGGTAAAGATGTACCAAGACAATGCGGCAACACTTACGCCAGATCCATTGTATTCTACGTTTTACGACTCGCATCCGCCCGCGCTGATGCGTATTGCCAGATTACAAACTTTATAAGGAGCCTAGCCATGAAGAAATTTTTTGCTATATTTTTACTGCTGTGCGGTACAGCACAAGCCGAGCCCTTTGCCGATGGCCAACCTGAAGCCGGTAAAAAATTGTTCGACAAATACCAATGTAACCGTTGTCACAACGGCAAGATGGGTGGTGACGGCAATGCCATTTTCACGCGCCCCGACCGCAAGGTGAAGGATCCGCAGCAGCTAGCGGCACAAATTCTAGTATGCGCACGTAATGCGCGCGTTAATTTGTCTGCCCAGGAAAAACTAGACCTCGCAGCCTATCTCAACAAGAATTTCTATAAGTTCAAGTGAGCGTTGTGACAACTTCCTGTGATTTGGCAAACAAAAAATGTAAACCTTGCGAAGGTGGGTTACAACCGTTATCTCAGGATAAAATCAACATTCTGATAGAGCAGCTGGATGGCTGGGTACAGCGTGATCACATCATCGGTAAGGTTTTCGACTTCAAGAACTATTATCAGACTATGGCTTTCGTAAATGCAGTGGCATGGCTTTCACACCGCGAAGATCATCATCCCGATATGAACGTAAGCTACAACAAGTGCCAAGTGGAATATTCCACGCATGCCATTAATGGCCTGTCGGAGAATGACTTCATCTGCGCCGCCAAGGTAGACGCCTTGTTAATGGTTTGAATCCATCAATCCAAGGGCAAGTAGTCGCCGCCTTCAGCCGCCAATATATAATTGAACTGTGTGACGGAGAGTTGCTACCATGTCTGACACGCGGAAAAAAAAGCGAAGTTGCATGTGGTGACATTGTAGAAATTCAGCGCTTAAGTGATGCGCAAGGGGTGATCGAACGTATCCTGCCGCGCCAGACCTTGCTGTATCGTTCTGATGCCTACCGCCAGAAACTTATTGCCGCCAACATTACACAAATTATTGTGGTCGTGGCAAGTAAACCTTCATTCAGCGACGAACTACTGGCGCGCTGCCTCATCGCCGCACACGATCAGCAACTTGCAACTCTTATTGTGCTGAATAAATGCGATTTACTGGAAGCAGCAATGATTGCGCGTGCCCAACTGGAACCCTACCGCGCCATTGACTACCGCGTGCTGGAACTGTCTGCCAAAGAGAATGTCTCTCCTCTGCGCCCCTTTCTACAAGGCCATACCAGCATATTAGTGGGGCAATCCGGCATGGGTAAATCCACCCTCATCAATGCTTTGTTACCGGATGCACAAGCACCCACACGCGAAATATCAACCGCACTGAATTCAGGAAAACACACCACCACGCACGCACGCCTCTATCACTTGGATACAGAAAGCCATCTGATAGACTGCCCCGGTGTGCAAGCATTCGGGCTACACCATCTGAATTTTGGTGCCATCGAAGCTGGTTTTGTGGAATTCGCAGCCTTCCACGGCCAGTGCCGCTTCAAAAACTGTCGTCACACGCATGAGCCGGGCTGCGCACTGAAAAAATCAGAGCAAGAAGGAAAGATAGATGCACGGAGACTAAAGCTGTTTCAGGAGATAAGCCAGAGTAGATGTTGACCTGCCTCCTTGAATAAGCAGGTGTATTACATTTATCAAACACGGAACCAATGTTGCGGGTACGTCAGGTCCGCACTAACGTTGCCAATCCTAGCAGTAACAACAACACGATCCAGAATACCAGCGCGCGCCACACCAAACCTATAGCGCTTTGCATGAAGTCCACGTCAGCCGCATCCCCTATTCCTAGTTCGGGACGATCCAGCGGCAAACCGCCCTGTGAAATTGGCGATCCAAGCCGTACACCTATCGCTCCCGCACCACTGGCCAGCACAATGCCAGCTTCTGGATCAGGCCAATTTTGAGCCTGTGTACGCCAGCAGTACACTGTGTCTTCAAAATCGCCGACAATAGCAAAGATCGTGGCGGTAAGACGCAGCGGGAGCCATTCTATCCAATGATAAGCTTGTCGTGCAAACACGCCGAATTCGCTGAGCTCGGCTTCATTCTGGTTATCCCAACGCGTATAGATGAACTGCGCCATACGATACAATATTGCGCCAATTGGCCCAAGTCCCAGCAGCATTGTAATCACGAACCACGCGATTATTCCGAATACACGACGATGAGAGGCCAGCAGTCCTTCTTCAATAGTGACGCGCGCAACTTCCTCGTAACTCAGATCATGACATGGCATTCCACGCCATGTAGAAAGGATACTGTGCGCTCTATCCAAATCGTTGTCACGCAGTGCTTTGTGAATGTCGGTATAGTAATGACTGAACTGGCGGAAGCCCATGGTGAGGTACAGTAGCAGCACACAGAATGCCCAGGCGAACGCCGGATGGATAAGGTATGACAACCAATACAGTGCAGCTGTACCGCATAACGGCAATAAAACCGCAAGTAGCCAAGCAATCTTGCCATGTTTATGTTCGCCAGTGTTTAAGTGACGCTGAAAAAAATTGACATAGCGTGTCAGCCAAACAAACAAGTACTTGCGCGAAGCAAGTGGATGTAATTGTTCCAGCAACAGGGCGACCATTAGGGAAAACAGGCTCATGGCATCTCAGGGTGCGAAGGCTAAGTTAGTCCGCAAGATACCACACGCTGGCTTATACAACACACCATTAACCCAACCGCTTCAATTATGACGCACTCGTTTGCTGTCATTCGTTTGCCATGAAACATTTGTTCAGTAGAATGTATGAATCTGCACTGTCACAGTACCAACTCGCATGCGAATTTGTGAAATTTGCAGGTTATATAATCATTCCCGCCGCAACAGTGTTATTAGTCGCCTCATCAATGACGATAAAGCTGCCAGTAAAACGGTTTTTGGTGTAGCTGTCGAATACCAGCGGCTGTTGCACCTTCATTGCCACGCGAGCAATGTCGTTCATATTGAGCGTGGCGCTACTGTGGTGTTCCAGTGTATTTACATCCACACGATATTCAAGGCGCGCAAACAAACACTTCACCACTCGCGTGGTGTGCTTGATAATGTACTTGCGATTCAGGTCAAGCGGCGACTCAGACAGCCAGCACAGCATGGCCTCAAATTCCTTGGAAACTTGCGGCATAGCGGCAGATTTCACGAACATATCGCCGCGCGAGATATCGATCTCATCCGTCAGGGTTAGCGTGACTGACTGTGGCGCGCAAGCGCGTTGCAAGTTGCCATCGTAGGTGACAATCTCCTTCACCTTGGTGGTGCGGCCAGAAGGCAGGATAGTAATTTCATCGCCCGCCGCGATAACGCCTGACTCAATACGTCCCATGTAACCGCGGAAATCGTGATATTCCTGCGTCTGTGGACGGCACACCCATTGCACTGGGTAGCGAAAATCGATAGTGTTGATATCATGGTCAATCACCACATTTTCCAGCAGTTCCAGCAGAGGGCTGCCTTGATACCAATTTAAATTTTCGCCGCGCTCCACCACCATGTCGCCATTCAATGCCGACATTGGAATGCAAGTCATCTCATGCAGGCCCAGCTGAGCGGCAAATGCACGATACTCTGCGCAAATCGCGTCGAACGTTTCTTTCGAATAACCTACCATATCCATTTTGTTGACGGCCAGCACAATGTGCGGCACCCCCACCAGGCTGGTGATAAAAGTATGGCGACGTGTTTGTGTCAGCACGCCCTTGCGTGCATCAATTAATATGACAGCAAGGTTTGCTGTGCTAGCCGCAGTGACCATGTTGCGCGTGTACTGCTCATGCCCAGGTGTGTCGCCGATGATAAATTTGCGCTTGGGCGTGGCAAAGTAACGATACGCTACGTCAATGGTAATTCCCTGCTCGCGCTCCGCCTGCAAGCCATCGGTGAGTAGTGATAAATCCACTGCACCCATGCCGCCCCGCCGTTCGCTGGTTTTGGTAATGGCGGAAAGTTGATCCTCGAAAATGGACTTGGAGTCGTGTAACAAGCGGCCAATTAACGTACTCTTGCCATCGTCAACGCTGCCAGCAGTGATAAAACGAAGAAGCTGTGTGGTATTGCTCATAATTAAAAGTAACCTTCTTTTTTGCGCAGTTCCATTGATGCCTCTGAAGTCTGATCGTCCATACGTGTCGCACCGCGCTCGGTAATGCGAGTAATGGCTGTTTCTTCAATGATTTCCTGCGCGTTGCGTGCATGCGACTCTACCGGACAGGTACAAGTCATATCGCCCACAGTGCGGAAACGCACCACTAATTTTTCCACCTTTTCACCAGACCTCGGCTGCACCAGATGCGACACGGGCAAAACACCATTGTCGCGGCGGATCACCTCGCGTTCATGCGCGTAGTAGATGTCGGGGATATATAGCTTCTCACGTGCGATGTATTCCCAAATATCCATCTCTGTCCAATTACTGATCGGAAACACGCGAATATTTTCACCGGCATGCACCCGTGTGTTGTATGTATCCCACAACTCGGGGCGCTGATTTTTCGGATCCCACTGACCGAACTCGTCGCGGAAAGAAAAGATGCGCTCCTTGGCTCGTGCTTTCTCCTCGTCGCGGCGCGCGCCGCCAATACAAGCATCGAAACCAAACTCGGCAATAGTTTCCAGCAAGGTCACAGACTGAAAGGCATTGCGTCCCTGATCTGCATTTTTCAGCACAATCGTTCCCTTCTTGATCGAGTCATCCAGCGAACGAACGATTAGCCGCTCGCCTAAATCAGATGCCAATTTATCGCGACAAGCGATCACTTCCGGAAAGTTATGCTCAGTATCAATGTGTACCAGTGGAAACGGAAAGCGCGCTGGGCGGAAAGCCTTTTCTGCCAAGCGCAGCATGACGATTGAATCCTTGCCACCGGAGAATAGCAACGCAGGATTTTTGCATTCCGCCGCTACCTCTCGCATGATGTGGATAGATTCACTTTCCAGCACATCCAGATGGGTAAAAGGTTGATTACTCATTTTTTTCTCAACTTCTAAAAATACAAATTCAAAATAACTGAATCCATGGTTCAACAAATAAAATGCCGCGGGTAAATGAGGCACGCCTTGTCAGACATCTACCGAAACCTATAGCAGACTATACCTGCTTGATCGGAGTAATTTTGTTCACGTGCAAACCGCACTCCTTATTTTGCGTATCCTCCCACCACCAGCGGCCGGAGCGGATATCTTCGCCCGGTGTGATAGCACGCGTACAAGGTGCGCAACCAATGCTGGGATAAAAACGGTCATGCAGTTTATTGTAGGGCACCTCATACTGTTTAAGGTATTCCCACACTTCAGCATTACTCCAGTCGAGCAGCGGATTGAATTTCTGCAATCCATTATCGACATCGAACACCGATACCTGCAAAACACCCCGCGTGGGCGCCTGCTCGCGACGCATGCCAGTAATCCAGGCGCGTTTGCCGGATAAGGCGCGACGCAACGGCTCCACCTTGCGGATATGGCAGCAGCTCTTGCGTAGCTCGACGCTGTCGTAAAAGCCATTCACCCCATTTTGGGCGACGTACTCTTCGATTCGACTAGCCTCCGGGAAAAAAATTTGCAGCGGCACATTGTAACGTGCTCGAACCTCCTGCATCAGGTCGTAAGTTTCTGGCGGCAGACGCCCGGTGTCCAAGCTAAACATTTCGATGTCGGGCTGATATTTGTTGATCAAATCGGTCAACACCATATCTTCCGCCCCCAAGCTATTAGCAAAAACAACGGGCGCGTAGTCACGCACAGCATTGGCCAACACAGAGCGTGTTTGATCAATTTTTTGATGCAACTCACTCATGGACTGAACCTACAGTTGTAATTCCATCGCGTTGTACACGACGAAACAGTGGTAATTTTTGATCCACCGAAATTTGATAGGTTTCTGAAAAGTCCGTCAAACCCTTTAGCGCATCATGGATGTTCTTGTCCGGACGCGGCGCAAAAGCATCAAAGCCGACACGCTGCATGTAGAACAGCTGGTCACGCAACACATCACCAATAGCGCGCAATTCGCCAACATAGCCAAGGCGGGAGCGCAAATTATAAGCAATCGAATAACCACGGCCATCCGCGAATTTAGGAAAATCAACAGCGATGACGTTAAATTTCTCCACCTCGCCTTTCAATTCTTCCGGCCGTTCATTACTGGCAAGCCAGACACCCAACTCAGCGCGACTTTGCAGATTGGCCCGTTGCGCCTGCCACACTTTAAGCGGCACAATGATTTTTCCGGCAGGAACGGTGACTGATTCTGGTGTCTCATTTTCACTCAGGCGGAAGACGGTCCAATCATCGCTGACAACGGCTTTGTTTTTAATAATCATGATCGTTAAAACCTCGATTTACGTTGAACTGTATAATTATCAGGTTTATCTATAAACCCATAAGCGTTTTTATCAACAGCATCTTCTGCATTAATTGGTGTTGCATACACATGCTCTTTGAAGGGTGTCATGCCTATCCTGCGAACCGTGTCGATGAAAAGTTCTTCTTCAAGGCGCTCACGCATATAAACTTGCAGCAGCCTATCAATCACCTCAGGCATTTGTTGAAAGTTAAAAGAGGGGCCAATTATTTTACCGATTGCGGCATCGTTACCCTGTGCACCACCGACAGACACTTGATACCATTCACCACCATCCTTTTTGTCGACGCCGATAACGCCAATATGTCCAACATGATTATGCCCGCAAGCATTGACGCAACCTGACATATTAAGTTCGATTTCACCAATATCATGTAAAAAATCGAGGTTATCAAAGCGCTCTGCAATCATTTTTGCAAGTGGGATTGATCTGGCAAATGCCAGGGTGCAGAAATCTGCACCAGGGCAGCAAATGATATCAGTCAACAAACCAATGTTCGGCGATGCCATGCCATGTTCTGCGGATTCTTTCCAGAGGCTGACAAGGTCGGATTGTTTAACGTCAGCCAGCACCAAATTCTGCTTATGAGTAACGCGCAGTTCGCCGAAGCTGAAACGGTCGGCCAGATCTGCAACAACATCCATTTGCTCTGCACTCGCATCTCCCGGCGCTACGCCCGTCTTCTTAAGTGACAGTACCACAGCCGCATAGCCCGGAATTTTGTGCGGCTTCACGTTGCGCTGCACCCAATTTGCAAAAGCCTTGTTCTCGGTCTTGTATAACGCCACACCGGGATCATTTGCCGGTAATGTTTCATAAGCGGGCGCTGTAAAGTAGGCCGCGACACGGTTTAATTCTTCAACGGTCAAAGTACCCGGGCCGTTTTTAATATCAGCCCAATCCGCTTCAACCTGGCGCCTAAACTCTTCAATCCCGACGGCCTTAACCAATATCTTGATGCGTGACTTGTACATATTGTCGCGGCGGCCAAATTGGTTGTAGACACGCATGATGGACTCAATGTACGTCAACACATGCTGCCACGGCAAAAAGTCGCATATCTCGCTACCGATAATAGGGGTGCGTGCCGTACCGCCACCAACCAACACACGAAAACCGATTTCCCCTTGCTCATTTTTGAGCACGGACAGCCCGATGTCATGCACCGCGATAGCGGCGCGGTCTTCGGTTGCACCATTTATTGCGATCTTGAATTTGCGCGGTAAGTAGGCGAACTCTGGATGGAAAGTGCTCCACTGGCGTAGAATTTCGGCGTATGGACGCGGGTCAATAATTTCATCTGCCGCAACGCCCGCATATTCATCGGATGTAATGTTGCGTATGCAGTTGCCAGAGGTCTGAATTCCATGCATTTCAACTGTGGCGAGATCAGCCAAAATATCTGGCGTATCTTCCAGCTTAAGCCAATTGAACTGCAGATTTTGACGGGTTGTAAAGTGTCCATAGCCACGGTCATATTTGCGCGCGATGTGCGCAAGCATGCGCATTTGCGCAGAAGACACCAAGCCATAGGGCATAGCGATACGCAGCATATAAGCATGAATTTGCATATAAAGACCGTTCTGCAATCGCAGCGGACGAAACTCATCTTCCGTCAGTTCATCTGACAAACGGCGGCGCACTTGGTCGCGATACTGAGCGACGCGCTCATCAACAATTTGATGGTCATAAACATCGTATTTATACATTTTTCAATTTCCTTACATTAACGGCGCATTATAAAGCCAAGTTAAGCTAACCTTGCCTCCGCGGCCAATTTTAAAAACGCACTTCATCTATCGAGTAACAATTTTCAGTACAACATCAGCTTGATACCGATAGTAGTCAACATGGTTGCCAGAATCGGGCGCAGCACATGGTCTGGGATCTTTATACCAAGATGGCTGCCCAGATAAATTCCTGGCAGCGAACCTAGCAACAAACTGCCCAGCAGCCCGTAATTTACGGTACCCAGCGCGGCATGACCCAACCCGGCAATCAGGGTGAGCGGTACCGCGTGTGCAATATCAGTGCCAACGATCTTGGCCATAGGCGCGCGTGGATAAAGGAACAGCAACACCACCACGCCCAACGCACCCGCACCAACCGATGAAATTGTTACCAGCACACCCAGAACCGCACCGGTAAAAATAGTCGCTCCGGTTAAATGATGCGCATGCAGTTCAAACATCACGCCATCCGGACGTCTCCCAAGCTTTATCAAATATGGCTTGAACAGCAGTGCCGCAGCAGTCAGCAACAATGCAACGCTCAATACGCTAGTAATAAGCGACTTAAGATGCTTCTCGTCCAGCGCCAAATAATGGAGCAGCGCCATGCTGAGCAAAGCGGCGGGCAAACTACCCATCGCCAGCAGCTTAACCACCTTCCAATCTACCGTGCCGCGTCGCCCATGCACCCAGCTGCCGCCCATCTTTGTCAGCGACGCATACAGTAAGTCAGTGCCGACTGCCGTGGCCGGGGCAATGCCGAACATCAGCACCAGTACCGGTGTCATTAAGGAGCCGCCGCCAACGCCGGTCACACCGACCACAAAGCCGACTATAAAACCAGAAAATGTATAAAGCCAGTCCATCTAAACTCCCTAAAACGGCGCGCATGGTAGCGCACCTCCATATTGTTATCAAATAACATTATGTTAGTATCTTATAATCTAGGGTTATATGAAAAATCACTATGAACTTACAACAATTGCGTTACCTGCATGAGATTGTTAAGCATGAACTAAACATTTCCGATGCAGCGAAAGCTCTATATACCTCACAACCCGGGCTGAGCAAGCAGATGAAATCTTTGGAAGAAGAGCTGGGAATCGAAATATTTGTGCGCAATGGCAAACGCCTTACCGCAATCACCGAGCCAGGCAAGGCCGTGCTCGAAATTGCCCAGCGCATGCTTCATGATGTAGGCAATTTAAAACAAGTGGGTCAGGAATTCCGCAGCCAGGATAGTGGCTCGCTTACCATCGCCACCACCCATACCCAGGCACGCTATGCCTTGCCGCCAGTGGTCAAACAATTCATTGAGCGTTATCCAAAAGTCAAACTCAGCCTGCATCAAGGCAGCCCCACCCAAATTGCGCAGCAGGTGCTTAATGGAGAAGCAGACATCGCTATCGCCACTGAAAGTCTTATTATGTACGAAGAGCTGACAACCTTGCCGTGCTATGAATGGCACCACTGCATCGTGGTGCCGATAGGCCACCCACTATTGGCTGAAAAAAAACTGACGCTGAAAAAAATTGCTCAATATCCCATCATCACTTACGACTTTGCATTTAGCGGACGCGGCAAGATTAACGCCGCCTTCAGTGCACACAACATCACTCCTAACATTGTACTCACTGCTATTGATGCGGACGTAATTAAAACCTATGTAGAATTAGGCTTGGGTATCGGCATAGTCGCCCAAATGGCATTCATTCCAGAACGCGATAAACTCTTACGCATGATAGATACTGGCAATCTATTTCAATCCAGCACAACGCGCATTGCCATCCGCTGCAACGAATTTCTGCGCGGCTATACGTATCACTTCATTGAGCTATTTGCCCCTCACCTAACTCGCGAGGTTGTGACTAAAGTCCTGCGCATTTGAAGACACCATCATGAATTTAAAATTTTGAGCGAGAGAAAGCTCAAGAGAAATTTTATCGCGTTGCATATTCGGTAGAGCCGATAGAGAGACATGCTGCCGAGAGGTGCATTGACTGACTTACAGCACGCGGCGCAGTTTTCGTCGTTGTCGCTGCCGCCCTTGGCACTGGTGAACAAATGCTCAACGTGTGTCCCAGCTATAGGCAGAAAATCAATCGAGTCTGACCATTGATTCAATCTAACCTTAGTCGTTAGGCCTCACTTCGGCAGCTACACGCGCCAGATGACAGGAGCAAGAGCCTCCCAGGGCTCGGCAACTATTTCGATAGTAGGCGCTTCGTTGATCCGAGCAATGCGGTATGCGCCGCGCTTTGGCTCTGAGCCAGATGCCAAAACCTCCCAAAATAGGTAGGAGGCCGCTTCGGAGGTGGGAGCGGTAACGGAGACTCTTCCGATGTTGAATCTAGCGCCTTGCATGAGTGGTAGCCGGGCCGATCCACGCCACTCCATCTTGTAGGAGCGGACCGCAAGAGACTCGCCCTGGAATCGAATCACTGACTCTGCTGCCAAGTCCGGCCCACCAACGGATGGAGAACTCGATGCAGTGATGTGAAAGGTGATCAGCGCGAACATTGCTGCGGTGGGATTAAGGTTCTCCACATAAAGGTCGAAAGTGACGCCAGTAGCGGTGCCATCTGAGGCGATATCGTTGAGGAGGGTTCCACACATGTGAACATCGGGCTCCACAAGTCGCCGCGATACGTCTCGAACCTCATACTCCTCCATAGGAACGGATTCAAAGTTGAAGCGCTTGTAGAACCGGTGGTCCGAGGCCATGTGAGGCGCGCGGGGGCTTGCGGGTACAGCGACTACATAAGCTAGCCTCCCTGGCCGATGCCGAGTGAGTGGAACAGGGTGAATCTTTAATCCGTCGATTCGCCTTGAGATACGTGAGTTGAGAACATGCTCGATCCACTCTTTGGAGATTTCGTTCGGGTCGAACCCATCGTCGAGATGCGTAGGCACATGGCCGTTCTCGACTACGCCATAGATAAGCAGACCTCCTGCTGAGTTGGAGAATGCTGAGACGTCCTTGCTCAGTTCGGCTTTCTTTCCATCTGTTCTCTGTAGTGCGTAGCTGGCCTTGTAATCAAGCGTCAACGACTCGCTGACCTGATCTTCTATCAGATTCTGCAGGTCGCGTTCGGTCCATTCGCTTGGGGGAAACATGGTCGTGATGGTGTAATTAAATGGGCCAGGTACGGATTATTCTCGTCACTTCAGTGGTGATGGAGTCGAAAAAATTACAATAACACTATTCGGCTGAATTCACGAATGCCGTGAGTGTCTCTGTAGCACATACTTTGTTGCATACCCGAAATCCGAAACCGCTGTATTTCCGTGTGATCCACTATTGAAATCACGCTGTATCTACAGTTCGTCGCTCCCGCCCGTTTGGCGTGCAAGGCTAAATCTTTAGGGGTGGTGGAAACACCGTGAGCATCGGCTGTCATTCGTTGCGTCGCTTCGTTTTTTGCCAATTTTGGTGAGTTGCTTGAGCAAGCCATGTTCGCTCCTTTTAAAAGCCAGGTAGCCTTTTGCCATATGACCAAATAAA
This sequence comes from Betaproteobacteria bacterium, assembly GCA_021413765.1. Classification (GTDB taxonomy): domain Bacteria; phylum Pseudomonadota; class Gammaproteobacteria; order Burkholderiales; family Gallionellaceae; genus Nitrotoga. The sequence continues at coordinate 17,575 of JAIOPT010000068.1, forward strand.
CAAAATTATTTACATCCTTGTCAAATATGTAAATATAATAAGTTCGGCTTTATCGCACTTTGACGTTTGACGCTGTTTGTTTGAGTGTGCGAGTACATCAATTTTATTTTAATTAAGAGATATATATATGCCTTGTATTACATTGCCAGATGGCTCGCAACGCAGTTTCGCGCAGCCCGTTACCGTCGCCGAAATTGCGCAGAGTATAGGCGCGGGCTTAGCGCGTGCGGCGCTGGCCGGCAAGGTTGATGGGCATCTGGTTGATACCTCATACCTTATTGGCTCTGATGCAGCTTTGTCCATCATTACCGATAAGGACGGGGAGGGGTTGGAGATTATTCGCCATTCCACTGCCCATCTGCTGGCCTACGCGGTCAAGGAGTTATTTCCCGAGGCTCAAGTGACTATTGGTCCGGTGATTGAAAACGGGTTCTACTATGACTTCTCTTATGCCCGTCCGTTTACGCCGGATGATTTGACGGCGCTTGAAAAACGCATGTCGGAATTAGCCAAGCGCGATATTCCGGTAACGCGCAAAGAGTTGCCGCGCGACGAAGCGGTGGCTTATTTCAAAAGTATAGGTGAGCATTACAAGGCGGAGATTATCGAATCCATTCCCGTCGAGCAGGGCGTGTCACTTTATACCGAGGGTGATTTCACCGATTTGTGCCGTGGCCCGCATGTGCCGTCCACGGGCAAGCTCAAGGCGTTCAAGTTGATGAGTGTGGCTGGCGCATACTGGCGCGGCGATCAGCGCAACGCCATGTTGCAGCGTATTTATGGTACAGCCTGGGCTAAGAAGGAAGATCTTGATGCCTATCTACACCGCTTGGAAGAGGCGGAAAAACGTGATCATCGAAAACTTGCCAAGCAGCTCAATTTGTTCCACATGCAGGACGATGCGCCCGGCATGGTGTTTTGGCATCCAAATGGTTGGGCTATCTGGCAGGTAGTTGAAAACTACATGCGCGGCAAGTTCCGCGAGTATGGCTATCAGGAGGTTCGCACGCCCACCATGATGGATCGCACGCTGTGGGAGAAATCTGGGCATTGGGAAAATTATCACGACAATATGTTCACTACCCATTCAGAGGCGCGGGATTTTGCGGTGAAGCCGATGAATTGTCCGGGACACGTACAGATTTTCAATTACGGTCTGCGCAGTTATCGCGAGTTACCCCTGCGACTGGCTGAATTTGGATCATGTCATCGTAACGAGCCGTCTGGTTCTCTGCATGGTTTGATGCGTGTGCGCGGCTTTACCCAGGATGATGCGCATGTTTTCTGTACCGAACGTCAGATCGAAAGTGAAGTAGCGGATTTCATCGTGATGTTACAAAAGGTGTACGCAGATTTTGGTTTTAATGATGTTTTGGTAAAACTTTCTACTCGTCCTGAAAAACGAGTAGGTTCCGACGAAACTTGGGATAAAGCGGAGGCAGCATTGGCTGCGGCATTACGTCAGAATGATCTGGAATATGAATTGCAACCCGGTGAGGGGGCGTTCTATGGGCCGAAAATAGAATTCTCTTTGAAAGACACGTTGGGGCGTGTGTGGCAATGCGGCACTATTCAGTTGGATTTCAACCTGCCGGTACGTTTGGGCGCGGAATATGTGGATGAGGACAACACGCGCAAAGCGCCGGTGATGCTGCACCGTGCCATTCTTGGTTCGTTAGAGCGTTTTATGGGGATTCTTATCGAACACCACGCTGGAGCCTTTCCGCTATGGTTGGCGCCGGTTCAGATGGCGGTGGTGAATATCTCGCAGGCACAAGATGGTTATGCTACTCAAGTGGTGGAAACTTTGCGAGCAGCCGGGTTTCGTGCGCACTTGGATTTGCGCAATGAGAAAATTACCTATAAAATACGAGAATATAGCTTGCAAAAATTGCCTTATATACTGGTAATCGGTGATAAGGAAATGGCTGGTGATTTAGTTGCCGTGCGAACCCGAAAAGGTGAGGACCTTGGGCAGATGTCGATGGCGGTGTTGTTACAACACCTGCAATTGGAACTGCAAGCGGGTAGCGCGGTTTAATTTTTTAATGGAGAAACTGCAATAGCTCAGGATAAAGAACAGCGCCTCAACGAGCAAATAACAGCACCTCAGGTGCGGCTTGTTGGTGTAGAAGGGGAGCCACTTGGTGTTGTGGTAATCGCGGAAGCGTTACGGTTGGCTGAAGAGGCTGATTTGGATCTAGTGGAAGTTGCGCCGATGGCGGAGCCGCCGGTTTGCCGCATCATGGATATTGGCAAGTTCAAGTATGCTGAGAGCAAGAAGCAGCACGAGGCTAAGCTTAAACAAAAGCAGATTCAGATAAAGGAAGTCAAGTTCAGGCCAGGTACGGATGATGGCGATTACAATATCAAATTGCGTAACCTGATTCGATTCCTGGGGGAAGGTGACAAGACCAAAATCACATTACGTTTCCGTGGACGTGAGATTGCACATCAGAATATTGGCATGCAAATGATGGAGCGGGTTATGGCGGATCTTGGAGAGCACGGTACCGTGGAGCAGTTTCCTAAAATGGAAGGTCGTCAGATGGTAATGGTGCTGGCGCCGAAGAAAAAATAATTTATGAGGTAAATCTCCGGCAACGCCGGGGTAATTTTTTTATACTGCTCGGGTTAAGGGACTGGTCGGGGCAGATTAGTAGTAAACAGTCCCGGATAAGTGATTCCAGGTTTTAAAGTGTTCCTACCAGGAGCCTCCTGATGTCATCAAATAAAGGAGTAGTTATGCCTAAAATGAAAACAAAAAGTGGTGCTGCAAAGCGCTTCAAAGTTCGTGCGGGCGGCAGTATCAAGCGCGCACAAGCATTCAAACGTCACATCCTGACCAAAAAGACCACCAAGAGCAAGCGTCAATTGCGTGGTACTACCGAAGTTCACGCAAGCAACACGGCGTCTATACGCGCCATGATGCCCTACGCATAAGGAGTAAACATGCCAAGAGTTAAACGTGGTGTAACGGCGCGAGCGCGCCATAAGAAAGTTTTAGATCTGGCCAAGGGTTATCGTGGCCGCCGTAAAAACGTCTATCGTATTGCCAAAGAAGCGGTAATGAAGGCTGGTCAATACGCCTACCGTGATCGTCGACAACGCAAGCGCCAGTTCCGTACATTGTGGATTGCACGTATCAATGCAGCGGCACGTGAGCAAGGATTGAGCTACAGCGTGTTCATGAACGGCCTCAAGAAAGCCGCGATTAGCATCGACCGCAAGGTGTTGGCGGACATTGCCGTATTTGATAAGCTTGCCTTCATACAGATTGTCGGACAAGCCAAAGCCAGCCTCGGCGTTTAAGCTCAAGCTAAACTACATTAAAGAGGCGTTCGGCGCCTCTTTTTTGCTTTTTATAAAGCCGCTCAAGTTATGTGCTTGATTAGCAATTAACTTTTATGAGCGACTTTAGGGCGATTTGCGATCTTAGCCCAATTATGTCGCTAACCTCTCTGTCTCCCCTGTCAGGGGAGATACTTAATAAATAACAGTCATGCAAGAACTTGAGAAAATTCTCGACGAAGCACTGAAACAGTTTGCCGCGATTGAGCAGGCAGCGGAATTGGAGCAAGTTAAGGCGCGCTATCTGGGTAAAGAAGGCCGTTTGACTGTGCTGTTGAAAGGTCTCGGCAAACTGTCCGCCGAAGAGCGGCCAGCAGCAGGGGTGCGGATCAATCAGGTTAAACAGAGCATCGAGAGTGCCTTGCAGCAAAGACGCGAGGCCATACAGCATAGCCAGTTACAACTTAAACTTAAGGCGGAGGCGCTGGATGTAACCTTGCCGGGTAGAGGGATAGGTTGTGGTGGGTTGCATCCGGTTACGCGCACACTGGAGCGCATCGAGACGCTGTTCCATTCAATCGGTTATGCCGTGGCGGAAGGCCCAGAGATCGAAAGCGATTTTTACAATTTTACCGCGCTGAATATCCCGGAAGACCATCCGGCGCGTGCCATGTACGACACTTTCTACATCGACGAGCAGCACGTGTTGCGCACGCATACCTCGCCGATCCAGATCCGCTACATGCAGGCGCATGTGGAGAAACATAAACATCAGTTGACCATGCCGGACATACGCATCATTGCGCCGGGACGCGTCTATCGTGTGGATTCCGATGCTACCCATTCGCCGATGTTTCATCAAGTTGAAGGACTGTGGATAGGCGAGCGCGTGAGCTTTGCTGACCTCAAGGGTGTGATTGCCGATTTCTTGCAGAACTATTTTGAGACATCGGACATGCAAGTGCGTTTCCGCCCCTCGTTCTTCCCGTTCACCGAACCTTCGGCTGAAATGGACATGAGCTGGAAAGGCGGCTGGTTGGAGATCGGCGGCTGCGGTATGGTGCATCCGAACGTGCTGAAGCACGTCGGTATCGACAGTGAGAAATACATCGGCTTTGCTTTCGGTATGGGCGTGGAGCGCTTGGCCATGCTCCGCTACGGCGTGAATGACCTCAGGCTGTTCTTCGAAAATGACCTGCAATTCCTCAAACAGTTTAATTAACTATGCAATTTTCCGAATCCTGGCTGCGCTCATTCGTTAACCCATCGCTCTCCAGCGATGAGCTAGCACACCTGTTGACAATGGCTGGGTTGGAAGTGGAGGCGATGGTTGTGGTTGCGCCAGCTTTCGACAAGGTTGTCGTCGCACAGGTGTTGACCAAGGACAAACATGCTGACGCTGACCGCCTGAACGTGCTGACCGTGGACATCGGTCAAGCCGAGCCACTGAGCATCGTGTGCGGTGCGCAGAACGTCAGTGTCGGCATGAAAGCGCCTTGCGCGCTGGTCGGAGCGAAACTGCCGGGCATCGAGATCAAGCAGGCCAAGGTGCGCGGCGTCGCATCGTTTGGCATGATGTGCTCGGAAAAGGAGCTCGGCTTGGCGGAAGAGAGCCAGGGTCTTATGGAGTTAGCTGTTGATGCAGTGGTCGGGCAGAGCATACGCGAGCACCTTGATCTTGACGATCATCAGATCACACTCAAATTGACGCCAAATCGCAGCGATTGTCTGTCGTTGTATGGCATCGCGCGCGAAGTTTCTGCTTTGACAGGCTCACCGTTACAAGCTTTGCCCCAAGCAGATTTCAAACAAGACTGTGACCGTAGCTGCAAGGTTCGGGTGGCTGCATCAGCCGCTTGCCCGCGCTATGCGGGACGCGTGATTGCCGGAGTAAATGCGAAGTCAGCCACGCCAGCATGGATGGTGCAGCGTCTGGAGCGCTGTGGTTTGCGCAGCATCAATGCACTGGTGGACGTGACCAACTACGTATTGCTCGAATTGGGTCAGCCGTTGCATGCTTTTGACCTGAATAAATTGAACGGCAACATCGAAGTGCGTTTTGCACGTGCTGGTGAAAGCCTGAAGCTGCTCAATGAGCAAGTTGTAAACCTGCAAGAAGACATGCTGGTGATAGCCGATGATATGCAGCCGATCGCATTGGCAGGCGTGATGGGCGGGGCTGACAGCGCGGTGGACGACGCGACCACTGATATTTTTCTGGAGAGCGCGTTCTTCGCACCTGGCGTGATTGTCGGCAAATCGCGCCGCTTGGGTTTCGGCTCTGATTCTTCTTTTCGTTTCGAGCGCGGTGTGGATTTTGCAGCTACTAAGGAAGCATTAGACAGGGCCACGCAATTGATTCTTGATATCTGCGGCGGACAAGCTGGTGTAGTGAGTGAGGTGCTGGGTGAATTGCCCGCGCGCAATCCGGTGAAATTGCGCCTGCCACGGATCGAGCGCGTGTTGGGCGTATCACTGGAAGCGCAGGAGATCTCGCAGATGCTGCTGCGCTTGGGCATGGTTGTTCAGCAAAAAGGCGACGAATTCAGTGTTACGCCGCCCAGCTACCGTTTTGATATCGCTATTGAGGAAGATCTAATCGAGGAAGTCGCACGCGTACATGGTTACGAGCGAATACAAGCTGTGCCACCGCAAGCGCGCATGACCATGTTGCCACTGGCCGAGGCGCAGCGCCCCTTGGCGAAGCTGCGCCAGGCGCTCGTGTTGCGCGACTACCAGGAAGCAATTACCTACGCCTTCGTGGACGCGGAGTGGGAGCGCGACCTGTGCGGCAATACCGCACAGGTCGCATTGAAGAATCCAATCGCTAGCCAGATGAGCGTGATGCGCAGCAGTTTGCTGGGCGGACTACTCGCTGTTTTGCGATCTAACCTCGCACGCAAGGAGCCGCGTGTTCGCCTGTTCGAGATCGGTGCCTGTTTTGCCGCCGAGGCGGGCAGTTATACACAGCACGAACGCGTGACCGGATTGGTTTATGGCACGGCGTTGCCGGAACAGTGGGGTGTGGCGGCGCGAAATGTGGATTTTTATGATGTAAAGGCAGATGTAGAAGCGCTATTTGCTCCAGCACTATTAAGTTTTTCGGCGTCGCCGCACCCTGCCTCCCACCCTGGACGCTCGGCGCAAGTCTTGCTGCATGGGCAAGTGGTGGGTTGGATAGGAGAGTTGCATCCGAAGTGGTTGCAGCAGTATGGAATTCCGCAGGTAGTGGTGTGGTTCGAGGTTGAGCTGCATGCCTTGATATCAGCAAATGTGCCACATGCCAGCGAGATTTCTAAGTTTCCGCGGGTGCGACGCGATCTTGCCGTAGTTGTGGATGAAAGTGTAACAGCCCAATCATTATTGGATGCCATGCTAGCTAGCAATACCTTATATGTGGCAGAAATCGCGCTGTTTGATCTGTATCGTGGTAAAGGTGTGGGGGACGGAAAAAAAAGCCTTGCTTTCCGTGTGTTATTGCAAGATACTGAAAAGACGTTAATTGATAGTGAAATTGAACTAAGTATCGCGTACTTGGCCGCAGTTTTGCAACGGCATGGTGCGCAGTTGCGTATATAAGGGGTGATCAATGACATTGACTAAAGCAGAGCTCGCGGATTTATTGTTTGAAAAAGTTGGCTTGAATAAGCGTGAAGCCAAGGATATGGTTGAGTCTTATTTCGAAGAAATTCGTGCTCAACTTGAGCATGGTGAAAGTGTAAAGCTGTCCGGTTTTGGTAATTTTCAGCTACGCGACAAGCCCCAACGGCCCGGGCGTAATCCAAAGACTGGCGAAGACATTCCCATAACGGCGCGCCGTGTAGTGACTTTTCATCCCAGCCAGAAACTTAAGAGCATGGTAGAGATAAATTATCATGGAAAACCAGAAGCTTAATGCCGTTCTGCCATCGATTCCGGCGAAGCGGTATTTTACTATTGGCGAAGTAAGTGACTTATGCGGGGTGAAGGCGCATGTATTGCGTTATTGGGAGCAGGAGTTTACCCAACTTAAACCAGTTAAACGGGGTGGTAATCGACGCTACTACCAACATCACGAAGTTCTGCTCGTTCGTCGTATCAGGCAATTGCTGTATGAAGAGGGTTTTACCATCAGTGGAGCTCGTGGTCGATTGAATAATTTTATCGGGCAACGGGTAGAAGATTCCCAGCCACAACTGCTTCAGCCATACGCTAGTTCGTCCGAACTACGCCGCGAAATCCGCGAAATACTCGCCTTACTAGGGTAGTCCTGCATTCTTGTTCACGGACTGAAGTAATCAATACATAAATTCCGTGCTTCTCGTAATGATCCCCCATTAAAACGTGCTATGCGGATCATACGAAGTAAAAATGCCATCATTTTAGTGATGGCATAATCAAATAAATTAACCCCCACAACTCCTGTAAAACACTAATGTAGTGAGGTCAATTTCCACTAACCGATTATTTTTGCTATAATCCACGCAGTTTTCCAGATGGGCCTAGGCCCGTTTTTTATTTGTGGGCATGATTATGGATGTTGCGAGATTGGTGGAAACGACGGTGGCTGGCTTGGGGTATGAGTTGGTTGATTTTGAAGTGTCCGGCAGGGGGTTGATGCGAGTACTGCTCGATCAGCCATCGGGAATTACGGTAAACGATTGTGAATTGGTCAGTCACCAGTTAACACGTTTGTTTGCAGTAGAGGGGGTGAATTACGGGCGCCTTGAAGTCTCATCTCCGGGGTTGGATCGGCCAATCAAGAAGGAGGAAGATTTTATACGCTTTTGCGGCAAGAAGGCTCAGTTGAAATTGCGCCTGCCGTTGGCAGGCCGTAAGAATTTCATAGGCACACTCGGCAGCCTTCAAGATGGTGTACTACAGTTAGATGTGGATGGTAAGCAGGTGCTAATTGAATTATCCAATTTGGATAAAGCGCATTTAGTGCCTACATTTTAATTTTAGGGTCGTTTGCTTGCGGCGAATGATTTGTTTAAACCGAATGCTTTTAAAATTCGCGTTACGCGTGATGCATAACAAAAAATTTGTTTATTTTACACCCCAATGCGGAAAATAAGTGTTGTTACTCATGCGCTTGGCTAAATAAAATTTAACATGGCAACGATTAAGTAAAAAATAAGCGAGTGGGCGCGTTAGTTTAAAAAACATTCGGTTGGTTGGAGGCAGTGATGAGTCGTGAAGTTTTATTATTGGTTGATGCCTTAGCGCGTGAAAAAAACGTGGACAAGGAAATTGTGTTTGGAGCGCTGGAGTCTGCTTTGGCGTCCGCCACCAAGAAGCGTTTTGCCGAGGAGACTGATGTACGTGTCAGTATTGACCGTAATACTGGTGAATATGCGTCTTTTCGTTGCTGGCAGGTAATGGATGATGAAACTTTCGAAACCCCTGATCTGCATATTAAGCTTAGCGAGGCTCGGAAGCTCAATCCAGATATTCAGTTGGAAGAATTTATTGAAGAGCCATTAGAGTCCATCGACTTTGGGCGCATAGGCGCACAAGCAGCCAAACAGGTGATTTTTCAAAAAATCCGTGATGCTGAGCGCGAGCAGATTCTGAATGACTTCATGGAGCGAAATGAGCATTTGGTGTCCGGCACAGTGAAGCGCATCGAGCGCGGTAATGCCATCATTGAGTTTGGCAAGATTGAAGCGTTGTTGCCACGTGATCAAATGATTCCAAAGGAGAATATGCGCGTTGGTGATCGTGTGCGCGCGTATTTATTACGCGTGGATCGTTCAATTCGTGGGCCGCAAATTACGCTGTCGCGTATCACGCCTGAATTTATAATTAAGCTGTTCGAACTTGAAGTTCCGGAGGTTGAGGAGGGGCTGCTAGAAATAGTTAGCGCTGCGCGTGATCCAGGAGTTCGTGCAAAAATATCAGTACGCTCCCACGATAAGCGGATAGATCCGATTGGCACTTGTGTGGGTATGCGTGGCTCGCGTGTGCAGGCTGTAACCAATGAGTTGGCGGGCGAGCGCGTTGACATTGTATTGTGGTCGGAAGATCCTGCGACTAGTGTAATCAATGCCTTGGCTCCGGCTGACGTGACTAGCATTATGGTAGATGAAGACAATCACAGCATGGATGTGGTAGTTGAGGAAGAGAATCTTGCGCAAGCTATTGGTCGAAATGGGCAGAATGTACGCTTGGCAAGTGAATTGACCGGATGGGAGCTTAATATCATGACTATGGAGGAATCCAGCCAGAAGAATGAGCAGGAATTTTCCAAGGTGCGTGATTTATTCATAGACAAGCTCGATGTGGATGCAGAGGTGGCGGATATTCTAGTTCAGGAAGGTTTTAACACACTAGAGGAAGTGGCGTATGTACCACTGAACGAAATGCTGGAAATCGAGTCTCTTGACGAGGCAACAGTAAATGAGTTGCGTAGCCGTGCGCGTAATGCCCTGTTAACTGCAGCAATCGTTAACGAAGAGCAGGTGGAGCATAACATTGAGGATTTAGTTAAGCTTGAAGGTATGGACGAGCAAACTGCACGCATTCTGGCAGGCAAGGGCATAGGCACACAGGAACAGCTTGCCGATTTGGCCGTGGACGAACTGGTTGAGCAGGCAGGTATAGATGAAGAACGCGCAAATCGGTTAATTATGGCTGCACGCGCTCCTTGGTTTGTTTAATGGGGCTAGCTAAGGATAATCATGTTAACCCGAATGTCCCATAAATTTGCATGATATATATTCAAAATATTATTGGATATTCAAATTTTGTAAAGGATCAGCGCGATTATTTGTGCATATCCGATTGAACAAAATCTTGCTTGGCAAATACTAGCGAGGGCGTACATTAATTTATAAGCCGTTCTGGCTAGTTGTTTCTGTTGAGTATTGAGAGCTATAAATCTCAAATTTTGGGAGTTAAGGGGCAGTGATGGGAAAAATGAATGTAGCGCAGTTTGCTGGCGAGCTCAGCTTGCCGGTTGGATTGCTGCTTGAACAACTACAGGCGGCCGGTGTCGCCAAACAGCAGGAATCAGATAGCATATCGGAACAGGACAAGGCAAAGTTGCTTGAGCATCTGCACAGCACACATGGCAGTGGCAGTGCCAAAAGTAAAAAAATTACATTGACTCGCCGTGAAACCACGGAGATCAAGAAGGCGGATAGCACGGGCAAGGCTCGCATCATTCAAGTCGAAGTGCGCAAGAAGCGCGTGGTTGCACCAATTACAGTTGCCGAGATAGAACAACCAGTTGCTGCTGTAGTAAAGGTCACTCCAGCGCAAGCAGCACCATCAAAAACCTCAAAAGCGGAAATATTGGGAGAGCAGGAGATTGCTCTGCGTACTGAAGAAGCACGCAGTCAGGCAGAACTAGCCTCACGCCAGGCCGCCGAAGTCCAAGCCAAGAACAAGAAGGAACACGCCAAACGCAAAGTGACGCTAGTTGCCGAACCTGTGGTGCCGCCGATTGAAGTGCCAGAGACCAAGGCGGTTGCAATTGCCGAAGCAGCTGCCCCCCCTGTTGCCAAGCCTGATTTGGCCGAAGGTACGCTGCATAAGCCAATGCCAAAGCCTGGTGACAAGGTTGTTCGGCCTGCAGCTAAAAAAGGTGCTAAAGCCGCCGCTCCAGACAAAACAAGTCCATGGACCGAGGCTGGTCACAAAAAACGCACCCCCGCAGTCATTGATACGCGACCTGGCGGTTGGACGGCTGGCCGTGGAAACGTTAACCCACGCCATCATGCCAAACATGCCAAGCAAGAAGAAACTGCCCAGCATGCTTTCTCCCTGCCGACTGAACCAGTCGTACATGAGGTCATGGTGCCAGAGACGATTAGTGTCGCTGAATTAGCACAGAAAATGTCAATCAAAGCCATCGAAATTATCAAGGCACTAATGAAATTAGGCTCCATGGTGACCATTAATCAGGTGCTGGATCAGGAAACTGCGATGATTGTGGTGGAAGAGTTGGGGCATATTGCCAAGCCAGCCAAGGTGGATGATCCTAGTGCTTATCTGACAGAATCTGAAGAGCACAAGAATGCACCTCTCGAGCCGCGCGCTCCGGTAGTTACCGTGATGGGTCACGTTGATCATGGTAAGACATCATTGCTGGATTACATCCGTCGAACCCGCGTGGCCAGCGGCGAAGCAGGCGGCATCACGCAGCATATTGGCGCTTACCATGTGAATACCCCGCGAGGCATGATTACTTTCCTCGATACACCGGGCCATGAGGCATTTACGGCAATGAGGGCACGTGGTTCGAAAGTGACTGACATTGTGATATTAGTGGTTGCAGCGGATGATGGTGTAATGCCGCAGACCAAAGAGGCAATCCACCATGCCAAGGCAGCAAACGTACCCATCGTGGTAGCGGTGACTAAGATTGATAAGCCTGATGCCAATTCCGAACGCGTAAAACAAGAATTGGTTGCAGAGGGTGTGGTGCCGGAAGGTTGGGGCGGCGACACCATGTTTGTTGAGGTGTCTGCAAAGACCGGATTGGGTATCGACTCCTTGTTGGAAAGCGTGTTATTGCAAGCTGAATTGTTGCAACTCACCTCACCCAAACTAAGCTTGGCCAAGGGTATTGTGATTGAAGCCAGGTTGGATAAGGGCAAGGGGCCGGTGGCGACTATATTGGTGCAGTCGGGCACCTTAAAGCGGGGTGATGCAGTGCTGGTCGGCGTAGTGTCCGGACGCGTGCGTGCCATGCTGGATGAGAACGGTAAGGCAATAAATGAGGCAGGGCCATCGATCCCAGTGGAGATTCAGGGGCTATCCGAAGTGCCTATAGCTGGTGAAAGCGTGCTAGTACTCTCAGATGAGAAAAAAGCACGTGAAATTGCCTTGTTCCGTCAAGGCAAGTTCCGTGCTGTGAAACTAGCCAAGCAGCAGGCCGCTACGTTGGAAAACATGTTCGATCAGATGGCAGAAGGCGAAGTGCGCATGCTGCCATTGATTATCAAGACCGATGTACAGGGTTCTTGTGAAGCTATTGCACATGCCCTGCAAAAACTATCCACCGATGAGGTCAAAGTTAACCTGATCCACAGTGCTGTGGGCGCTATCAGCGAATCCGACATTAACCTGGCGCTGGCTTCGAAGGCAATCGTGATTGGCTTTAATACCCGTGCCGATATTGCTGCGCGTAAGCTGGCGGAATCTGCCGGCGTAGATGTGCGTTACTACAATGTTATCTATGAAATGGTAGATGAAATTAAAGCGGCTTTGTCAGGTATGCGGGCTCCGGAAAAGAAGGAAGTCATCCTCGGTATGGTGGAAATACGCCAAGTATTCGTAATTTCCAAGATCGGCACTGTGGTCGGTTGCTACGTGACCAGTGGCATAGTCAAGCGTAATTCGCAGGTGCGAGTGCTGCGCAACAATGTGGTGATTCATACTGGCGAACTGGATTCGTTGAAACGCTTCAAAGATGATGTCAAGGAAGTTCGATCGAATTTCGAGTGTGGTTTGTCGTTGCGTAATTTTAATGACCTCGAAGTGGGCGATCAACTTGAAGCATTTGAAATAATCGAAGTGGCACGCTCTCTAAATGCCTAAAGGCTATGTAAGGACAGACCGGATAGCCGAACAGATTCAGCGCGAAGTGGCTCAACTGTTGCGCCTCGAGGTGAAAGATCCGCGCGTGCGCATGATCACTCTCACGGGAGTTGAGGTGACTAGGGACTATTCCCACGCCAAGGTCTTTTACACCTCCCTGGGCGGAGTAAGCGCTGCAGTGCAGCAAGGTTTAGAGCATGCAAGCGGTTATTTGCGTTGCCAACTCGCACATTCGATGAAGCTACGCATCATGCCGCAACTGCATTTTATTTATGACCCGTCGATCGAACGTGGCGCTCATTTGTCGAAGCTTATTGATCAAGCGGTTGCCAGCGATAAAACATTACACAGCTCTTCCCAAGCTCCTTTGGATCACTTGTCAAAGGAGGGCGAAGCCGACTAGCTTCCCCCTAAGGGCGGTAGTTAAGGACGTTTCGTGAAGTTAAAATGACCCGCATAATGCGTCCATTGGACGGTGTTTTGTTATTCGACAAGCCTCTAGGACTCAGTTCCAATATCGCCTTGCAAAAGGTACGCCGCCTTTTTCAGGCGGAGAAGGCGGGGCATACTGGTACGCTTGATCCTCTGGCGACTGGTCTGTTACCAGTTTGTTTTGGCGAGGCTACTAAGTTCACCAGTTCACTGCTGGAGGCAGACAAAACTTATTGTGCATTGATTCGGCTTGGTCAAACGACTACTACGGGCGATGCCGAGGGCGAAATTACCAGCTCCTGCACTGTAGAGCTGGACAAAGAACAGGTATGCACGGTATTACGCAATTTTATCGGTGAAATTCAGCAGATGCCGCCTATGCATAGCGCCATCAAACATAAGGGAAAGCCACTATATGAGTACATTCGTAAGGGCGAAACTGTAATACGTGCAAGCCGTAGCGTGACCATACACGAGTTGGTATTGGAGCGCTTTGCGGGTGACGAGATGGAGATTACAGTGCGTTGCAGTAAGGGTACTTACGTGCGTACACTGGCTGAGGATATTGGATTGGCTTTGGGGTGTGGTGCACACCTGCAAGGATTGCGCCGTACAGCGATTGGTCAGTTTGGCCTTGAAGGTGCGCATAATCTGAACCAGATGGAGTCGGTAACCATGCTGGAACGAGAGGCATACATTTTACCGTTAGATAGTTTGCTGCAGGATATGCCTGTGCTTGATCTTGATGCGGCACAAGTGACCCGCATTGCCCAAGGGCAGAGGCTCGCTATCGAAGCGGCATTGCTGGAAGGCAAAGTTCGATTATATGGAGCAGGGCGCTTCATTGGGGTGGCCGATCTCGTGGAACAGCGGCTGACCCCCGTAAGATTGTTGTCCAGCGTGGCGAAAAGCGCAGCTTGTATAGAATAGGTTTTGGCTCTATTTAAGGTATTTCTGATAGAGGCGCTTAAGAAAATGAATCAGAGTGGGAACCTGTAAAGCTGCAAAGATGAGCAAAGGGTGTGCGTTAATTTATGAAGATTAGGACTAATTAACGTAATATGGGACAACGTTCTTGTCCGAATAGACTTGAGCAACCGCCGCATTCGAGAGTAAAATGCGGCACTTTTTATTTAGTGGAGTGTGAATATTATGTCTATTACGGCAGCGCAAAAAGCGCAAATTGTGACTGATTACCAACGCATCAAAGGCGATACCGGCTCACCAGAAGTGCAGGTTGCACTAATGACCGCTCGCATTAATTATTTGACAGGTCATTTTAAGGAACACATAAAGGATCACCATTCTCGTCGCGGTCTGTTGCGATTGGTGAGCCGTCGCCGCAAGCTCCTGGATTACCTCAAGGGCAAGAATGAGGGCAGTTACCGTGCACTGATTCAGCGTTTGGAATTGCGTAAGTAGTACTTTATAAGTGGGTCGCAGATGCGGCCCGCGTTGTTTTGGGTGAATTATCCCAACTATGGCCTTACCCCCATGGCGCATTAGCGCCACGTCATGCACAGAGAGGCGAATTTTGAGTCACTACAAGAAAACATTAGCGTATGGCAACCATCAGCTCACCTTGGAAACCGGGGAAATCGCACGTCAGGCCAGCGGAGCAGTCATGGTTAGTCTGGACGATACGGTCGTTCTGGTCACCGTAGTAGGCAGGAAAGATGCTAAGCCGGACCAGGATTTTTTCCCTTTGACCGTGGATTATCAGGAACGTACCTATGCTGCAGGCAAGATTCCAGGCGGTTTTTTTCGACGTGAAGGGCGACCCAGCGAAAAGGAAGTCTTGACGTCTCGTTTGATCGATCGCCCGTTGCGCCCACTATTTCCGGCAGGTTTTTATAATGAAGTGCAAATCGTTGCTACGGTAATATCTTCTGATAACCAGATTGACTCTGATATTCCTGCCATGATTGGTGCCTCTGCTGCCTTGGCGTTGTCCGGTATTCCGTTTGATGGCCCCATAGGCGCGGCGCGCGTCGGCTATCTTAACGGTGAGTATGTACTTAACCCTACTGCACAGGAACTTGAACTATCCAAGATGGATCTAGTAGTTGCTGGAACGGAACAAGCCGTTTTAATGGTGGAGTCAGAAGCACAAGAATTGCCTGAAGACGTTATGCTGGGCGCTGTCATGTTTGGCCACAAGCAAATGCAAGCGGTGATTCAAGCGATCATCGAAATGGCGGATGCAGTTGGTGCACCGGATTGGGATTGGAATGCGCCTGTTCATGACATTGTGTTGAGCTCAAAAATCGCCGAACTGGCCGAAAGTAGCTTACAGCAAGCTTATGCCGTACGTGAAAAACAGGCGCGTACTAATCAGGTGGATGCGATTCGTGCCCGCGTGCTGGAAGCTGTGTCAGCCTCGGAAAATGGTTTGGTGCCAAAAAATCATCTTAATGATTTATTCGAAGCACTGGAATCCAAGATTGTACGCGGCCAGATACTAAGCGGCGAACCTCGCATCGACGGGCGTGACACACGTACCGTGCGTCCAATTACAATTCGCACTGGCGTATTACCACGCACGCATGGTTCAGCCCTGTTTACCCGCGGTGAAACTCAGGCACTGGTAGTGGCCACACTAGGCACTGCGCGTGATGCGCAGAAAATTGATGCCTTGCAAGGCGAGTATTTGGATCGCTTCATGCTTCATTACAACTTCCCCCCATATTCTACAGGTGAGACTGGTCGCGTTGGTACACCAAAGCGACGTGAAATTGGTCATGGTCGTTTAGCTAAGCGTGCTCTGGTAGCAACATTGCCGAGTGAGGAAGAGTTTGGATATTCCATTCGCGTGGTTTCTGAAATCACCGAGTCTAATGGATCCAGTTCAATGGCCTCAGTATGTGGTGGTTGCTTGGCGATGATGGATGCCGGTGTGCCAGTCAAGACTCATGTGGCAGGTATCGCCATGGGTTTAATTAAAGAAGGCAACCGTTTTGCTGTACTGACCGACATACTTGGCGATGAAGATCATCTGGGTGACATGGATTTTAAGGTAGCAGGGTCGGAGCAGGGTATTACTGCACTACAAATGGACATCAAGATTAACGGGATAACGAGTGAAATTATGCAAGTTGCCTTGAGCCAAGCGCGCGAAGGACGCTTGCATATACTTGGTATCATGAAGCAGGCCATGCCTTCGGTACGTGAAGAGGTGTCGGCACATGCACCACGCATGATCAAAATCAAGATCAACCCGGAGAAAATTCGTGATGTGATTGGTAAGGGCGGTGCTGTGATACGTGCGTTAACTGAGGAAACTGGTACCACTATCGATATCGACGATGAAGGCAATGTAACGATTGCCAGTGTTAGCGGTGAAGGGGGAATGCTGGCAAAGAAACGTATCGAGGATATTGTAGCGGAAGTTGAGGTAGGCAAAGTTTATGAAGGCCCGGTTGTCAAACTGTTGGATTTTGGCGCGATTGTGAATATCATGCCTGGGAAAGACGGTTTACTTCACATCTCGCAAATTTCAAACGAACGCGTTAACGTTGTGTCGGATGTCCTTAAAGAAGGTCAGATTGTAAAGGTCAAGGTGCTGGAGGCCGATGAGAAAGGCCGCTTGCGCTTAAGTATGAAGGCTCTTATCGTGGTAGAACCTGAAGCGCCTGTTTCAGAGTAAAGGCTCAAAACATAGCGCAATAAAAAAGCCCCTTGGTACGGGGCTTTTTTATTTATAAAATAAAAATTAAAAATGCTTTTAAATGCACATTGCGAATGGAATGAATAAACCGATTACCTGCGATATTTTTTGCGCAGTGATAGACAACTTCGGTGACATTGGCGTTTGCTGGCGACTAGCTAAGCAACTGGTGCACGAGCCAGGGATGGCAGTGCGGCTATGGGTGGACGATCTGTCAAGCTTTCGCAGACTGCACCCGGCGATCTGTCCTGATATGCCAATACAGCATTGTTCTGGAGTGGAAATCAGGCACTGGAGTGCAACTTTTTTGGAGCTTCCATTTTCAAAGGTAGAGCCGGCGCAACTAGTGATTGAGGCGTTCGCATGTGAACTGCCCGAGTGCTATGTGGCAGTGATGGCGGCGCAAGAGTACAAACCGATTTGGATTAACTTGGAGCACCTTAGTGCGGAAGAATGGGTGGCTGGCTGTCATTGTCTTCCCTCGCCCCATCCTTTCTTACCTCTCACTAAATATTTTTTTTTCCCGGGGTTCACCCCACAAACTGGTGGCTTGCTGCTAGAGAGAGATCTCATTGCACGACGTGATGCATTTCAGAGTGATCTGCACACGCAGGCCGCATTTTGGCGAGCACTGGGCGTGCCATTGCCTAAACCCGATGAAGTACGTGTTTCGTTATTCTGCTATGAAAATATCGCGCTGCCGGAATTACTTTCTACTTGGGCAAAGAGCAATATCTCAATACTATGTTTAGTGCCGGACGATTGTGTGCTGCCTCAAGTGGCAGCCTTTTTTGGGCGTGGACTCGTTGTTGCGGGTGACATGTTACAGTACGGTAATTTGGAAGTTCGCATATTGCCGTTTATCGAACAGGAGCGTTATGATGAACTGTTGTGGGCCTGCGATATTAACTTTGTTCGAGGGGAAGATTCTTGTGTGCGTGCGCAATGGGCGGGCAAGCCATTTGTTTGGCACATTTATCCTCAACAGGATAATGTACATATAAACAAGCTGAGCGCTTTCATGAAGTTGTATTGTGCCGGACTGCAGCCAGACGCAGCACAAACATTATCTAGGTTGTGGGAAGGGTGGAACATTGGACAAAGCGGGAACCAAGCAGCCTCGATAAGCTCAAACTACACTTGGAATGAATACTGGGAGCACAAAGCGTTTTTGCTGAGGCATGCGCGTGAATGGTCGCAGCATATATCCGGCAATAACCTCGTTTTGAATTTGCTGAATTTTGTTCAAAAAATTGATAGAATACGCGGCTTGGAATGTAAATCAGATTTAAGGTAAGTAGACATGAAAATAGCACAAGAACTGCGGGCAGGTAATGTCGTTATGGTCGGCAGCGACCCCATGGTGGTGTTAAAGGCTGAATATACCCGCTCTGGCCGTAATGGTTCGGTAGTTAAAATGAAATTCAAGAACCTGTTGACAGACTCGCCGAGCGAGGCAATATATAGGGCGGACGACAAATTTGAAATAGTTCTGCTTGATCGAAAGGATGCAACGTATTCTTATTTTGCTGATCCTATGTATGTGTTTATGGATGCTGATTACAATCAGTATGAGGTAGAAAAAGAAAATTTGGGTGAATCGATCAATTACCTCGAAGACGGTATGGCCTGCGAGATGGTCTTTTACAACGATAAAGCCATTTCGGTCGATCTGCCCAATACTGTCGTACGCGAAATTATCTACACCGAGCCAGCAGCGCGTGGAGATACCTCCGGCAAAGTAATGAAGCCTGCCAAAATTGGCTCTGGCACAGAGTTACAGGTGGCCGCATTTTGCGAAATTGGTGATCAAATTGAAATTGATACACGTACTGGCGAATTTAAGCGGCGTGTTAATGCTTGATGATCCTACTAGGAAGCGATATCGCACTAAATATTAACTAAACGTACGTTGAACTAAACCGCTTTCGCGGAGGCGCTCCGGCCCCACCGCTTCATTTCCCCCTCATTCCCATTTACATGGCTGCAGCTGACTCGGCAGTCTACCGGACGGTGCGCGTAAATCCGCATCCGTCCGGTTTTTCTAAGTTGAATTGCTGCAGCTTTGGAACCAGTTTTGCTTCCCCTTGCTTTGTGCCAGATCACTTTGGCTCATGTATACTCACTCATCAGTCGGATGGGTTCGTAGGCTTGTTTAGGGGCAGCTAGATCCAAAAAATAGTGGTATTCATGGTAATACTGATGGGAATTGAGTTCTAAGTCACAATGGTAATACATTTAATCACCTTAATATGAAGGAGAAATGTCATGGGCATGATGAAAGAATTTAAGGAGTTTGCTGTCAAGGGTAATGTTATTGATATGGCAGTAGGCATTATTATTGGAGCTGCATTTGGTAAAATTGTCTCGTCTTTTGTTGGCGATATCATCATGCCGCCAATAGGAGTTCTTTTAGGCGGAGTTGATTTTTCCAGTTTGGCGTTCATCGTTCAGGAGGCCAGGGGAGGGGCACCAGCTGTTTTGATCAGCTATGGTAAATTCATCCAGTCAATGATTGATTTTGCGATTATTGCCTTTGCAATATTTGTGGCAATAAAAGGTATAAATTCGTTAAAGAGGCAATCGGAAGAGAAACCGGCAGAGCTGCCAAAAATTTCAAATGAAGAAGTGCTCCTCATGGAAATTCGTGACTTACTTAAAGAACGAAAATAAGCCGACCATTGAACTGGATCTTCAAGACCAGCGAACTTGATAATTGCGGCATTCGTGGCTAATCAGGAATGGATATGACTCGAGAGTATGAACAGGGTATTAATACAATATTGAAAAAATATTGGCCGCTGTCTCAAAGCATTCTGCAACGAAAAGACCATAAGAATCAGGTTCAGGTAAAATACGCCGCAACTTTAGCAAATGGAATGTATATACATGGCAGTAAAAGCCCAAAAAACACCCAGCTTTGAGGTAGCACTGACCGAACTGGAACAGGTAGTCGCTGACATGGAGGTGGGCAAGCTGTCGTTGGAAGACTCATTGTCAGCTTACCGGCGTGGTGCTGAGCTGTTGCAGATTTGCCGAGGCCGTCTGGAGGATGCGCAGCAGCAGGTGCGCATCCTGGAAGAGGGCACTCTCCAAAATTTTGCTACCAGTCCTACAAGTACGAGCGATTTTGCCAAGCGAGAAGATGACTAGACCTGAGATGCCTGGCATTGATTTTCAGATTTGGGCTCGTTCCCACCAGAGTCGTTTCGAGGATCAGCTCAAACAGTTGTTGCCACAACCGGATATTGCTCCACAGCGCCTGCACGCAGCTATGCGCTATAGCGTATTGGATGGTGGCAAGCGCGTGCGCCCGCTGTTGGCTTTTGCTGCGGGTGATTTGGTCGGGGCGGACAGTATGCGCGTCAACATAGTCGCGGCTGCTGTCGAACTGATTCACGCTTATTCATTGGTACACGATGACATGCCATGCATGGACAACGATGTGCTTCGACGAGGCAAACCCACTTGTCATGTTGAGTATGATGACGCCACTGCGCTGCTAGTCGGCGACAGCTTGCAAAGTTTGGCGTTTCAGTTGCTGGCCGAGCATCAACTCAGTAATGATGCCGTGCAACAGTTGGCTATGATCAAGCTATTGGCTACAGCATCCGGATCGCGTGGCATGGCGGGTGGACAAGCGATTGATTTAACGAGTGTGGGCAACCAATTGAGTGTGCCCGAACTTGAATTCATGCACATCCATAAAACGGGTGCGCTGATTCGTGCTGCTGTTTTGCTCGGTGCGCAGTGTGGGCCTGCGCTAGGGGAAGAGGAGCTGGCTAGGCTTGATCGCTACGGTAAATGCGTCGGGTTGGCTTTTCAGGTGGTGGACGATGTACTCGATAGTGAGGCAGATACTGCAACCTTAGGCAAAACTGCAGGTAAGGATGCCGAACAAGACAAGCCTACTTATGTCACGCTGCTTGGCGTGCAGGCAGCCAAACAGATGGCGGCAGAATTGCACAGTGAAGCGCTGGAAGCACTGGCGGGGTTCGGCGAGTCAGCACGTCGCCTATGTGAAATGGCTAATTTTATTTTATTAAGAAAGTTTTGATGGTTTCGTTGCTCAATACCATCAATACTCCAGAAGTTTTGCGTCAGCTAGATCGCAAGCAATTGCCCCAACTGGCGGATGAGTTGCGTCAGTTCTTGGTGGAGTCTGTCAGTAAGACGGGTGGTCATCTGTCTTCCAATCTTGGCACGATAGAATTAACGATTGCATTGCACTACGTTTTTAACACACCGGATGACAGATTGGTGTGGGATGTGGGTCACCAAACCTACGCGCACAAGATACTTACGGGACGGCGCGAAGCGATGAAAACCCTGCGCATGGCAGGAGGTATTTCCGGCTTCCCTAATCGTGCTGAGAGTGATTACGATGCCTTCGGTACCGCGCACTCTAGTACATCGATCAGCGCAGCTCTGGGAATGTCGGTAGCGGCGAAAATTGATGGAAGTGATCGGTGTGCCGTGGCTATCATTGGTGATGGCGCGATGAGCGGTGGCATGGCCTTTGAGGCGCTTAACAATGCAGGTGCGATGAACACCAACCTGTTGGTGATCCTCAATGACAATGACATGTCCATCTCGAGGCCAGTGGGTGCGCTTAATAATTATTTTGCCAAATTGATGTCGGGACGTTTTTATTCTGCCATGCGACGCGGTAGTGAAAAAATGCTGAAAGGCATGCCGCCAGTACTTGAATTTGCTAAGCGTGCTGAGGAGCATGTCAAGGGCATGGTTACACCGGGTACGTTGTTTGAAGAATTTGGTTTCAATTACATCGGTCCGATTGATGGGCACGATCTTGATACTTTAGTCACAACTCTTGGAAATATACGCCAGCTCAAAGGGCCGCAATTTCTGCATGTTGTTACGCAAAAAGGCAAAGGCTACACTCACGCAGAGGAAGATTGCCTGCTCTATCATGGTGTGGGCAAGTTTGATCCAGAGCAAGGTATCGTTACCAAACCTGTCCAGAGAAATATTGAAGGGCAAGCCAGCAAGCCTACCTACACCCAGGTTTTTGGCGAATGGTTGTGCGATATGGCGGAGCAGGATAAGCGTTTAGTTGGCATTACCCCTGCTATGTGCGAGGGTTCCGGCATGGTTGAATTCGCAAAAAAATTTCCACAACGTTATTTTGATGTAGGTATCGCCGAGCAGCATGCACTGACCTTCGCCGCAGGACTTGCATGTGAAGGTTACAAGCCGGTAGTGGCAATTTATTCCACTTTCTTGCAACGAGCTTACGACCAACTGATACACGATATCGCGATTCAAAACCTGCCGGTGCTGCTGGCGATAGATCGTGCCGGGCTGGTCGGTGCGGATGGTGCTACGCATGCGGGTAGTTTTGATCTGAGTTTTTTGCGCTGCATTCCCAACATGACAGTAATGGTTCCTGCTGACGAGAATGAGTGCCGCCAATTGTTATACACTGCGTTCCAGTTGGATACACCGACTGCTGTGCGTTATCCGCGCGGCTATGGACCGGGTGTTACAACACGTAAGGAAATGCAGGCGCTGCCTTTAGGTAAGGGTGAAGTGCGTCGTGTGGGCTCAGGTGTGGCAATTTTGTCCTTTGGATCTATGCTTGGCCCAGCTCTTGGCGCTGCCGAATCACTCAATGCCACTGTTGCTAATATGCGCTTTGTTAAGCCTTTGGATACAGAGCTGGTGTTGCAATTGGGACGCGAGCATGCTTTGCTTGTAACTATAGAAGAAAACACCATCCAAGGCGGTGCGGGTAGCGCAGTGGCGGAGTGTTTGCAACAACACGGTATGACAAACGCGCTGCTCCAACTTGGATTGCCAGATGGTTTTTTGGAGCAAGGAGAGACAGGAAAAATGTTGGCTATGTGCGGTTTGGACGCAACAGGCATCGCTGCCTCAATTCGTCAAAGAATGTCTTTATAAATTCAAGCAAGGAATATTAAATTTATTTTTGAAGTATACTTTTGACAAGCAAAAAAGTCACAAACTGTAAATATATTTGATTGCAAAAAATAAGTGTGTAATCAATATGTAGTAGTAAGATGTGTTACGACATAATTTTGAATATAAACGGAGGATTAACCATGTCACTACGAATTAATGATGAAGCACCAAATTTTACCGCTCCCACAACTCAAGGCACCGTTAATTTTCATGAGTGGATTGGCAACGGCTGGGCGATACTATTTTCTCATCCGAAAGACTTTACGCCAGTCTGTACAACTGAATTAGGATACATGGCAAAACTAGAGCCGGAATTTAAAAAACGGAACTGCAAAATAATTGGCTTAAGCGTAGATCCAGTTGATAACCATACAAAATGGGCAAAAGATATTCAAGAAACGCAAGGTTATGCTGTTAATTATCCTATGATCGGAGATGAGAACTTAACTGTAGCGAAGCTTTATAACATGCTACCAGCTGATGAAACGGGTACATCTGAGGGTCGTACTGCGGCTACGAATGCAACTGTTCGCTCAGTTTTTATTATTGGTCCAGATAAAAAAATTAAACTGACACTTACATACCCAATGTCCACAGGCCGAAACTTTGATGAGATCTTACGTGTGCTGGATTCCATGCAGTTAACTGCTAGATATAAAGTTGCCACACCTGTTAATTGGAAAGATGGCGAAGATGTAATTATCGTACCTTCGGTATCTGATGATGATGCCAAAACAATGTTTCCAGAAGGTTGGAAAACAGTTAAACCCTATTTACGTGTAGTCAAGCAACCGGGTCAGTAAATAATTTAATGAGGAATCTTCCGGCTGTTGCCGAAAGATTCCTCAAGGCTTGACCTATTTGTCTGTCATATTGATATTTCTGTCTTTGGTCTTAAATGCTTAGGCTCATATGCGTTTAGCCTGGTGTTGTTAGACGATTGTCGTCGTCACCATCCAAGCTACGTTAATCCACCTATTTTTAGTGCGTAGTAACTTTAGTATTTCCTATTCGTGTCCATTGGAAAATTTATGCTTCATGGTGCTCTGCCCGTTATTCCTAGGGCAGCGCTCATGGACAATCTGTGTTCAAGAAACTTGCTGCAGTATTCGGTTTTGAATATGGTTGATTTTATCCAAGGGAAAAATCCGATATCGATAGTGTATTATTTCGAAGGTCGACAGCAAACATGAGCTCTCTCCAAGCCACTCCAATTCCTGATGTGCAAAATATGGCTGATACGCGCCATCTGGCGATCAACAAAGTCGGCATCAAAAGTATTCGCCATCCAGTGCAAGTTAAAGACAAAAACGTGGGGGTGCAGCATACGGTTGCCACGTTTAACATGTATGTGCACCTGCCGCACAACTTCAAAGGCACGCACATGTCTCGTTTTGTCGAGATACTCAACCATCATGGGAGGGAGATTTCCGTAGAGTCATTTGAAAGCATTCTGCGCGAGATGATTGAGAAGTTAGAGGCGAAGTCCGGCCACATCGAAATGAGCTTCCCTTATTTTATTAATAAGACTGCGCCGGTATCTGGCGTGCAAAGCTTGTTGGACTACGATGTTACCTTTATAGGTGAAATTAATAATGGGCAATACCGCTTTACCATGAAGGTAGTAGTGCCGGTAACGAGCCTGTGTCCGTGCTCCAAAAAAATATCTGAGCGAGGCGCGCACAATCAACGTTCACATGTGACTATTACTGTGCGTACCAGCCGTTCTGTATGGATAGAGGAGGTGGTGCGTTATGCCGAGGAGCAGGCGTCGTGCGAACTGTATGGTTTACTAAAGCGTCCAGATGAGAAATTTGTCAC
This sequence comes from Betaproteobacteria bacterium, assembly GCA_021413765.1. Lineage (GTDB taxonomy): Bacteria > Pseudomonadota > Gammaproteobacteria > Burkholderiales > Gallionellaceae > Nitrotoga. The sequence goes on from JAIOPT010000068.1 coordinate 42,260, forward strand.
TGAACGAGCTTATGATAACCCCAAGTTTGTTGAAGATATGGTGCGCGATGTCGCAGCAGCGCTCAATCGTGACGAGCGTATTGAGGCGTATGTGGTTGAGTCGGAGAATTTTGAATCAATACATAATCATTCGGCTTATGCATTGATAGAGTGTGATAAAAATTTGAACAACTAGAAATAAATGGGGTCGATTAAATCAATGGTAACGAGGATGATAAGGATTAAATCGAGTATGACCCCAATTTAATTTCCTTTATGTGATAACTAAAGCACCGTAGAATCGGCGTATTACATCCAATAAACATAATATTATGTCACTGTATTCCATAGAAATTTGCGCAGGCGCGGGTGGGCAGGCTCTTGGCCTAGAACAAGCGGGCTTTGAACATGCCAGCCTTGTTGAAATCGAGGCTCCTGCATGTCAGACACTTAGAATCAATAGACCGCACTGGAACGTAGTAGAGGGCGATATTCGTCACTACTCTGCGGACAAATGGAACGGCATCGAGCTTTTAGCCGGTGGTGTGCCTTGCCCACCTTTTTCAAAGGCGGGCAAGCAACTTGGTAACGAAGATGAGCGCGACCTTTTCCCAGAGGCGCTTAGATTAGTGTCTGAGTGCAAACCAAAAGCTGTGATGCTTGAAAATGTACGCGGCTTGCTTGACTCAGTGTTTGATGAGTACCGAGCAAAACTAATCGCCGACTTAAAAAAACTTGGCTATGTCGCCGAATGGCGGCTGTTAAATGCAAGTGATTTTGGCGTTCCTCAATTGCGCCCACGAGTTGTTTTTGTGGCGCTAAAGAAAAATGCCGCAGAGTATTTCAATTGGCCGTCCGCGCGTCTCGCCCCTCCACCAACGGTCGGTGAGGCGCTTTTTGATCTCATCGCTGCAAACGGCTGGCGTGGGGCAATACCGTGGTGCGAAAGAGCTTGTGATATAGCCCCTACGTTGGTTGGCGGTAGTAAAAAACATGGTGGCCCCGACCTCGGCCCCACTAGGGCAAAAAAGGCGTGGGCATCAATAGGCGTGGATGGCATGGGTATCGCTGATGCCGCGCCAGAACCGGATTTTATCGGTATGCCGCGCCTGACAGTTCGCATGGCCGCACGTATCCAAGGGTTTCCCGATCACTGGCAATTTAGCGGCAAAAAAACTGCCGCATACCGTCAAATTGGCAATGCATTTCCATCTCCCGTTGCATGTGCTGTTGGCACGCAAATTCAAGCGGCATTGAATGCCGCCGCAAAGTCAAAACTTAAACGGGCGTAGCAGTGACAAAAGTAAAAACACAAAGAGGTGGTGCGCGCGGAAAACTCCGCGCTCACTTTTTGGCGAACATTGGCCGCGTCATGGATTCCGAGGAGTTGCGTGTCGTTGGGGACAACCAGTCCGAGTGGGCGCGCCGTGTTCGCGAGCTTCGTACAGAAGAAGGCTATTTGATCCTCACGCACAATGACCGCAGCGAATTAAAGCCTGGTCAATATCTGTTGGAAAACCCGAAACCGCAACCGGCCTTCGAGCGTGCAATATCAAAAGAAACACGCGCCTTTGTGCTTGATCGCAACGGCTTTACTTGCCAAATGTGTGGCGCAGTTGCTGGCGAACCCCATCCATATGACACCACAAGAAAAACTAGGCTCCACCTTGGTCATGTCATTGACAAAAGCATGGGCGGCACAGATGACCCATCAAATCTTCGTGCAATTTGCTCCGTGTGTAATGAAGGTGCGTCAAATGCAACTCTGACACGCCCCGATTTACAAAAACTTTTAATTCAAGTTCGCCGCGCCACCGCACATGATCAGCTTGAGGTTTTGCAGTGGCTTATCAAGAAATTTCCAAAGCAGACGGCTGAGCAAATAAAACCGCAAATCTAACCCTTCAGTCAAGCGGGGCTGCGCGAATAAAACCTAGCGCAGCCCTTACTTCAACATAGCTGACACTAACCTGTATTTTGTTTAAAATAGCAAACATATTTCAATAGGAGTTTGAATCCATGACTTACGTAGTTACCGAAGCTTGTATCAAATGTAAATATACTGACTGTGTTGAAGTTTGCCCAGTAGATTGTTTTTACGAAGGGCCGAATAGTTTGGTGATTGACCCGGATGAGTGCATAGACTGTACCTTGTGCGTTGCCGAATGCCCAGTCAATGCAATTTATGCCGAGGATGATTTGCCAGAAGACCAGCGGCAATTCAGCGCGCTGAATGCAGAGCTGTGTAAGGTATGGAAGTGTATCGTCGAGAAAAAAGAGCCGCCTGCCGATGCAGATGAGTGGAAAGAAGTGAAGGACAAGCTACATTTGTTGGAGAAGGAATTTGCTCCTGGCGATGAGGAACGGAACTATCCTGGTGGATCGAAGGATGGGAAGGATGAGGATGGCTTGACAGGATTGGATAAGCTGCGGATGCGCTGAAATATTTCTTCGACATTTCTCCTTGTTATTTATTGCTTCAGTGGTATCGCCAAAGGCCTATAGTTCTTTATTCCCGCGCAGTACATCAGTGGGTACGTAATTTATGTATCTTTCAATCGATAAGTATTGATGACGCTCGTCTGCGCGGGAATGGCGATAGAGGTAATAAGCGTTGAACCCGATACCGCAAAGTAACACATCAACCACCGCTGTTTTTTTTGATTCTGTTGCACGCGTCATTCTGACGCAGCACTCTCACGAAATACCTGATCTGCGCCGTGCCAGGGTATTGTTGCCCAATTACCATGTGTCACAACCATTGGCGCAAAGTTTGGCACGTGTAGCCAATTTGCCTGCGATTTTATTGCCGCAGATGGTCACGCTCAATGATTGGGTTCAGTCCGTTCCCCTCGCACTAACTGTTATTCCCGACACTTGCCGTATCACCACTTTGTATCAGGCTCTGCGCGCACGGCGTTGGTTTGCCGATGCTGATCTATGGAGCATTGCGCGCGAACTGTTGATTTTGCTGGATGAGCTGACACAAAATCATGTCACGCTGCCACAAAATGCCGAAGATTTTCTAGCGCAATTGGAACAAGCCTATCAGTCCAAGCGTGGCGTCGCCATGCAGTTCGAGGCGCGCGTAGTGTATGAGCTATGGTATGCGATGAACAATAGCGGCGAATTCGATACCGCACGCGCTTATCAGCAAAGTTTGACACAACTCGCGCAGCAAGCTGAGTTACCGCTGTATGTGTTATTGACTTCTGCACTTGCTGCGACTGAAGCCCGCTTCCTGGAGGCATATCATAAACGCGCGCCTGTGATGATTATTGATTTGCGCGAGTTGATACCACGACAGCCAGAATGTGCGGCGATGCGCATCATCGCTTCCAGCCGGCCTCTCTCTCATATTCCAACGGACAATGAGAGAGAGGTGCACGATAACTTGCTTACGCAGGAGAGAGTGGATGAGATGGATGCTCTGTCATTGCGCGAGCAAGCCAATCACCTGCAAAAATATTTCCCTCACGCTGCATTGGGACACCGCCTGCGCTTTTTTGGCGCTCATGGTTTGGAACAGGAAGCGCGTGCCGCCGAGGTACAAATACGGCGCTGGTTGCTTGCAGGCAAGAAAAACATAGCCATCGTCGCACAAGACCGCATAGTCGCAAGGCGTATGCGTGCTTTGCTGGAGCGCGCTGGTGTATTGGTGTGCGACGAAACAGGCTGGAAGTTATCCACGTTATCCGTGAGCACGGTGTTAATGCGCTGGCTGGATGCGCTGCAAAGTGATTTCTACTATCAGGATTTACTCGACCTGCTCAAATCGCCATTCATCTTTGCCGATCAAACTGTGAGCGAGCGTAAGCAGACGGTGTATCAGCTTGAACAACTGGTGCGCAAGCATGGTGCGGTGGCGCATCTTGATACATTTCTCGATTTGATTCAGGGTAATGTTGAGATGAAAGTGGCGCTGATGCGGTTGCGTCAGGCGGCGGAGGTTTTGCATAAAAAAAACGATACGCTGTCCGGCTGGCTAAACGCGCTTTATGCCAGCCTGGAGATTCTCGGCATAGTGCAGGGGCTGAAGATGGATGATGCTGGCATACAGCTACTGCAGGCGCTGCAAAACTGGCAGCGTGAACTGCATGTCGATACCACGCGCGTCAGCCTGACCGAGTGGCGGCATTGGTTGGCGCAACAACTCGATGAGCACACCTTCCTTGATGTAACGATCGACAGCCCGGTTTTACTCACCCATCTTGCCGCAACGCGCTGGCGCAGCTTCGATGCAGTGCTGATGCTTGGTTGTGATGCCGCACATCTGCCGGGCACTGGCGACAGCGGACGGTGGTTCAATGATGCGGTGCGCACCACGCTTTGCTTGCCGACGCGCGAAGTTTATTTGGCACAGCAGCGCGATGACTTACTGGCATTGCTCGTCATGAATGACACCATGTTGGTTACCTGGCAAGCCAGCAAAAGCGGCGAAGCAAACCTGTTAAGCCCGTGTTTCGAAATGCTACGTGCCCTGCACGAGTTGGCTTATGGCGACGATCTAACGATAAAGCAGGGGGAATGGGATAAGTTGCTTGAAAGCACGCAAGTGCGCAGTGCAGAATTTGCACTGCCACCGGCGGCTGCAATGCCTTCGCCAGTCGCGCTGCAAGGCCTTATTCCGAAACGTATTTCAGCCAGCGGCTATAACAGTCTGGTGGCTTGTCCCTATCAATTTTATGCCCGCCATATTTTGCACCTCAATGAAATGGATGAGGTTCGTGAAGACGTGGAGAAACGCGATTATGGAGAATGGGTACATGACATTCTGCGGCGTTTCCATGAGCAATATCAGGTGCTGGGCGATCATCTGCGCGCCGATCTGGATGCGGCTTTACTGCGCATAAGTGACGAGATTTTTGCGCCCGCAGTGCAACGCGATTATTTAGCGCGTGCCTGGCTGTTGCGTTGGCAGCAAGCAATCCCTTTATATCTGGAGACACAGTTAAAAAATGAAGCGGAAGGTTGGCGATATCAAAGTGGAGAAGTGCCGTTTGAATTGCCATTGACCGCTGATTTGCTTATGCATGGACGGTTAGACCGTGTAGATGTGCAGGCCAAGGGGGGTAGCGCAGTGCGCGTGCTGGATTACAAGATGATGGATGCGGCCAGGCTACGCAATAAGCTCAAAGAAGCAGGTGAGGACGTTCAACTGGCTTGCTATGCCTACGTGTATGAGGCTGAAGAAGCCGCATTTATCAGTATCGAAAAAGACAAGGTGATTGCAGTTGCGCCATCACAGGACGTGGCTGAACTGGCGCAGGCAAATATCGCGCGCTTGTTGGAAGTGTTCGCACAGATGCGCAGCGGTGCAGCATTGCCCGCGCACGGGGCGGAAGAGGCGTGCCAGTATTGCGAGATGCGCGGGCTATGCCGGAAATCGGAATGGAATGAGCGCTAATGGAAGAGATGCCAGGAATGTGGGGCATGCAATGAACAATTTCATTGCTCTCAACCCTCAGCACAGCGTTGTCGTGGAAGCTTGCGCGGGCAGCGGCAAAACTTGGCTGCTGGTGTCACGAATCCTGCGCCTGCTGCTGGCCGGTGTTAAGCCTGGAGAAATTTTAGCCATCACTTTTACTCGAAAAGCTGCGCAGGAAATGCAGGCGCGCTTGCACGAATGGTTACATTTTCTTGCCACGCAAGATGACACTGCTGTACGTGCTTTTCTTATGGAGCGCGAACTGCACGATGTAAGCGACAACCTGCTGGCGCGCGCGCGAAGTCTGTATCGCGACTGTCTAATGGCGCAACCTGCTATTACCATCAATACTTTTCACGGCTGGTTCATGCAGATCATCCAGCGCGCCCCGTTGAATTCTGGTCTGCTTATAGGGATGCAATTGCTGGAGCGTACTTCGGTGCTGCATGAGGAAGCATGGCAAATGTTTGCTGATAGCCTGCGTGCCGCACCCGACGATGAGACTGCGCAAGAGATGCAATGGTTATTTGCGGAATATGGTTTGCACAGTACGCGCACACTGCTGAAGAATTTTGTACAGAAGCGAGCCGAATGGTGGGCTTATACCAGCGGTCAGGAAGATGCGGTGGGCTATGCGATGGAGCAACTCCGTATCAAGCTTGACGTTGATCCAGGGGGCACACCGTTTGCGGCGTTGCTGGATAAAAATTTTGAATCCAATGTACAAGCATTTGCAAGCTTGTTGCAAAGCGGCTCGGCAGCGCAACAGAAAGACGCGGGTAAGCTGATGGAAGCCTTGTGTCTACAAGATTTAGCTGCACGTTTCGAAGCACTCAGCGACAGGTTTTATACCAAAGAGGGCGAGCCGCGCAAACTCAAGGCGAATAAAGGACAGGACGAAGCACGCTATGCCAGTCTTTGTTGTGCGCTATTCGAAGTTATGCAGTCCGTGCGTGACGCGTTGACAGAGCGCGAAGCGCTGCGTATGAACCAGGCCGCGTTGCATTGCGGGGCAGCATTGCTGCAACACTATCAGGATTTGAAACTGCGTCAGCAGGTAATGGATTTTACTGATGTGGAATGGCAGGTGTGCCGCCTGCTCAGTCAGAGCGATTGTGCCGAGTATATGCAGTACAAATTGGATAGCCGCTACAAACACGTTTTGCTGGACGAATTTCAGGATACCAACCCGGTGCAATGGCAGATTCTGCAAGCCTGGTTTGCTGCTTCTGCTGCAGTGGAATCGCGCCCAACCGTATTTGTGGTGGGTGATCCAAAGCAATCCATTTACCGCTTTCGTCGTGCCGATGCGCGCCTGTTCGGAGAAGTAAGTGCATGGCTGCAACAAGAATTTGACGCGTATCCCCTTAGCCAGAATATCACTCGGCGCAATGCCCCGGCAGTGCTACAAGCGGTAAATAGTGTGTTTGATTCGCAGCCGGATGGCTTCGTGGATTTCGAAACACACATCGCGCATCACACGAATTTACCAGGTTTTGTCACTGCCTTGCCGCTAGCGGTAATTGAAAATTCGGCCGAGATTGACGCACCGGGTAGACCGGGTTGGTTGCGTGACCCTTTGCAGGAAGCGCGTATCGAACAAGCGACCGGCGAGCGTGAAGTTGAGGCGCAGCAGTTTGCCGCTGGCATCGCCGACATCATGGCGCACTGGAGTGTGCACGATGCAGAAGGCGCAGTGCGGCGCGCAGAATACTCAGACATTATGGTATTGGTACGCAAGCGCACCCATTTACGCGTGTATGAGAGCGCCTTGCGTACGCATCGCATTCCCTTTTTAACTTCGCGACGTGGCGGGCTGCTGGACACGTTGGAAGCGGAAGACATACAGGCTTTACTGACTTTCCTAATCACCCCATTCGCCGATTTGGAATTAGCGCAAGTTCTGCGTTCTCCCTTTTTCGCCTGCTCCGATGGCGATTTAATGCAATTGGCTCAAGACGAAATCGGTGGTAGCTGGTGGTCACGGCTGCAACGCTGTGAACAGAGTGGCGCAGCATCTGCCGAATTGTTGCGAGCGTATCGCTTGCTGAATAACTGGCTGGATCGCGCTGATAAATTGCCAGTTCATGATCTGCTTGATCGTATCTATTTTGAGGGTGATTTGTTGCATCGGTATGAAGCTGCGCTGCCTGTCGAAATGCATGAAACGATTCGCGCCAACCTGCAAGCCTTTATGGAGATTGCGCTGAATGTGGATGCCGGACGCTACCCCAGCTTGCCCCGCTTCCTTGCTGAGCTGAGAGAGCTTCGCACAGCTGACAACAATGAATCACCAGACGAAGGCAAGGTAGGTGAGGTCGGTAATGCCGTGCGCATCTACACCGTGCATGAGGCCAAGGGGCTGGAGGCACCCATCGTGTGGCTGCTTGATGCCAACGATACGCAACGTAAACCAGACAACTATGGCGTGCTGCTCGATTGGCCACCCAACGCACCGCAACCAGTGCATTTCTCGCTTTTTACGGATAAGCGTAGTCGTGGAGCCAAGCGAGCGGCTTATTTTGATGCCGATGAAAATTATATGCGGCGTGAAGAAATGAATTTGCTGTATGTCGCCATGACGCGTGCCAAACAAGCGCTGCTAGTGAGCGGGAATGGCGAATTTAAAGAAACTTCCTGGTATGGCCTCATTTCAGCGGCTGTGGAGGAAGGTGATA
>JAIOPT010000069.1 GCA_021413765.1 Betaproteobacteria bacterium
TCTTCAGGTTGGGAGATGTAGAACATTTCTTCGCGTGGAATGTAACTTCACTATATTTTTAATTATTGTTTAACTTATCAGATAAGTCAGCAAAACAATCATTTGTAAATTTTTCAAAGTAAAACGCTATATTAATTATCACAATAACAATCATCCCCCCACAGACAGTTTCAAGCTCCGTCTAAAGGCTTTTAAGCTTGCTTATAAATACTATAATTTTCTGGTTAACGCTTAGTTGCCAATGCACTGCTCATCTGCGCTTGCTCTTTAAATAAGATTATTTTAGTCAATACAATAATCATCAGTAAGTGGTAATAGAGATCGAAATTGGACAGCCCAAGAAAGGCCCCGGCCGTCGCAAAGCCAACCATGCTTACTTGACCCATTGCGGCTAAATCCGCTGCCCATTTTTTGTCAGGATCGCGTTTCGCCTGTTTTATTACCCAAGAACCAGTTTGCCACGTCAAGATAGCAAGCAATAACCATAGTCCAAGCCCGATAAACCCATGCTCACCCAGCACTTCAAAATATATACTATGCACATCATGGACATTAATCGGGTCTGGTGCGTACTCTTCAAATGTTCGATCATGGAACATTTCAAACCCACCGCCGGTGGGCCGTACCTTAGCTACATTCCATGCTGTCCACCAAGCGTTAATCCGGCCTTGGGCTGATTGATCCTGCTCATAAGTTTTAATGGTTGTCATGCGGTCATACCACTGCTGCGGCATAACCAAGGCCATAATACCGATGGCGGCGGCAAGCATAATGCCGGTGAAAAATTTATTCCGGCCTTTCATCCAGAAGATTGAGCCCATTACCGTCGCGCCCACCAGTGCCCCCCGTGATTGTGAGCCGATGGCCGATACCGCTGTTAGTACCATAGCGGTCCCCAATCCGAGATGAAGCCACTTGCGTGTCTCATTCAGCTGTAAATAGCGCATCAAAGGAATAGTCATTAGTAAAGCTAAAGCAATTTCATTGTTACCCCCGATGAATGTCCCATCCGGCCCTTGGACACGATATGAACCACCTGTCAGTATCGTGAAAATTCCGCCTTTCACCCCATAAAAACCAAGTGAAAGTGCTATTACCCAAACCAGCCCGTGCAGCCGTTGGCGATTAGTAATTACCAGAGGGGTAAGAAAAATCATGATTTGAATTTTGATGACTTTTTGTAATTGGTCCCAGGCAAGATTGGAGTAAAATGCAAAAAAGGTGGTTACCATCATCCATAAAATATACATGAGTAGAACCGTCATTTCGCGCGTCCACGGCATGTGCTTCGGATCTTTTGAAGTGAATACGCTGATCAATGTCGTAATTGCCACGATATATGCAAAGGGCATATTAACCGCGAAACCCCAAGCCAGCCGATGGGCATTCATGTAGCTCAGCCAGGAAAAAAGGTAAAGGCCAACATGCGGACGCGATAAGACCATGGGCAAAAACCCAAATACGACGGCCGTGATTATAATATCTCTCATGCTCCCGCTTCTTCAGTCGTACCTGCAACTTTGCTTACTATATAGCGGAATTTCCCCGAGGTTTCTTTTGGAACTTCGGGCACGCGTTCGATTTCTATCTTGACGCTTTCTCCTAAGCGTTTCTTGAACCCTGTAATGATTTTGACGCAATTTTGCTCATCGAATTCATGATCAGTGGCGAGTAGCACACGCGTCCGATCCAGACTTTCCTGGATAATCTTGAAGGCTTTTATTCCTGGCAAATCGCGGAGAATGTAAATAAGAGCCAGTCCGTGCATTACCGTGCCATCCCGAGCCACCACAAAATCTGTTGTACGGCCTTGTATTTCTTTCAGCAAGGGCAAGCCTCGGCCACAGGGACAAGCATTTTCATCGAGTATCCCGATATCGCCGGTGCGATAACGAATAAAAGGGAAGTCTTTGGTAGCGAGATGTGTGATAACGATTTCGCCAGATTGGCCAGGGGGCAATACCTTACCTTCGCTATTAATTATTTCAACTATAAGGTCTTCAGCGGTGATATGCATGCCACCAGATGGGCATTCGTGTGCGATAAATCCTGAGTCTCGCCCACCATAGCCATTAGCTACGCGGCAAGTGAAGGTCGTGGCGATTTGCTGTCGCTGCTCATCGTAAAGTCGTTCCGATGTGGTGAATGCAACACGGATGCCAAGATCGTCCATGCGTACCCCTTTTGCATTCGCATGCCGCGCTATGTGCGACAGGGCGGAAGGGTAGCCGAACAACATTTTTGGTCGCATGGCGCGAATTTCACGCAGAAAAATATCTAGTTTTTCTTCAGACATTTCAAATGCGGGTATGAGTTTGGTACGCATCACATGGTCGCGGATCATACGCACTTTATCCTGGGTGCCTAGCTCTATGGGAGATCCCCATACGACGATTTCAGGGTCGCCGATATCGACATCCCACCAACGTGTGGCACGCCATTTTGCTGCTACGTCATGACTCACGCGTTCATTGCCCAGATAAAAAATAAGTGGTTCGCCACTGGAACCGCCGGTATTGAAACGGACAAGGCTCTGCGCAACGTCGGATTTAAGTTGGTCAGTATTGGCGCGAATTACATCTTTGGTTAGTAATGGCAGGCGAGTAATGTCGGACGTACTTTGTATGCTTGAAGGATCGAATGCCATATCGCGGAAGAGATTCCGAAAATAGGGGACGTGCTTGCCTACGTCAGCCATAAATGTCCGTAACCGCTCGACGCGCAATGCCTCCAAGTGTTCTGGAGACAACCATTGGGTGCGCTCCATATCTTTGCGAATCTTCACGGTGTCATGGTGCTTCAGCTTTTCTTGTAGCGGAAACAAGAAAGCCGATACCAAGCGTGTATAGAAATTTAGCGGCACGTCTCCGATTCCTTTTGTTGTGAGGTGTGAGACGTGACCGGTTGTCTGTTGTTATGGCAAGTAATGTCCTTGAATGCTTTAATCAGTGTGGCAACTCTGGAATCCCATGTGTTGTCCTGGGCATAAGCGATAATTTTACTTCGGTCCCATTTTTGCTTAAGTGCTATGGCAAGGGATTTTTCCAAAGCAGTTTGGTCACCAAATGGAATTATTGTGCCCAGTTCTGGATGACATACGACTTCTGCATTGCCGCCTACATCAGTAGTAATCACTGGAAGGCCACAGGCCATCGCTTCCAGAAAAACATTGGCCCAGCCTTCATTCCGGGTGGAAAGCACGAATACGTCCGCTGCCGAAAGAGGCTTTTTCAATGCTTCTGATTTCATCGGACCCGTAAAAACCACATGTTCATTCAGGCCCAATTGAGCGACCTGCGCTCGTAATTGAGCGCCCATGTCTCCTTCTGGGCTGGGGCCACCAACGATTAAATAACGTAGTGTGGGGAATTCCTGAATTAGTTTTGGTAGGCAATCAATAACGCGATGGAATCCTTTTCGTTCTACCAAGCCGCCTACGGATACGAGTACACGTGCATTTGCCGGGAGGCCGAGTTTGGTCCGGGCGGCTAGTTTGTCGATGGCATAAAATTTAGTTGTATCTATGCCATTTCCTACCACTTGCGTTTTTGATTCAGGAGCGCCCAAGGTCAGTGCTATTTGTCGCAGGGAGTCGGACACTGAGAATACCTTGGCAGCGGATTGCAGGGCCGAGGTCATGTATTTGCGAAATGCAGATTGTCTGGCCAAGCGCGCCTCTGTTCCACGTAAAGTTACAGTGAACGGAAGACGGAGCCATTTGCCGAGCAAGCTTGCAGCATAACCATCAGGATAGGCGAAGTGACTGTCTATGATATTGAAATTATGTTTGCGTTGCAGTCGTTGCATAAAGACGAATGTACTGAGTGCGAGGAAGAGGCCATCCAAGGATTTAGCTATGCCGGGTATGGAGAAAAATCGGGGGTGTAGTACTTCGATGCCATCCTGGATTTCTCGATATGGTGGTGTAGGACGAAAATGGGGGCGAAAGATACGGATCAATCCCTGGAACGGAAACCATGGCACGGGTGCAACGACCATGAGCGGTAATTCCTTGGCAACGCGGAACATGCGTTCACGAATGAAAATGCCTGAACTTGGTTGAGTGGTATTTGGAAACAGCGTAGTAAAAACTACGATGAGTGGCCTGTCAGGCATGATTTGCGTCCAGGCCAGTAAGTCGTTTATAGATAGATATGTAATTGGAGACAGACTTTTGCCAGTTACGTTCGGTTTCCACAAAACGTCGACCAGCAGCGCGCATTTCTGGCCATTTATGTTCTTCAGCAAAAAGCCGTGATATCGCATCGGCCAAGGCACGAGGATCTCCTGCTTTGAACAAAATCCCGGTTATCCCGTCTTGAATGAGTTCCTTGTGCCCTCCTACATCGGAAGCCACCAGTAATCTTCCCTGAGCCATAGCTTCCAAAGGTTTTAAGGGGGTAACCAGTTCCGTGAGCCTCATAGAATGGCGAGGATATGCAAGGATATCGATCAGATCGTAATAACGCTGTACCTGGTCATTGGGCACACGGCCCGTAAATACAAGTTTGTTCTGAATACCAAGTTCGAATGCGAGGTTTTTTAACATGGCATCTTGTGGTCCTCCGCCAACGAGCAGTATCCGCGCATCCGGTACAGACTTGAGAATCATGGGTAATGCTTGTAAAAGCAAATCTAGCCCTTCATAGGCATAGAATGAGCCAATGAAGCCGATGACACGATAGCCTGTCAGACCTAGTTGCTGTTTAAGGTCGTTATCCGGTGTGCTTTCCAAGGAAAATTTCTCAATATCCACGGCGTTGGGAATGACGGTGACTTTTTGCGCCGATATGCCACGCATTACGATATCGTTGCGCAAGCCTTCACAGATTGTGGTAATGGCATTCACGCGCTTGAAAGCATAAGTTTCAAGCGCATGAGTGAGGCGGTAACGTAGACCCTGTTCTTTGCTGGTACCATGATCCACCGCTGCATCTTCCCAGAATGCACGAACCTCATAGACCACTGGAATGCCCAAGCTACGGCCAACGCGTAAAGCGGCTATGGCATTCAGAGCAGGGGAGTGCGCATGCAAAATATCCGGTTTAACGATTCTGGCTACTTTATCAAGACGGCGAGTAAGACTGTTAATGACGGAAATCTGGTTCAACAAAGGGACTTTCGCCATTTGAGTCATTGCATGGCGTGTACGGAAAAAATGCCAGCCATCGATATTCTCTTCGCTTGCGCTACAAATACCCTGCTTTGGGCTAGTCAGGTGAGCGGTTTCCCATCCTAAAGCACGTTGTTCTTTAAGAATGGAGAGCGTGCGAAAAGTATAGCCACTATGCAATGGAATGGAGTGATCGAGAACATGTAGGATGCGCATTGCTTTCTTTTAAATTGTTTGCGTATGTTTAAACCGTGAATTTAAATTCACAGTACAGTGATTAAAATCGGCTTGGTATTGCGTACTTTGTTTGAAGAGTACCTCTTCAAATATCTAATCTCAGCACCTAGCATTTCATTCCACCAGGCCGCGAGCGTCATTAATTTGTCCACGGTAAGCATCAAAAATTTTGCGCAGAGCATCGGTCATCGATATGACTGGCTCCCATCCCAGTTCCTCGCATGTGTTGGTGATCTTAGGAACACGATTTTGTACGTCTTGGTAGCCATTGCCGTAATAGATTGCCGCAGTGGTTGTTATCAGTTGCACCTTGCTCGCAGAATTGCGGTATTCAGGGTATTCCTCGGCCAGTTTAAGCATCATGGTAGCTAAGTCACGGATGGAATAGTTGTTGACCGGATTGCCGATGTTGTAAATCTTGCCGGAAGCGATACCATCCTTGTTTGCAATGATCTTCATCAGTGCGGCTACACCATCGTCGATATAAGTGAATGCACGTTTCTGCTGCCCACCGTCCACTAAACTTATATTTTCACCACGCACGATGTGGCCAAAGAATTGCGTCAGCACGCGCGAACTCCCTTCTTTTGGCGTGTGAATGGAGTCCAGTCCTGAGCCGATCCAGTTGAATGGACGGAAGAGAGTAAAGTTCAATCCTTGCTCCATTCCATAGCCCCAAATCACGCGATCCATTAATTGCTTGGCGCAGGAATAAATCCACCGTGGTTTATTGATCGGGCCGCAGATAAGCTCAGAATTTTCAGGGTCAAATTCCTCATCATGACACATGCCATATACTTCAGAAGTAGAAGGAAATATTAGATGTTTCTTGTATTTGACGGCTGCGCGCACGATGGGTAGATTAGCTTCGAAATCCAGCTCAAATACGCGCAGTGGTTCCTTGACATAAGTGGAGGGCGTGGCAATTGCCACCAACGGCAAAATCACGTCGCACTTCTTTATATGATATTCCATCCATTCTGTATTGATGGTGATGTCACCTTCAAAAAAATGAAAGCGTGGCTGATCGAGCAGATCGGTTATACGGTCAGCGTTCATATCCATACCGTACACATCCCAATCAGTCGTAGCAAGAATGCGGTTGGACAAGTGGTGACCGATGAAGCCGTTTACGCCGAGGATCAAAACCTTTTTCATTGCAAATTCCTTAAATAGATGCACTACAAAGTAGCATGTGAGTTATGAATTAATTACTAAACTAACTTAAACGGAAAAAATATGAGCTAAATTTATGGGCTCTGTAAAAACATTTTTGCATGATGCTTTTGGAACCAATCGGCAAACTTGATTACTCCTTCATTGAGCGGAGTGCCAGGAGCAAAGCCAACCATTTTACGCAGATCACTTGTATCCGCATAAGTCGCAAGCACATCCCCAGCCTGCATTGGTAACATATTTTTAATCGCTTTCTTGCCGAGTGCATTTTCGAGCATTTCAATGAACACCATTAATTCTACTGGCTGATGATTGCCGATGTTATACAAGCAATAAGGGACATCGCTGCTAGCCGGATCAGGGTTGGCCCGATCAAATGATGAGTTAGCCTTGGCGGGTTTGTCTAATATGCGCACGATGCCCTCGACGATATCGTCGATATAGGTAAAATCGCGTTGCATTTTTCCGTGGTTAAATACATCAATTGACCTACCTTCAAGAATTGCACTTGCAAACAAAGAGGGGGACATATCCGGCCTGCCCCATGGACCATAAACTGTAAAGAAACGTAGCCCAGTGGTTGGCAGATCATACAAGTGACTGTAAGAATGTGCCATCAATTCATTCGATTTTTTTGTTGCAGCGTAAAGGCTGACCGGATGGTCTACATTGTCGTGTTCTGAAAACGGCATTTTAGTGTGTGAACCGTATACGCTTGAACTGCTGGCATACACTAAATGTTCTACTCTGTTATGGCGGCAGCCTTCAAGCACATTCAAAAATCCCACGATATTGCTGTTTATGTATGCATGTGGATTTTTTAAAGAATAACGCACACCTGGCTGGGCGGCCAGATTAACAACACGTTCGAATTTTTCGAACGCAAACAATGTTTCCATGGTGCTGCGGTCGGCTATATCCATTTGTATGAAACGAAAACCAGGGTATGACACCAGTTGCCTCAATCGGTCTTCTTTTAGCTGCACATTATAGTAATCACTCAGATTGTCGACGCCAACCACTTCGTCGCCGAGCTCCAGTAAACGTTTGGCAACATGCATGCCGATAAATCCGGCTGCGCCGGTAATCAAAATTTTCATTTAATCTTTTATCCGTGGATTTAAATTAGAAGTGAATTATTTCGTGCTGCTTGTTTTTTATGTTGGATGATTGAAACTGTTTTGCTGCATGTTTCGAAGAAATGCCTCGAACATTAACAGTGTCCACAATGGTGTGCTGTAATCGCGCAGCCCGGCTTGATGCTGGTCAACCAGTTCGCACAGGTAATCCGCATTAAAATAACCAGTGGCTGCCAGAGTTGGACCCAGCACGGCCTCTCGGACTTTTTCTTTCAGGGGGCCGCGGAACCAGCTTGCAAGCGGCACCGCGAAACCCATTTTCTTGCGGTATAAAATTTCATTTGGCAGATAAGGCTCCATCGCTTTCTTGAATACATACTTGCCTTCCCCACCATGAAGCTTGAGCGATGCGGGTAAGCGTGAGGCCCACTCCACCAATTTGTGATCAAGAAGAGGTTCCCGTACTTCGAGCGCGTGCGCCATGCTGGCACGATCAACCTTGGTGAGAATGTCGCCCACGAGATAGGTCTTGATGTCGAGGTATTGCACTCGTGCCAAGGGTTCCTGTGCCGGTGAGCGTGCATCGTGCCGGTACATCACTTCCACTGCGCGATAGCCCCCCAGTGCTCGACTAAAGTCCGGGCTGAAGAGACGCGCGCGCATTGCATCGCTCAAGAGCGAAATGCTATGAAAATAACCCTCTACCGAATCGCGCGCCATGCCTTCAAGCGTGGATTTTGCTCGAAAAATTTTAGGTGCCCAATCTGCTTTTGGATAGAGCTTGCTCACCAGG
>JAIOPT010000070.1 GCA_021413765.1 Betaproteobacteria bacterium
GTCGAATCCACCACCTTAACGATAGATTTCTTGGTGCTGCTGTCCACGCTGAACTCAACGCCCTTGTTATCTTGCTTCAGCATTTGATTTATATTATTTACCGCACTCTGCAATTGCGCTGATGAAGGCTGCGGTCCGGAAACTTGTTGTGTTGCAATTTGGGGCAACTCTACGGCCGTGCTAGGCGCGGAAACGACGACACCAGACTCGCCATTACTGGCAAGACTGGTGTTTGTTAGGCTGGCAGGCTGTGGAGCCTGAGTCGTGTTACTTATGTTTGGGTTGAGCATTTGGTTTCTCCTTGCTCTAAAAAAACCCAGCCGAATCGCTTCGGCCAGGGTTATTTAACTAACTTGCTTATCTCAGTAGTGCCAAAACTCCATTTGGGATCTGGTTCGCTTGTGCCAACATTGCAGTGCCGGCTTGTTGCAAGATCTGGTTACGGGATAATGACGCGGTTTCAGCAGCAAAGTCTGTATCCACGATACGGCTGCGTGATGCAGTCAAGTTTTCAGTAGTGGTTTGCAGACTGCTCACCACTGACGCGAAACGGTTCTGATATGCACCGAGTGAAGCGCGCGTGGCGTTTATCGTGACGAGTGCACCATCGAGGACTGCCAGTGATGAAAGCGCACCTGTTGCGGTTGAAATATCTATTGCCGAGACGGATGAGACCGATGACACAACGGTTGCAAGAGTTTGACCAGTCGTCATTCCGGCATTCGTTGATGATGCACCGCCCACAACGATGCCGTTCGCACCGGTGCTGGTCAGAGTGACCGTGCCGTGGTTAGAGTTAGAGCCGGTTCCTGCAGTCGTGGTGTTGGAGACTGGCGTCACAACATCGCCAAGGCTTGAGGCGCCAGCGAAACCGCCGCTGGTAGCACCGGCTGGAACGAGTAAGCCAGTGGTATCACTGAAGGTTGTTCTCACATCAACTGCTGTGCCATCGGTCTTGATCAGGGTTATTCCAGCAGTAATATTGGCTCCAGAAACAGCGCCTGTTATTACTGCTCCAGTGGAGGTCAAACGGGCCGTGTAACCAGTGTTGGCTGTGGTGAAGGTGTTCATGGCTGTGGCAACAGTAGCTGCCAAAACGCCACCAGCACCAACCGCTGTAGAGGCGAGCAAAGAATGCCCGTCAACAGTCAATGCAACTTTGTCGGTTGCAGTTGCAGAGGCCAAGGTGGTGAACGCTCCCAACGCGACAGATGTTCCAGGTATGCCAATGTTGCCGGTAGCGATGCCGGTCTGGGTCACGAGGGTTGCTTTGGCAGCCGAGTTGCCAGTGAATCCTATATTGATATCACGACCATCGGCTGCCGTCAGAGTCAACGCACCCGTGACTGCATCGGCAGCTGCAGTTACGCCTGTTTGGCCGGAAACCTGGTTGACGGCTGCGGCGACGTTGGCACCCTGACCAGCAGCAGTTCCGCCTGCGGCGACTGCGCCTACATCGATGCCGTTAATCGTGAAGGTGCTGGCCGCGATTGCAGTAAATGCAGTTGCTGCATTCCCCGTCACGGTATTAGAGTTCGCAGCTGCGGTGACTCCGGATGTTGCAGAAACAGCATTGATCGCAACTGCGACTTGGGTGGCACTGGCACTGGTTAGGCCACCACCTATTCCTGCTGAAGATGCGCCAATTTGCTGGCCATTCAGGGTCAGGTCGCCAGCGGCCAATGCAGCAGTGATTGCCGTGCCTACCTTGGTGGCCGTTGAGGTGGTTCCTGCAGAACCCAATGCGGAGGTACGTGCGCTGCTAATCGTGTTGATCGCGATGTGGTCGTTGGCAGTGGCACCGGCGCCGACTTGGAAGTTCTGAGCGGTGAATGTACCATCCAGCAGCTGCACGCCGTTGAATGAGGAGTTTTGTGCTACACGGTCGATTTCAGCGGCTAGCGATTGCAATTCGCTATTTAGCGCAGCACGGTCAGATACGGAATTGGTGCCGTTAGCCGATTGAATCGCCAAGTCACGCATCCGTTGTAGATTGGTGCCGATCTGATTTAAATCACCTTCAGCTGTTTGCGCCAGAGAGATACCATCGTTGGCGTTACGTGCGGCTTGAGTGTTGCCGTTGATCTGTGAGGTCATCCGGTTTGAAATCGCTAGACCCGCTGCGTCGTCTTTGGCGCCATTGATGCGTAAGCCAGAAGACAAGCGTTGCAAAGAGGTTTGCAACGCGCTTTGTGACGTATTCAAGTTACGTTGCGCATTCAGGGAAGAAATGTTGGTGTTAATAAATGAGGGCATTTTAAAACTCCTTTAACTGTAATTGTCGTATGACACGATTGCCATTTACTTTGGCTGGCCAGATATTCAAGGCATTTCAACCGCGGTTAGTACAGTTAACGGAAAGAGCGAAAAAAACTTTAGTGCATGTCTAATTTTTTTTAGAGGCGAGAGATGATTCATTAAAATTGGCTATTGACAAGCCTCTCCGATAAGGCAGTGATTCCGGTGCTTTGCATTGGGTTAGGTTACAACCTTCATGGGAAGGCCGAACGCGCTATTTGTTGGCGGGTTCTATAAATGTATTTTTCTGTCTACCTGAATCACAGCCTCCTGTCAGTTGGCCGCGAATACACGATTCTTGCCAGCCCGCTTGGCTTTGTACATGGCATTGTCAGCCCGACCGATTGTAGATTCAGGGTCTTCTCCGCTAGTATGTAGCGCAACCCCGGCGCTAAAGGTGATTAGCTGTCGTTTGTTGTTGTGTAGGAAAAGACTTTTGGTGAGCTCGCGCTGCAAACGGGTTACGGTCGTCATCGCTTCTTCCAAGCTCGTGTCTATCAGGATAATCAGGAATTCTTCGCCGCCATAACGTGCCACTTCATCGGTTGGGCGCAAGGCATTTTTAATTACCTGGATTAAATGCACTAGTGCCTGGTCGCCGGTCTGATGGCCCAAGGAGTCGTTAAGTTGCTTGAAATTATCAATGTCGAGCAGAGCAATGCTAACTGGAGTTTGCTGGCGGTCAGCGCGCTTTATTTCGCGATCCAGTACTTCATCGAGTCCGCGCCGGTTAAGTGCTCCAGTAAGCTGGTCTTCGCGGACTAATTCGCTTACTTCTTCCAGTTCCTGTTCCAATTGCTTGACTCGCTCTTCGGCAATCTCCGCCTGTTTTCGTGTACTGATCAGCTCTTCGTGTGAGCGCATGGAGCTTGCCTGGATGATACGCGTGTCTTGCATGATGTCGTCCAGGATGTGACTTAATTCAGCAAGGTTATCTGTTTGCCCAATTTTCACACTATAATTTTCAATTTTAGTGTGATAAGCACCTGTGTTGTCGGTCATTTCACTCAGGCGATCGATGAAGGTCGTCATCAGGCTTTTAAGCGTAGTTTTGGCATCGATCATGTTTTGCCTCAGCAAGCTTTGCTTGATGATCGTGCTGCGCAGGTTGCGTTCCGCACTGGCGATTGATTGTTTACTGATGGGGCGCTCGATGATTTCCTGCAGATTAACAATTTGGTCGTGCAGCCACTTGTCTTCGGTCACTAGCTCGCCGACGTTTTCCACCAATAGGCGAAACAGGCGCATCAATCCTTCCTGAATGTTGAAATTGTCGGTGTCATGTATTGCCAGCTTGCTCCAGAGCTTGCGTAGCTGCTTGTTTAGCTTAGTGGCTTGAGCATAATCGCTGGTGGCGCGTGCCTGTTGCGCCAATGCCTGAATTTCACTCATCAGGTCGGGTTCTTTGCTGTGTGTGCTTTCAAGCGATTGTGCCAGCAACTCACGCAGTTGTTCTACCAGTTTAGTATCTATTGTGGTAACAATTTCTTTGTCAGGAATACCAGTTATGTTTACTGGGGCAAGGGATACGGTGTCATTTTCTGCTTCTGATTCAAGTTTTGTAGGGATAAGTTCATCAGGGCCGGGCGTAGCTGTACTTCCCCAAGAAACAATTAGCCCCTGCAATTTTGAAAATAGAACGCTAGAGTCATTGTTGAATTTGTTCAGCACGGTTCCTACGCCTTGTTTTTTGCGCGTGATTGTAATGCCCTTATGCGAAGTTTCCATTTGTGTGAGCAAGTCACGGATCAGGCTCGGCCATGCTAGCTTCAATTTGTCGTCAGTTGATTCCTGAAGAGGTTTCGCATTCAATGCCAAAATTCGGTCCGCGCTATTTGCCTCCGGATTGCCGCTGAGTTCCTGATACAGGCGTGCATAGTTGTCTGGCGTTGGAGCAATTTTTCGTGCAGCCAAGGTGCTCAGGGTTTTTCGTGCGATTTCGGAAGAGTTAGTGTCATTAATCATAATTGTAATTAAAAATTAAATAGACGAAAAATTTTCTTTCTCACAGTTCCCTCTGTCAGAACCGGGAGAATGATTGTGTTAGCGTGCGAGATTAAAATTAAATCGAAAAGCCTCATATAACGTTGTTGGTTATCACTGGATGGTACCCATTGTAGGTTAAGCAGTGGGCAATTTAAGCTAAGATTAAAAGCTATTTTCCGTTGTAATTCACACTGATCACTTTATAAGTTTGCGTGATGATTGTGCATCAATCTTATTGAATGGACAGCGTAAGGTGCCAGATTTACTGATGGCGAGAGGTTCTTGCGAGTTCGTTAAATTTTTTTTGGAGTTGTAAAATTGCAGAAGTCGTGCCTGTGGGAGGGGAGGCACTAAATAGTGTAGTATTTATACAAAGATGGGACGAGTAACAGAGAAAGTTCCGTTAGCAACATTCAGGATGGTTTACCCAAGATTTAGCCTGATCAAAATTGCCGTGTGGCGGCAAAATCAGCTAATTGCAGTAAAGATTGCTTGTAAGTCGTATCGGGCAAAATAGAAAGCGCCGCACATGCCGCATCTGATTCTCTTTGTGCCTGCTGCCGGGTATATTCCAGTGCGCCGGTTTGTTTGATCACGTGCAATACTTCGGCAAAACCTTCTATGTTGCCTTGCTCAATGGCTAGCTTTACCGTTGCAGCTTGGCTGGCGTCACCATGCTGCATGGCATAAATAAGCGGTAATGTGGGCTTGCCCTCGGATAGGTCGTCGCCTAAATTTTTGCCGGTTTCTTGTTCGTCACCAGAATAATCCAGAGTATCGTCCACCAATTGGAATGCTGTTCCCAAGTGCATGCCATACTTTGCCACAGCTTCTTCGCTGGCGCTATCAACCTGCGCCAGGATAGCGCCCAGACGCATCGCCGCCTCAAATAGTTTGGCTGTTTTGCAATAGATCACGCGCAAATAACTGGCTGCATCTACGCTCGCGTCATGACAGCTGAGCAATTGCAATACCTCACCTTCTGCAATTGTATTGGTAGCATCTGCCAACGTTTGCATCACGCGCATGTCATTTACTTCCACCATCATTTGAAAAGCTCGCGAATATAAAAAGTCGCCAACTAGAACACTCGCTGCATTACCAAATAAGGCGCTGGCAGTTGCTTGTCCACGGCGCAGCTCAGATTCATCCACCACGTCGTCGTGAAGCAACGTGGCGGTATGAATGAACTCCACCACCGCCGCCAAGCCGTGATGATATTCCCCGGTGTAACCCAATGCCTTGGCAGATAACACCACCAATGCCGGGCGTAGCCGTTTGCCGCCATTATTGATAATGTACTCGCTCATCTGATTGACCAGTGCCACATCAGAATGTAAACGGGTACGTATAATTCTGTCCACAACGGACATATCTGAGACAAGAGATTGTTTTATAGCTTCAAACGACACAACAAACCCCCAATGACGCAATCAAAAAAATGATGATAATTAACATAAAGGCTGCAATGGTATGAATTGTACAGAAACTGTGTCAAGCAAACATGATTTTGCGGTAGCATTCTTGCATGGAATCATGGGACAGAATTGCACGATGGAAAATACATTTCGAATTTCATTAAGATGATGCTTATACCGGCCGAACATGAGGTTTGAGTTATAAATCAGCTGTTTTCAACTATCCCTGTCTGCCCATCCTGCGATACTGTACAGCCTCGGCGATGTGTGAAGCAAGGATATCCTTGTCGCCTGCCAGGTCGGCAATAGTGCGCGCCACCTTGAGCACGCGGTGATAAGCGCGTGCAGATAAATTCAGGCGGTTGATGGCTTGCTGCAACAGTGCGGCACCTTGTGCGTCGGGCGCGCAGAGAACGTCGATTTCGCTTACCGTGAGTTGTGCATTTGGTTTGTTCTGGCGAGTTAATGCACGTTGCCTCGCTACGTTCACTCGAGCTTGAATATCACTATTGTTTTCTCCATCAGCTTGTTTGAGCAAGGTTTCTTGTGGCACTGCGGGAACTTCAATTTGAATGTCTATGCGATCTAACAGCGGGCCTGAGATTTTGCCACGATAGCGTGCAATTTGATCGGGTGTGCAACGGCACTTGCCGTTGTAATGACCAAGATAGCCGCAGGGACAAGGGTTCATTGCAGCAACTAATTGAAATTGAGCGCGGAAATCGGCGCGCCGTGCAGCGCGAGAGATGGTGATGCGTCCACTCTCCAGCGGCTCGCGCAGCACTTCCAGTACATGGCGATCGAATTCCGGCAATTCATCAAGGAACAGTACGCCGTGCATTGCGATAGAGATTTCACCGGGACGTGGATTGCTGCCGCCGCCGACCATAGCTACCGCTGATGCGGTGTGATGCGGTGATCGGTACGGTCTCGTTTTCCAGCGGCTTACATCAAACATGCCGCCTAACGATTGCATGGCTGCGCTTTCCAATGCTTCCGCTTCAGTCATTTGCGGCAGGATGCCGGGGAAGCGTGCCGCCAGCATTGATTTGCCTGTACCGGGCGGGCCGCTCATCAGCACGCTATGACCGCCAGCAGCGGCTATCTCAAGCGCGCGCTTGGCCTGCCCCTGCCCCTTCACTTCGCGCATGTCCGGATAGTCCGGCATGACTGGTTGGGCACTGGCGACTTGACGGGTGAGCGCAGCGCGACCAGACAAATGCGCCGCCACCTGCAACAAGGATTGTGCAGGATATACTGCTGCATCTTCTACCAGCGCTGCTTCAACAGCATTTATTTCAGGAAGTATAAATGCCCTCCCGTTGGAGGCTGCGTGATAGGTCATGGCAAGTGCGCCGCGTATCGGCCGCAACTCGCCGGTAAGAGCCAACTCACCGGCAAACTCATATTCGGCAAGGCGGTTTGAAGGAATCTGTCCAGATGCGGCGAGTATGCCTAGCGCGATGGGTAAATCGAAACGTCCGCTTTCCTTGGGCAGGTCGGCAGGCGCGAGATTAACCGTGATGCGGCGATTAGGGAATTCAAACTGGCAAGTCAGCAAGGCTGCACGGACGCGATCCTTGCTTTCTTTCACTTCGGTCTCAGGCAGACCGACAATGGTAAAGCTGGGCAAACCGTTGGCGAGATGCACCTCGACAGTGACCAGCGCGGCATCCATGCCGGAGAGAGCGCGGCTATATAAAACCGCGAGGCTCATTTATAGAGGGGTTGCTGGTGCTTCTTTAGGGGTTGCTTGTGCTTCAAGGGCGGCGACCCGTGCCTCCAGTGCCGTCAATTTTTCAATTGTGTGTGATAACAGCTGGGTTTGCACATCGAATTCCTCGCGCGTCACCAGATCCAGCTTGGTAAAACCTTGCGCCAGCAAGGCGCGGGCATTCTTCTCAACATCTTTTGCAGGGCTGTTAGCCACCGCTTTGCTTAATTTGTCGGAAATTTCATCGAAGAATTTTGCATTGAACATCGTGTATCTCCATACCTATGCTTGAGGCATATAGTGTAGCAAACTTTGCTTGAGCTGTAGTTGAGTCAGATAGTATGAGTACAAGCAACGCCGCATGAAATATATTTCGTGGACATCAGCGGGGTACTGTTTACGCTTGTATGAGGCAAGCTGGAAAAATGGAACCATTTTTAAACGCCCCACCCAGACCGATAAGGTGTGACATCGAATGGTTGCTGCGCACCTGTAATCTCATTTACCAGAATTTCGGCGCTGGCCGGAGCCATGGTCACGCCATAACGAAAATGCCCGCTATTAAGGTAAAGATTATCCAGCTTCGGATGCCGCCCGATGGTGGGGATATTGTTCGGCGAAGCGGGACGCAGTCCGGCCCAGTGTCGCACCAACAACATGTCGCGCAGAGATGGCAATAATTTTTGGGCACGCTGCCACAACATGTCGCGTGCCTCACTGGTGGTGCGCTGGTCAAAACCTACGTCCTCCAGCGTGCTACCTACCAGTAGATATCCATCGTGGCGCGGGATCAAATACAAATCGTCTTGCAACACAATATGACGGAGCGGCGGCATATTGAACTTGAATAACAGCATCTGCCCGCGCATCGGCTTAATGTCTAGTCGCAGCGCATTTCGTCCCAGTACTTCTTTGCTCCATGCTCCGGCAGTTACGATATAGTTCTGAGCGATAAATTTGCCGTTGGACGTGGTGAGTGCCTGAACTTGCCCATTTTCAACCACAATATCGCTTACTTCACATTGCTCGGTGATACGCCCCCCAAGCAATTCCACATGCTGACGCAGGGCGCGCAACAACCTGGGATTGCGTACCTGGGCGACTTCCGGCAAATAGAGTGCGTCGTCCTGTACTAGCAAGTTATAGTCTGCAGCACGGACTTGATGCACTGAATAAGCACTATGCGCTGCACACCAATGCTTTGCCGCCTGTGCATCAAATGGTGGCAAAACCAGCATTCCGCTTGTTTCATATTCCGGATTTATGCCCGTAGCCGCATGTAATTCTTGTGCCCATGCCGAAAACAGCTCTGCGCCACGAGTGGTCAAGCGCGTAACCTCGTCAGGATAATTCCAAGGACACAGCGGCGACAAAATACCGCCGCCTGCCCAAGAAGCTTCCTGACCGACTACACCGCGCTCCAGTATGGTCACTAACGCCCCCTGCTGCAGCAAACGCTGCGCAGTTGACAACCCGGCCACGCCACCTCCGATAATTAAAAAGTCGGAATTCAAGTATCCAGCCCCTGACTATGGCCACGATCAAGCCCGGCATAAGAAAAGTATTGGCGCGCACTAAAAAAATTA
Source organism: Betaproteobacteria bacterium (assembly GCA_021413765.1). Taxonomy (GTDB): domain Bacteria; phylum Pseudomonadota; class Gammaproteobacteria; order Burkholderiales; family Gallionellaceae; genus Nitrotoga. Next base: position 9,003 of record JAIOPT010000070.1, read on the forward strand.
CCCAACAGTTTGTCCTTTAATAATAAAAACTTATTGATTGTAAATGAAAAGGTACTGGCTTTATAGTCGCAGCCTCGTCTAATGTGGAATGAGCTGTCCAAACCAAAGTCTGCTTTGAGTTATTGATACGATTTTCTTACGCGGATAAGTGCTGATCGGTCAGGGTGTGACAAATTGTCGCGCGACAATATGTCACATTCTCACAGCTGAAACATTAAGTTATCCTCAATATCAATAATATTGTTGTGAGGAGGATATGTTGATTTTTCGCATGAAAGGATTAAGTACAGAACCCAAACAAATTCTGTTTGCCTTAGCGAGTCTGCTGAGCATATCTAGTGTCTGGGCGGTCAATGATCTGGAACTGCAGGCAAGTGATAAAACTAAAGTTACGCAGCCAGTAGTAAAAAAATCGGCTGCCGAAACTACTACGCCGTCAGTTTCAATTATGGCAGATGCTAGTTTTCTAATTGTTGCTGATGCGAAAGCTTCAATTGGGGCTGTCGACAATTATCAGGCAGTGACTGCTAATGTCAAGCTCTCCAGCCCTGATGCAGCAGTATTTGAAAATGAGAAGTCAAAAAATGTAGAGGCGAAACCAGCTATTGAACTGAAAACGGTGTGGGTGGTAGCCAAGCCTATCATTGAAGAAAACCAGCTGGATTCTTTCTCGGCCACTTCATCCGTGGTGACTCAAGATCAGGTGAGGGACCAGAATGCGATTGATCTTGCATCCGCATTGCGTCGTACTCCAGGCGTTCAAATTTCCCGCTATAACCCCGTTGGCGCGTTTGGAGGTGATCAAGGAGGCGCGGTATTCATCCGCGGTATGGGTGCAAGCCGTCCAGGCAGTGAAATAAAAACATACATCGATGGTGTGCCGTTTTATATGGGGGTATGGAACCACCCTTTGCTCGATTTGCTGCCAGTCAACGGCATGCAATCAATCACGGTATACAAAAGCCCGCAACCACAAATCAATGGTAATAACTTTGCATCGATCAATCTCCAAACCAAGCGTGCAATGGAAGATGGTGTTCATGGCAACGCGCGGATTTCAGCGGGGTCGTTTGGCACGGTCATCGAACAAGCCGACCTTGTCGGTCGGCAAGGCGATCTGGATTTCGCTCTGGCGCAAGGCTTTGCAAAATCCAACGGGCACCGCACCAATGCTGACGGTGAGCTGAACAACGTCATGGGGCGCATAGGATTGCGGATCAATGAAAACTGGACTACCGGCGCTAGTTTTCTTTATGTCGACAATAAGGCACGCGATCCCGGCGATAACAGGGTTGCAGCACCGACTGTCGCTCCTCAATATAACACGCAGGCCGGCATGGTCACAGCCAACGTATCGCACGCGCATGGGGATTGGCGCGGGGAATTCCGGTTGTATAGCAACAGTGGAGAAGGCAATTGGCTTAATCAACCGGCGCCGGATGGTGACTTATTATCAAAATTCCGCATGAGTGGTCTACGTTGGAAGGAACAGTTCTCTCCGTGGGCGGGTGGTACTGTCACTGCTGGTGTCGATCATGACCAGATTTCAGGAGACATTCAGTTCAATCGAGTCGCTCCGGCACCGCAAAGTCATTTTGATGCACCGACGTTCAAGATCACATCACCCCATGTATCGTTGAACCAACAGATCGCGCTCAATCACGACTGGAGTTTGGTGCCATCCGCCGGTGTGCGCTTCTATGATCATAGTGAGTTCAAATCCAAATCGGCGCCTCACGCTGGATTATCCTTGGTCTCGGAGAAGCTGACCGTATTCGCTAACGTATCACGCGGCATTAATTACCCAGGCATGGAAACAACCGTCCTTTCATCGCTAATACAGCCACTTGGAACGAGCTGGAAACAGTTATCGGCGGAAGAGCTTGATCATGCTGAAATCGGATTTAAATTCTTGCCTACAGAGTCCACGCAAATCGACGCCAGCGTCTTTAACGACAAGGTGAAGAACAGATATGTATTCGGTTTTCCGCCTGATGTTCCGCCCCCGCCCCAGTTCATCAATCTTGGTTCATATCGGATGAGGGGAACGGAACTGGCGATCCGGCAATCTATTGCGAGTAACTGGACTGCCTTTGGCGGTTTGACTTTGCTTGACCCTAGTATTGATAACTTGCCATATGCACCAAAACGCGCGATTACCGCAGGCATGAATGGCAAAATCGGGCCAATCCGTATCGCATTTGACACTCAATACCAATCAGAAGTATGGGCGTTGAATCGTGCTCGTGCTGTTGGTGCAATCAACACGGACAAGGTAAGTGCATTCACTGTAGCGAATACCCGCGTTTCGTATCCAGTAAGTGGGTTGGGCAAAAAAGGGGAAGTTTTCGCTGCAGTCGAAAATCTCTTTGACCGAACCTATGCTTACCGTCCGGGATATCCAATGCCGGGAAGGTGGGGGCAGGTTGGCTTATCTGCCAGCTTCTAGGGAATGTCCGCAATGAAAAGGCATTTGTCCCATACCGTGTCTCTTTGTGATGAATGGTGGACGGATAAATTCAGGGAAAAAATTAGTATGTTGAAATACCCTTATTCCAAGGATAAAAAATGATGAACCTCATGGCAATGATAATATTCTTGGGAATAGTCAGTCGAGTCAAGTATCTCTTGCTTTTAGGTCTGGCAGTCTTCACCGTTACTCTCGCTGCCGCTCAAGGAACGGAGCCGAGACCTATTCTTCTGCATGCTGCTCGAGTTTTTGACGGTAATAACATCAGAACCAATACTTCGATATTAGTGGTAAACGGGCAAATTGCACGAATCGACACACGCGAATCATTTAAACCTAGTAATGCGCAAGTCATTGAGTTAGGTGATGCAACCATACTGCCTGGTTTTATTGAATTACATGCGCATCTTTCATTTCAGAATGTTCCAGCTGATATCGTTCTGAAGCATGGAATTACGACGATTAGAGATTTAGGAGGGCCTGTTCATAGGCCGTACGGCGGTAAAGGAAGCTTACGTGTACTTGCTGCTGGGCCGATTATTACCGCACTTAGTGGCTATCCTATTCCAAGCTTGGGTGCCACAAACATCGCAACAGCTGTTTCTACAGAAGAAGAAGCTCGAGAAGCTGTCCGAAATAATATTATCGCAGGCGCAGTAGTAATTAAGATCGCATTGGAACCCGGTGGCGAAGCGGGTGCTCCCTGGTCATCTGGTCATGGTCATCACAAGCAAGCGGACGCAGAGTATTCGAATCCCAATCATATGCCCGTACACAGTACTCACTCCTCGAAGCAAGCTTGGCCACTTTTACCAGAAAATATAGTAAAAGCGATTGTAGACGAAGCACATAAACATGATCGTAAAGTGACTGCGCATATTGCTGAAGCAAGAGGTGCAGAGATTGCAATTAACGCAGGTGTCGACGAATGGGCACATATTCCCTGTGACATGGTCCCCGAATCGTTGCTAAAAAAAGCGGTGGCGCGGAACGTAAAAATAGTCACTACGCTGGATACCCTAGCGAGATGTACGGGCGTCTCACACAATGCCAACGTGTTGGCATCACTGGGCGCCGAATTTTTATATGGCGCTGAAATTGCGCATTCAGACATTCCTTGGGGTATCGATGCCCAAGAGCTTATCTACATGGTGCAAATGGCACGAATGCAACCGATTGATGTCTTGCGTAGCGCAACGTTGAAGGCAGGTCAGCATCTGAATATACCGCTGCTGGGTACCCTGCAACTCGGTGCACCTGCCGATATTATTGCAGTAAAGGGTAACCCTACTCATGTTCTTAAAATTCTGGAATATCCTGATCTAGTCATTTCAGGTGGCGAAATTGTAGTAAATAATTTTTAAAACCAAGCGAAGCGCAGCAAGCCGAATGGATCGTATGTGATCTGTTATTTCAGTCGTTTCGCATGAAGATATAAACAATGCCTATCAAAAATATATCAAAGGAGAACTAAATGTTAAGTACTCAAACCATTGCTATTGTCAAATCCACAGCGCCAATTCTTGAAGAGCATGGCGAAACACTTACGCGACATTTTTACAAAAGAATGTTCTCGCATAATCCTGAAGTTGCTCCATTTTTCAATCCGGCAAACCAGGCAGCGGGACTTCAGCAAAAGGCATTGGCAGGCGCAATCTGTGCCTATGCTGCAAATATAGATAATCTTGAAGTTCTTGGCGGCGCAGTAGAGCTCATAGCACAAAAGCATGCATCGTTGCAGGTTAAGCCTGAGCATTACCCCATCGTGGGGGAAAATTTACTTGCTTCCATTCGTGAAGTTCTTGGCGAAGGAGCAACGAATGATGTGATCAATGCATGGGCAGAAGCGTATGGTTTCCTGGCTGATATCCTGATGGGCCGTGAACAACAGATTTATCATGAACACACCGTCATGCCGGGAGGATGGGAAGGATTTAGGTCATTTCGTGTAATAAGAAAAGAAGTGGAATGCGATATTATCACCTCTTTTTATCTGGTCCCCGCAGATGGTAGCAAGCTCCCTGAATTCAAGCCTGGCCAATATATCACTGTGCTTGTACCTAGCCCATGTGGCCATACCACCATGCGAAACTATAGCCTTTCCGATCAGCCAGGACAGGAATGGTTCCGCATTAGTGTAAAACGTGAGGCAGGGAAAAAAGCCAGTACGCCAGACGGATATGTTTCCAATTTTTTACACAATAATGTTGATGTAGGTGCAACGCTGGAAATTGCCCCGCCA
>JAIOPT010000071.1 GCA_021413765.1 Betaproteobacteria bacterium
ATAGCCATTTTTCACTTTGCTCACGCGGAATATCCAACCAGTTGCGGCCATCCCAATCGCCAAAGTTGATTTCCTGCAGCCTATCCTCATGCACATGCTCCACTTCCAAGGCTTTGGCTAACATGCGGCAACGCTCGGCAGGACTGCAATAACAGGGGATGGGGGGCAATGTGGCGATCTTGGCTTTGATGGCTGCGGCTTCTTGCTCGAAGGTCTCGGCCAGTGGCGGGTTGTGGCGGCCATAGCACAGACCGTGCGCGAGCACTTTGGTATGTCTGATTAGCGTGAGATGCATGCCACGATTCCCACATAGAACGCCAATTCACTCAACTGCTGCATCGCACCCAAACAGTCGCCGGTATAGCCGCCTAGCTTTCTTTGTAGCAATCGCCCGAACCACCAGCGCACGAAGAGTACCGGAAGCAACGCCCAAAGAGTCTGCAAAGGCAGCCAGTAAAGCGGTGCCAGGCCGAATAGAGCGCACAGGGCGAATTCTGCGCTTGTCATCTGTGTTGCCAAAGGTTTGGCCTTGCCGTTTTCGCGCACGTATTGCTGGCTCAGAATCAGGCTGGCGGCGACCAAGCGGCTCAAGGCATGGGCGGCAATCAACACTGCGGGGATGCTTGTGGCGGGGAGCGCAGCAAGCGCTTCAAACTTAATTAGCAAGGTCATAAACAAGGCCGCCGCGCCGTAATTGCCGATGCGCGAATCTTTCATGATGGCGAGTACCTGCTCTTTCTCCCACCCGCCACCTAGGCCGTCTACTGCATCAGATAGGCCGTCTTCGTGAAACGCGCCAGTGAGCAAAAGGCTCGCCACCATGCTTAACAATATCGCCAAATTCTGTGGCAACACCATTGCGGCAAGGTAAAACACCAATGCCACCAACGCACCGACAACGATGCCGACCAAGGGAAAATATCGGGTCGAACGATTGAGGTCTTGCTCGGTATGCACACCCCACTTGGCACAGGGAATGCGGGTGAAAAATGTGAGCGCAGTAAAGAAGAGTTGGATTTGGTATTTCATGCGTCCTGACGCTCACTCACTCCAGCCGATTCAAACGAGGCCATCTCGATGAGGAAATTGACCGCAGACTGCAACAAGGGATAAGCCACGGCACAGCCCGTCCCTTCACCCAAGCGCATACCCAAATCCAATAGCGGCTCTGCGCCGAGCACTGTCAGCAAGCGGGTATGCCCAGCTTCGCCGGAGCGATGGGTGAACACGCAATAATCTAGCACAGTCGGTTGCAGCTTGGAGGTTACCAGCAAAGCAGCAGTAGCGATGAACCCGTCTATCAGCAGCACTGCACCTTTTTCCGCTGCGCCCAGCATGGCACCTACCATCATTGCCACTTCAAAACCGCCAAAGGTGGCGAGCACTCTTAGCGGGTCGTCTGCTGGCAAATTGTGATGATTCAACGCCCGTTGCAGAATGTTGATCTTGTTCATCAGCCCTGCATCATCCAGACCGGTACCTCGCCCGGCGCACTGGCTGATGGGCAAGCCGCACAGCACACTCATCAATGTCGCCGCGCTGGAAGTATTAGCGATACCCATTTCGCCAAATCCTAATACGTTACTTCCCGCTTCGATTTCGGCTCGTGCCAGCGCTTTGCCTTTTGCAATCGCCGCCTCACATTGCGCGGCTGTCATCGCAGGATGGGTCAGAAAATTTGCCGTGCCGTGAGCAATTTTGGCGTTGATTAAATCAGGATGCGGTGGAAAATCGGCCGCAACGCCCGCATCTACGACACGTAATTGAATACTGTGCTGCCGCGCAAATACATTGATAGCGGCACCCCCCGCGAGGAAATTCAGCACCATCTGGTATGTCACCGCTTGCGGAAAAGGGCTCACGCCTGACTCAGCAATCCCGTGATCACCCGCGAACACCAGAATGACGGGGCGGTTGAGTTTGGGTTTCAGTGTTTGTTGCACCAAACCTATTCTCAGAGCTAAATTTTCCAGCTTACCCAAAGCCCCTAAGGGTTTGGTTTTAGTATCTATAGCATGCTGAAGTTGGTTCCGAATTTTGGATTCTGGCTGGGACGATGTCATGGAGTTGTATTCGGAAAATTGAGAAGCCGTTGTACCTTATCCTCGATATACACGTCAAATCCCTTGAAAAAGGTGTGCCTAAAACAAGTGCCTTTGCTATAATCGCCCGCTCTCGGAATTCCGAAGCCGGGAAGAGTAGTTTTAATGTTGTTTCAAGTATGGCCGGGTAGCTCAGTCGGTAGAG
>JAIOPT010000065.1 GCA_021413765.1 Betaproteobacteria bacterium
ATACAGTGAGAAAGAAAAAACTCACTCAGAAATAAAAACAAAAAAAGAAACAGAAAACCAGGGCAGCGCTGCTCAGCTGCATGTGAAAGGTTACCCTCTTAAACTCGATGCATTATTGTCTTGACGGAGGGGTCCACTATACACCATTTCTTGCCTTATCGGACTGCCTCCATTGATGCCATCGGCATACAGCTCGACTCGAACGGCATTCGAGTCGAGGTCATTGAGGTAGACCTGTACTTCAAATACGTGTTGTTTCCCGTTAGTCTCAACCTTCACTTCGCCGAAGCGTAGTGCGGCCCAATTTTGATCCAGATTGTGCCGCCAATTAACTATCTGCATGCCAATTGCGCCTTTATCGACCATGCGCTCACGGTAGGCTGAGACAGCGGGGAGGTAGTGTTGCTCGGTATATTCGCGCACAGTACGGTTTGTGGAAAAGCGCGGGGTTAAGCGTGCCATACTTTCCCGCATCCGCGCTACCCAAGCGGTGGGAATCCCCTCCTGGTTGCGGTTATAGAACTCCGGGATAACTTCATGTTCAAGCAGGTCATAGAGCGCTTCCGCTTCAGCAGCGTCCCAAGCCGGATCGTCGCCGTGTTCTTTACCATCTCCCAATGCCCATCCTACTTCCGGTGTGTAAGCTTCAGCCCACCAACCGTCTAATTCGGACAGGTTAATACCGCCATTGACGAGCACCTTCATACCGCTCGTTCCGCTTGCCTCCCACGGTCGCCGGGGTGTATTGACCCAAACGTCCACACCTTGCACCAAACGCTCGGCTACCAACATATCGTAATCTGCCAGGAAAATTATCGGTAAATGTGACGTGCCCTGACCAATAAACTGCGTCCATCTCTGAATCAGTGCGCGACCTGCCTGGTCCTCCGGGTGCGCCTTACCCGCCAGGATAATCTGTACCGGACGTTGTGGGTTATTAGTGAGTATGTGCAGCAGCCGATCCAGATCATGTAACAGTAAATCCGGTCTCTTGTAGGTCGCGAAGCGTCGCGCAAAACCCAGCGTCAAAGTATTCGGATCCAGCAAATGCTTCGCCCTGCCAACTACTTCGGTGGATGCACCAGATGCGGCCAGTTGCCGGCATAATCGTTCGCGTGCATATTCGATGAGAGATTTGCGGCTATCGGTGCGCAATTGCCAGAGCTTTGCGTCGGGAATGCCGCGAATGTCCTGTTCCAAGTTTTCCGTCGCCCTTAGCCAGCGATCCTTTCCACAAACATTTGTCCAAAGCTCATCGGCCGCTACAGAGTCCCACGTCGGCACATGAACTCCGTTGGTTACGTGTCCGACCGGCACTTCGTCCAGCGGCCAGTGCGGAAAAAGTGGCTCAAAGAGGTGCCGGCTCACTTTTCCATGCAGACGACTCACACCATTCACGGCTCCGCTCCCACGAATCGCCAAATAGGCCATATTGAAACTTTCCGATGAGTCGTTCGGGTTCAGACGACCCAGTGCAAGCAAATCGTTAAGTGTTATGCCGAGCTGCTGTTCAGCATAATTCTTCAGGTATTGCTCAATCAAATCCGGAGCGAAACGGTCAAAACCGGCGGCCACCGCTGTGTGAGTAGTGAATAGATTGCCCGCTCGCGTAACAGCGAGTGCGACTTCGAACGACTGCCCAGTCAATTTCATGAAACTTCGGGCCCGCTCCAGAATAGCGAAAGCCGCATGCCCTTCGTTCAGGTGACAGACTTCAGGTTCAATACCGAGTGCAGCCAGCAACCGCCATCCACCAATACCGAGCAATAACTCCTGCTTGAGGCGCAACTCCGGCCCACCTCCGTAAAGTTCACTAGTAATACCGCGATGCGCGGGGTAATTCGCTGCATCATTGCTATCCAGCAGGTATAGCTTTACTCTACCGACCTGAACCTGCCAGGTGCGTAACCAGACCGAATAGCCGGGCAACACAATCTCTAGTCGCAACCACTCGCCATTCGGGTGACGCAACGGTGTGATTGGCAACTGTCCGGGCTCGTTATATGGATAGAGAGCCTGTTGCATACCATCATTGCCTATCACTTGGCGAAAATAACCTTGTTGGTAAAGCAATCCCACGCCGATTACCGGCACACCTAAATCGCTGGCAGCCTTGAGCTGATCACCGGCCACATTACCAAGTCCGCCCGAGTAAATGGGAAGAGCTTCGCCCAGCATAAATTCCATGCAGAAATATGCGACACAACTCAAGGAAGATTGTGGATAGGTTTGCTGAAACCAAGCGGGCGCTTCCGCCGATGCTCGCCTGGCCTGCACCAATTCATCAATAGTTTTGCAGAACGTGGGGTCAGCTAAATCGCACACAAATTTTTCGCACGGGAGCGTTTGCAAAATAATCCAAGGATTATGAGTCAAATCCCAAAGCTCAGGATTAAGATGTCGCCATATCGAGTCAGCACCGTGGCTCCATGATGAGCGCATGTCCAATGCAAGCTCAACTAGTGCATCAAAGCCTTTTAAATTCTCGCATGGATGGCTTTCCATCGAATGGCTGGCATGTGCTTTTTCTTTCATGCGCTTCCCTTAGCTGCAAATCAATTCGCTATAGCAGAAGCACTCTCATCGGCGGCGAAGATGCCCTTACACAGCATTACCATATCAGTGATAGTTGCCTGCAATTCGTCTTCAGTGCTGCGGTTCATTATGGAGTTCTGATGGCTGGGAAAATATCTGGCCGATTTCCGCTTCAGCTTCATACCAGTCATTTTCGGGGTTGCCTCCCATGAAGCTGCGCTTCTGGGCTCGCTTGTATGCTGCTTCAGCGATCATTTGATGGCGTTGCTCAGGGGTGACGCCCATATTTCTATCCCCTGCAGTAGTTTCCAGCTTTGATTCCATGGTTTTATCGTGAGATGCGGTGTGTTTTTGCGGATGCAATATATTTTTCATGTCGTTTCCTTTCATTAGAATAAATAGCAATTATGAATCGGGCGTTTATACTATGCTGGTAACTAAAATCATTCTGTGCGGTATCGAACATACTGGGTTCGCTGGTGGCAATTATCTCATGCCGCCAAGTCATGCTCGCTTACCATCATTTCTAATAACAACCAGTGCTATCCCTGCCTTTAAGGCGTTACTGCGTCTGTTGCCAAAGCATCGCTGATGATTGTTTGTGCTTCTGTCAGAATGAGGTGTAAATGATCAACTCCACGAAAGCTCTCGGCATAAATTTTGTAGATGTTTTCTGTGCCGGACGGACGCGCTGCAAACCATCCTTGTTGAGCAATTACCTTCAACCCACCAATGGACGCGCCGTTACCAGGCGCATGAGTCAGGATAGACTGAATTTTTTCTCCAGCCAAAGATGTAGAGTGGAGCTGCTGTGGCGAGAGTTTCGCCAGCATTTTCTTTTGCGCAGGCGTAGCCGGCGCATCAATACGTTCGTAAACAGATTCACCGAATTCCTGAGCTAACTCACGGTATATTTCGCCGGGATCACGGTTCATGCGCGCGGTAATTTCCGCCGACAGCAAAGCCAAAATGATGCCATCCTTGTCGGTTGTCCATACAGATCCATCGGTTCGAAGAAACGAAGCGCCTGCACTTTCTTCCCCGCCAAAACCAAGTGATCCCTCAAACAAGCCATCCACAAACCACTTAAAGCCGACGGGCACCTCGTAGAGCTTGCGGCCAAGCTTCTTGGCAACGCGGTCTATCATCTGGCTGCTCACTACCGTCTTGCCAACCGCCGATGACTTGCTCCATTTCGGCCGGTGCTGGAAAAGATAGTCAATAGCGACAGCAAGATAATGGTTCGGCGGTAGCAGGCCGGTGCTCCGGGTGACGATTCCGTGCCGATCGTGGTCAGTGTCGCAAGCAAAAGCAATATCGAAGCGATTTTTAAGGCCTATTAACCCTTGCATGGCGTAAGGAGAGGACGGATCCATGCGGACTTGGCCATCCCAATCGACACTCATGAAATGGAATGTCGGATCGATAACTTTGTTCACAACCGTAAGGTCCAGGCTATAGCGATGGGCAATCGCGGTCCAGTAGCTAACTCCAGCGCCGCCAAGCGGATCCACGCCCATGTTAATGTTCGCATCGCGAATTGCGTTCATATCGATCACGTTACCGAGATCGTTTACGTAAGCATTTAGATAGTCGTATCGGTGAGTTGTGGAAGCACGCAGGGCCTGTTTGAAAGGAATTCTTTTCACGCCTTTGAGGCCGTCTTTGAGAAACTCATTGGCTCTGGTTTCAATCCAGGCTGTGATAGCATTTTCTGCGGGCCCGCCATTGGGCGGGTTGTACTTGAATCCACCGTCCTGAGGTGGATTGTGCGAAGGCGTGATGACTATGCCGTCCGCCAATCCTTTTTCGCGCCCGCGGTTGTAAACGAGGATCGCATAAGAAATCACCGGAGTTGGAGTATATTCGTCGTTTTCCGCAATCATCACCTCAACACGATTGGCCGCCAGCACTTCCAGTGCGCTAGCATATGCTGGTATGGATAACGCATGCGTGTCGATGCCGAGGAATAACGGACCATTGATACCCTGCTGCTTGCGGTACTGGCAAATGGCCTGGCAAATAGCAAGAACATGCCATTCATTGTAGCTCGTTGATAACGCTGAACCACGATGTCCTGAAGTACCGAACATGACCTTTTGTGCAGGTACAGCTGGGTCTGGTATTTCCGTGAAGTAGGCGGTAACAAGTTTGGGTATGTCTACCAGCGTCGATAGCCCAACAGGTTTCCCTGCTAAGGGACTTATTTTTATTTTAGTATCTTCGAAGCTGCTCATTTAATGCCTCCTGTACTGGATTTATCGAGCAGGGCCATGTGTTGGCATACTTGAATTACCCTTCGTCAACATGTCACTTTTTGATTTGATGCAAGCCATCAGGTCGATCCATGACTTGGCAAAAGCTTCGGTACCTTCGCGCTGAAGGTCGGCGGCTAGCGTTTCATCGTTGATACCTTCTTCCGTGAATTCTGCGAGTACGCTTTCAGCATAGCCGCCATCAACCGGCAGGGCGCCATTCACTTCGCCATGATCGGCAAAAGCGAGCAACGTCTTCTCAGGCATGGTATTGATGGTGTCGGGTGCCATGAGCGCTTCGACGTAAAGGATATCTGAGGCATCAGGATCCTTGCTGCCTGTGCTGGCCCAGAGCAGACGTTGCTGCCGGGCTCCGGAATTGGCTAGCTTCTGCCAACGCGGTGATGCGAGCAAGTCGCGATAAGCTTTGTAAGTACGCATGGCGATTGCAATGCCAAGGCGATTGCTTAGATCAGGCTGAATCTTTTCTTTGATCGCCGCATCCCAGCGGCTGACAAAAATCGATGCTACGGAATTAACGACAGGATCAAGGCCGCTAGCGATGCGTCGTTCTATGCCTCGCATATACGCTTCGGCTGCTGCGATGTAATGCTCGCGCGAGAACAGCAACGTGGCATTCACCGGCACGCCCGAAAAAATGGTATCTTCAATTGCAAGTATCCCTGCACTAGTGCCTGGAATCTTGATGAAAATATTGGGACGGTTTGCTTGCGCATGAAGTTGTTTCGCCGCTTTTATGGTACCAGCCGTATCGTCGGCCAACAAAGGCGACACTTCCAGCGATACCCAGCCATCAACCCCGCCAGTGGCATCATGAATCGAACGAAAGAGGTCGGCCGCCTGAGTTAAATCCTCCAGTGCCAGCTCGAAGAAAAGTGCTTCGCCGGATTTACCCGCTAGCGTTTTTTGACGGATAGATTCGTCATAGAAAGCGCCCTTATTAATGGCGTTATCGAAAATCGTGGGGTTAGAGGTCAACCCCGTGACAGACAATTCGTCAATGTAGCGGTGTAATGTGCCGCTGGTCAGAAGCTCGCGTGTGATGTTGTCGAGCCAGAGTTTCTGACCGAGATTATGCAGTTGTTGTGTGGACTTCATGATTTCTCCTGTTATGTATGGGTGGCTTTGACGATAACGAGCAATACGAGCAAATCAAAATTGTCAGATCGCCCATGCCTTGCACCGCTATGTCAGCTGGCGGGCAGATATCATGTTGCGGCCTCCTCCGGTACGGGATTAAACCAACCGCCATCTGCTGCCATCAAGGCATCAGATTTTTTCGGTCCCCAACTGCCAGGTTGGTAGGGAAGTGCAGGATGATGGGTTTTAAGAACGGGCTCGACCACCGCCCAGGCGGCCTCAATCGCATCCTCACGGGTAAACAGCATGCCGTTACCGGCCATCACATCTGTCAGGAGCCGCGCATAGGGGGCTTCCTCTTGCGGATGTTTATAAAACAAATCCAGTTCTTGCTGATCGCCGACGAACTCCTTACCTACGCGTTTAACGCGAGCAGCAAGGGCTATTACGAAACCCGGCGAGAGCCGAAAGCGCAGGTAGTTGGCCCGACCGTTTGCCGGGGCTGAATCGTCGAACAACCTTTGCGGCGGCGGTTTCAGCTGAATCAGCACTTCTGCCGCCGTTTCAGCAAGAAATTTACCGGAACGCAGGTACCACGGTACACCCGCCCAACGCCACGAGTCGATGAACAGCCGCAGAGCGCAGAAAGTCTCAACGTCGGAACCTTTCGCCACGCGTGGCTCCTTCCGATAACCAACATACTGGCCGCGCACCAAATCGTCCGGCTGCAGAGGACGCATGGCTTTAAAGACTTTTGCTTTCTCGATGTGTACGGCTTCATAGCCTTGGTAGGCCGGCGGCTCCATGGCAAGCAGCGCAACGAGCTGGAACAGGTGGTTTTGAATGACATCGCGCAGACAGCCAGCGCTTTCGTAAAATTCACCGCGACCCTCCACGCCGAAATTCTCGGCTAGCGTTATCTGAACACTAGCCACGCAATTGCGGTTCCAGATCGGCTCCAGGAAAGAATTGGCGAAGCGAAAATAAAGGATATTCATGATCGCCTCCTTTCCAAGGTAGTGGTCGATACGAAAGATGGCGTTTTCCGGGAAAACCGATTTTGCAATCAAATTAAGCTCACGCGCGGATGCCAGATCACGGCCGAACGGCTTTTCCACAATAACACGCGCATTCTCAGCCAAGCCAGCTGCGCCGAGTCCTTTTATGACCATCTCGAAAAGCGCGGGCGGTATAGCAAGATAATGTGCTGGGCGTTGGGCATCCCCCAGCACCTCCTTGATCGCTTTGTACGTAGCCGGATCGTTATAATCGCCCACCACGTATCGGAGCAGGGATAAAAGATGACGAAGAGCCTGCTTGTCATCGATCTTGCCGAATTTCTTTATACCATCCGCCGCCCGTTTTCTAAGTTGTGCCAAACTCCATTGCGAGGAAGCGACGCCGACCACCGGTACATTAAGGACGCCGCGCTTTACCATTGCATAGAGCGCAGGAAATATCTTTTTGTAAACGAGATCGCCAGTCGCACCGAATAACACCACCGCGTCAGACGGCGCCGCGCCACTTTTAGTCCCACCCATTTCAATTTTTTCTTCTCTTTTTGCCATGTCCATCGAACTGCATTCTTATCGTGGAAAAAGAGCAAGCCTGTCGACATCGTTGCCATCAGTTCTGGCACTCAAAGCAGCTTAAGAGCACAGAACTGATTATTTGATTTGAATAGACGAGGTTGCTGACAATATTGCTCAATTTTATGAGTTTTTGCTTTATATAATAATCATGACATCAAAATGATAGAAGAGTCTGTACGCCGTCGAACATAGCGTAATGGAATACGAGTAAGCACTTGTCACATTGCGTTTTATTCACGCATGCTCTACATATGTTCGACGATCGGTCACGTATAATTGTGAAGATATTCAGAAATTGTAAGTCTGCTTAACCATTCTCACCCTATGCCATTAATACGCCATCAAAACGGAATCCCTGTCTCGTCGCGGAACGCTCCTTGCCCATGCAAAAGTGGGCTACGCTTCAAGCACTGCTGTGGTTTGCTAAACACCAACGCTTCAACTGCGGCAGAGAGACACGAGCGCAATCGTCAGGCGGGACTCGCCCTGCAACGAGGAGGCAGATTCTTTCAGGCTATTGAGGCTTACGATGCCGTCCTCCGGGAACAG
>JAIOPT010000066.1 GCA_021413765.1 Betaproteobacteria bacterium
CCCTGCATTTTGATGTCGACCTGTTCCACGCGCACCGCGCCATCGGCAACCAATTCTTGGCTGCTTTGCTCGTATACCACGCGATCGGCGAATACAGCCTGCCCGCGCTTCCGCAACTCAACCTTGCCGCTAGCAACGATCTGGTTTTCAGTCTGACCTTCCACGCGCTCTGCCGAAATGAAAGCAGGGGTCTCTTCTTTGCCTTTTGGCAAATTCATGAAGGTACGATCCAGTTTCAGCAGCAATACTTCGCCTTCGGCATAAACCAGAGGCGTAAAAGTACAGAGCAGGGAAAGCGCAACGAGGTTAAGGCGCAAATGCATGGAGCTGGGTAGATATATTAAGGTGCTAAAATCGCACAAATCCACGATTTAGGCAATCCAAAATCCATAATGAAACGTCAACAACAAATTAATGCATGGCTGCATAGCAAGTTTCCCGATAGTTTATTCAATCTTTCGCTAGCTTCTGCCGACGCTAGTTTCCGCCGCTACTTTCGCGCTACTTTCGCCGACCGCACGCTGATAGTGATGGACGCGCCGCCTCAAAATGAGGACTGTCGCCCGTTCATTCATATCGCCCAACTGTTTAGTGCAGCAGGCGTGCATGTGCCGCAGGTGCTGGAACAGGATCTGGAACAAGGCTTTTTGTTGCTGACTGATTTGGGCAGCATCACTTACCTACAAGCACTTAATGCCAGTAATGCACGCGAATTATACGGTGCCGCTACCGATGCGTTGATCACTATTCAGCTGGCGAGCCGTGAATTTGAGCTGCCATCCTATGATAAGGCGCTACTTATGCGCGAAATGTACCTGTTCCCGGAATGGTATGTCGCTAAACATTTGCAGGTCACGCTGGGCGATAAACAAAATGCAGCATTAGAAACCGTGTTTCAGCGCATTCTTCAAAACAATTTGGCGCAGCCACGGGTGTTTGTTCACCGTGATTACCATTCACGTAACTTGATGGTCAGCACACCCAACCCGGGTATTTTAGATTTTCAGGATGCGGTCTATGGGCCGATTACATATGATTTAGCTTCGCTATTTAAAGATGCTTACATTCATTGGGAAGAAGCCGAAGTGCTGGACTGGCTGATCCGCTATTGGGAAAAAGCGCGCAAGTCTGGACTGCCAGTGCATAGTTCCTTTTCTGATTTTTTCCGGGATTATGAATGGATGGGCGTGCAGCGGCATTTGAAAGTATTGGGTATCTTTGCGCGTCTATATCACCGGGACAGCAAGGACGGTTATCTGAAAGATTTACCGTTGGTAATGGATTATTTGCGCCGCGCTTGTGAACGTTACGTGGATTTAAAGCCGCTACTGCATATACTGGATACGTTGGAGAAAAGGCAACCAGTCGTGGGGTACACCTTTTGAAAGCCATGCTACTGGCCGCCGGGCGTGGTGAACGTATGCGTCCGCTTACCGACCACACCCCCAAACCCTTATTGCAAGCTGGCGGCAAGTCGCTCATTGTGTGGCATATCGAGAATATGGCAAGAGCGGGCATCCGTGACCTGGTAATAAATCACGCACATCTCGGCCAGCAAATTGAAGTTGCGTTAGGAGATGGCGGCCAGTTCGGCGTACGCATCCGCTATTCAGCAGAAAATCCCGTTCTTGAAACGGCGGGGGGCATTGCTAATGCCTTACCGTTATTGGGTGATGCACCGTTTGCCGTTATTAACAGCGACATCTACTGCGACTATGATTTTGCTCAACTTCCTGAACGTGCGGTTGCACTCGAAGCAAGTGGCGATACCGCACATCTGGTGTTAGTCAACAATCCTGTGCATCATCCCAACGGGGATTTCGGTTTAATCAATGGCAGAGTAGTTAATAGCACGCCCGCATCTA
>JAIOPT010000067.1 GCA_021413765.1 Betaproteobacteria bacterium
ACAAAGTGGTACTCAATTTGAAACACCGTATGACTGCCATATCTGTATTCCATACCACATCTCCATTCGTGTGGCATATTGTCGCAGCTAAAGCTGACCGGCTAAAGCCGGTGGTTTAAACCTTGTGATTGATAATTAAAAAAAAAAATAAGCAAATTCCTTATTTTTTATTATTAATCACGCTAACCCGGTAGGTTAGGCTGAATGAAATGAAGCCCAACATCACAGAGGGCATATGAACACACGCGTTACCGACGCGCCGATACTGCGGAAGGCGCATAAAACCAGACAGGAACTAGTCTGATAAACCGTCTTCCAACCATGCTGCTTCTTGGTTTTCCCTGTTTTTCTATGCCTGCCGGATTCAGGTACAATCGTGCATAATGACTGACCGCCTACCTCGCCCCATTCCCGCCGGATCTCTTCACGCTCGTCGTGCCGCACGTATTGAATTGCTTGCTCCGATCGAGTTTCCGCTTGACCTGCCGGTAGTATTGCGGCGTGAAGAATTAGCGCAAGCCATCGTTGCCAATCAGGTGATCATCGTGTGTGGTGAGACTGGTTCTGGTAAAACCACGCAGTTACCTAAAATTTGTTTGAGTCTGGGCCGGGGTGTGCAAGGTGTTATTGCCCACACCCAGCCCCGCCGTGTCGCGGCGCGGTCTGTGGCAACGCGCATTGCGTTTGAATTGAAAACCGAGTTGGGTGGCCTGGTGGGCTATAAGATTCGCTTTAATGACAAGGTATCGCCGGATACCTGCATCAAGCTGATGACCGATGGCATTTTGCTGGCTGAAATCCAGAGTGATCGGCTGCTAAAAAAATATGACACCATCATCATCGACGAGGCGCATGAGCGCAGCCTGAATATCGATTTTCTGTTGGGTTACTTCAAGCAGCTGTTGCCACGCCGTCGTGATCTCAAGCTCATCATTACTTCTGCAACGCTGGATGCGGAGCGCTTCGCTAAACATTTTAGCGGCGCGCCAATCATGCAGGTCAGTGGCCGCAGTTACCCGGTGGAAGTGCGTTACCGTCCGTTGCAGGAGAATGCCGAAGGCGAAATGCAGGATATTCCACAAGCGGTGTGTGCCGCGCTGGACGAACTGGCAGTGGATGGTTTGCGCGGCGACATTTTGGTATTTCTGCCGGGCGAGCGCGAAATCCGCGACACTGCGGAAGCTTTGCGCAAGCATCATCCCATAGGCGTGGAAATCTTGCCGCTGTTCTCGCGCCTGTCGGCGGCTGAGCAGGATCGCGTATTCAAAATTTCCGGCACGCGCCGTGTCGTGCTGGCCACCAATGTCGCGGAGACTTCCTTAACCGTACCGAATATCGGATATGTGATCGATAGTGGGCTGGCTCGCATCAATCGTTACAGCATACGGCAAAAAGTCGAGCAATTGCGCGTGGAGAAAATCGCACGTGCCGCCGCCAACCAGCGCGCCGGGCGTTGCGGGCGGGTGATGAGCGGGATATGTGTGCGGTTGTATGACGAGCCGGATTTTCTGGCGCGCGCAGAATATACCGATGCGGAAATTTTCCGTGTGTCATTGGCAACCGTAATTTTGCGTATGAGTGCGCTGGGTCTGGGCGAAGTCGAACAATTCCCGTTCATCGAGCCGCCCGGATCGCGTTCAATTGCCGATGGCTACCAGTTGCTGGCGCAATTGAATGCGATAACCGAAGAGCGGCAGCTGACGCCGTTGGGACGCGAGCTGGCAAAGCTGCCGCTCGACCCAAAAATCGCACGCCTGCTGCTGGCGGGAAGGCAATATCACTGCCTTCAGGAAATTCTTATTATCGCCAGCGCGCTATCATTGCAGGATCCGCGTGACCGTCCGACGGAATGGCGCAAAGCGGCGGATGACGCGCATCAGCGTTTTAATGATGAGCGCTCGGATTTCCTGGCCTATGTGAATTTGTGGGCTTGGTTTCAAGAGGCGGTGAAGCATAAAAAATCCAAGCGTTTGTGGGCAAATGAATGTCGCGAGAAATTCTTGTCGCCACTGCGTCTGCGCGAATGGCATGAGCTGTATCAGCAATTGCACGCGCAGGTTGCCGAGATGGGCATGCGGCTGAATGAAATTCCTGCCAGCTATGAGGAAATCCACAAGGCGCTGTTAACGGGCCTGCTGGGTAATATCGGCTGCAAGAGCGTAGATCGCGAAGCGCATTATCAGGGCGCGCGCGAAATAAAATTTTTTATCGTGCCAAATTCGGTGCTGGCGAAAAAAAGCCCGAAATGGGTCGTGGCAGCTGAGTTAACCGAGACGACGAAACTGTATGCCCGTTGTGTGGCGCGCATCGAACCGGAATGGCTGGAAGAAGTGGGTGCGCATCAGATCAAGCGCCACTATTTTGATCCGCATTGGGAGAAGAAGGCGGCACAGGTAGTGGCATTCGAACGCAGCACCTTGTATGGCCTGATTATCAACCCGAAAAAACGCGTGCATTACGGCCCGATGAATGTGGCGGAATCGCGCGCGATATTTATTCGCCAGGCTTTATTGGAGGGCGAATTCCATACACTTGCGCCCTTCTTCTCGCACAACCAGCAATTAATCCAGGACATTGAGGCGCTGGAGCATAAGGCGCGCCGACCGGATGTGCTGGTAGACGACGAATTGATCTTTGCTTTTTACGATAGCATCATCCCGCCGCACATTTACAATGGCGCGGCATTCGAGGCATGGCGCAAGGAGGCGGAACGCACCAATCCGCACCTGCTATATCTCCTGCGTGACGACCTGATGCGGCACGAGGCAGCAGGTATCACGACCGATCAGTTCCCACCGCAACTGGTGATGAACAATATTAGCTATGCACTTGCTTATCATTTTGTGCCGGGCAAGAGCGACGATGGAGTGAATCTGACCGTGCCGCTGGCTCTGATTAATCAGGTATCGGCTCCACGTTGCGAGTATTTGGTGCCCGGCCTGCTGGCAGAAAAAGTGACGCAATTGATAAAGACTTTGCCGCAGAAGCTGCGCCGCCATATGGTGCCGGTGCCGGAGTTCGCAGCCTTGTTTTGTCGTGTGGTGCCGCCTTCGGATACGCCATTGTTGCAGGCTTTGGCTCGCTATATTCGCGAACAAAAACAATTGGAAGTACCACTGGATGCATTTCGGTTAGAGCAATTGCCGACCCACCTGCTGATGAATTTTTATGTAGTAGACGAGCATGGCAGACAGTTGGGGGTTACACGCAATTTCGTTCAGTTGCGTGCCGAGCTAGCGCCCAAGATTGCACCGTCCGCTGCCAAAGGTGCCGCCGCAGAACAAAAGCCTGTGCGTTTTACCGAGTGGAGTATGGGTGCAGATGGTTTGGGTGAATTCAAGGAAACGTCAGAAATTCACCGCGCCGGGCAAGTTGTAACGCTATTCAACGCATTGGTGGATGAAGGCGATGCGGTATCTTTACGAACATTCGATACTCGAGATGAGGCGCTGAGCGCCCATCGTGCTGGGTTACGGCGCTTATTTATGCTGGCGCTCAAGGATCAGGTTAAATTTCTGGAAAAGAATCTTGGCTTGCAAGCAATGGCAATGCAGTTTTTGTCCTTCGGCAGCATCCAGGATTTGCGCCGCCAGATTTTGGCGGTCACCTTTGATCGCTGCTGCATGAATGAGCCCTGGCCAACAAATGAAACCGAATTCGTTGCGCGTTGCAAGGAAGCCAAGAGCCGCTTGACGCTGGTGGCGCAGGAAATCGCGCGGCTGATCGGCGTGATCCTGACCGAATATCAACTCGTGCACAAAAAAATACAATCTACCAAATCAAACGAGCAGGCCGTCCAGGATATTCGCTTGCAGTGCGAATGGCTGTTGCATAAGGAGTTTATTGCACGCATTCCTTATGAGCGTTTACAGCATCTGCCACGCTATCTTAAAGCGATCAATGTGCGATTGGAAAAGCTGCGCGTCGATGCGGCACGTGATGCGCGTCAATACGCGCAAATGCATTCTTTGCAGCAGGCTTGGCAACGCAAAGTAACTGCGCAACAAGGCAATATCGATGCACGGATGGAAGAGTTTGGTTGGCTCTTGCAGGAATTGCGCGTGTCGTTGTTTGCGCAGGAATTGAAGACGCCGGTGATTGTGTCGGTAAAGCGGCTGGAGAAGTTGTGGCAGACGATGTAACTTTGCCAAATTTTTTGCTCCTTGGTTTCTGGTCTGCCAATGGGAATCTGGAGGGATTCGCTGTCAGGTATAATCCGCGCAACCTCGCCGCGTGTGCGTCGTATCGTCAATATGAGTGCGCTGGCGGTAACGGGGATTGAAACTCATTGTAAGGAGGTTATAAATTGGACAAACTAAATGCTCAAGAAATTGCCATGCTGCGCGAGGAGCTGGAAATATTGATGAATGAGCGTGCCGGCTTGCTGAAGGTGGCGGGAGCCGCAGCAGTGCTGGTGGCAAATACCGATGGCCGCAACCTGCCGCCGGAGGCAGCAGAAGCGGCAGAGATGCTATCGAAGTGCGTAAATGATCTGTCGGAGGAAACACTGAAAGATGCATTGGAAAATGTGCATGCTGAGGTTGGACCCGGCGATTTGTAAATCCTTGACGGGGGCGGCAGTCAGATGAGTGCGCCAGAAAAGCTTGGCTTGATTCTGACTGGCGGTGGCGCTCGTGTCGCCTATCAGGTAGGCGTACTGAAGGCCATCGCCGAGTTTCTGCCGCGTCATGCACACAATCCCTTCCCTATTATCTGTGGAACCTCGTCAGGTTCGCTTAATGCGGTTACGCTTGCGGTGAATGCCCGGTTTTTTCGCAAAGGCGTGCAATACCTTCTTAATATCTGGAAAAATTCTCACGTTGATCATGTTTATCGAACCGACCCTGTTGGCGTTTTAACGAACAGTGCGCGCTGGTTCGCAGGGCTGATCTTGAGCAGTATGGGTATCGATAAGTTGAAGCAGGTGTCACTGCTGGATAATTCGCCGATGGTGACGTTGCTGGAAACAACGCTGCCCTATGAAAAAATCCAGGAGAATATTGATGCAGGAATCCAGGAGAATATTGATGCAGGATATCTGTATGCGCTGAGCATCACTGCCTCGGGCTATGGTTCGGGGTGCTCGGTGACTTTTTACCAGGGAGTGGAGGAGATTCCGTCCTGGAAGCGGACTCATCGTCTTGGTATTCCAACCAAGATCGAGCTCAAACATTTATTGGCCTCTTCAGCCATCCCGTTTATCTTTCCGGCGGTACTCATCAACCGTGAATATTTTGGCGATGGCTCGATGCGCCAGCTTGCGCCTGTCAGCTCTGCGCTGCATCTGGGCGCTACTCGCGTGTTGATCATCGGCTTAGGCAATCGCGAGGGGGAAAAAATCCGTAGCGAGATGTGTGACTATCCTTCACTAGCGCAGATTGCCGGCCATGTTATGGATAGCATTTTCCTCGACAGTTTAAAGGTGGATGTGGAACGTGTGCAGCGCATCAATCATTCGATCGGAATGTTGTCGGAAGATGCTCAGCAGCAAATAAATTGGCGCCATGTCGATGTTCTGGTGATTGAGCCCAGTCAGCCTATTGAAAAAATTGCTGAGCGTTATGCCATGCACTTGCCATGGACTATCCGCTTTTTGTTGCGTGGGATAGGCGCGATGCGCCGTAGCGGGGCAAATCTGGTGAGCTACCTGTTGTTCGAAAAGAATTTTTGCCGCGCGATGATCGAGCTGGGATATCAGGATGCACTGAAACAGAAACAAGAAATCCTGGATTTTATAAATCCGCGCGAAAAAGCAGCGGAAAGCCTGCCGCAATGAAAGCTGCCAGTACGGGTGCAATTATGGGCGTGCCCCACCCATGCACCACCACGATTAAACCGCTTACTTTCGCCTTGCTGCGCCTGTTGGTGGACGGAAAATTTCATTCCGGTGAAACGCTAGGCCAGCGTTTGGGCATATCGCGCGCCAGCGTGAGCAATGCCTTGCATGGGGTAGATGACTATGGCTTGGCTTTATACAGCGTGCCCGGTCGCGGCTATTGCCTCAGCAATCCGCCGCAATGGCTTGATGCGGCACTTATTGCTCGTTATCTAGGTGAGCTGGCGGGACAATTCCAGATTGAAATTTTCGACAGCTTGCCCTCCAGCAATACGCTGTTGTTGCAGCGCGCAGCGCAGGGCGCACCCAGCGGCAGCGTGCTGGCGGTGGAA
>JAIOPT010000078.1 GCA_021413765.1 Betaproteobacteria bacterium
AAAGCTTATAAGGCCACTCAGGCGGGGCTTCCATGAATGGTTGGCGGTATAGCCAGCTTCCAGACTATAGGCATAGGCATCGTGATCAAGTCCGCCATCCTCACCCCATTGCTTGGCATAGTTTGCATCGTAATCCAGGCCAGTATCTCCTACCACTCCATACCCACGCAAGCCAGCGGTATGGATTTCGCGATTTTTATGGGCGCTTGCGGGTGCAATGGTTCCATCCGAAGCATATTGAACTTTGTTGCCATTTTGCTGAAGCAGATAATAATAGGGTTGCAGGGTGACAACTTTGGACCATTTGCGCCACTCACCGGTAGCACCATAAAACCATTGTGCTTGATCGGCATTATCTGCCTGCTCAATTAAGCGAACTACAGGCTGCAAAGCAAATAAATCTGCCTGCCAGTCACTTTTTGGTTGGCCCAGAGTCGTCCGTAGCCCCTGGAAGTTATTCGTCGTATTGCGCCATTCATTGCGTGCAACCAAACGGCGGTCTGATAATTCAAAGGCCATGCGTCCCGCTTTTATGCTGATGGGCCGGTCATTACCCAGATCATCTTTACCCAGCGCATCTTTAAAATACAGCTCACCGTAGCCCTGCATTACATCCACCTTATTAATATCCCGGTTATCAGGCGCAAACACGCTGTCAAAACGCTGGGAATCCTGAAGTTCAATGGTGGCGCGTACTGGGTCAAATTTACTTTTTACGGCAGCATAAATACGAGTACGAAGTAAAAGTGGCTCATCCAGAACATCTTTATTACGTCGAAAATCATTGTCACGGTATTCATAGCGAATCCGGGATTCCAACCCTAGATCTACCCAGTCCACATCTTTAAGACTTTCAGAATCTTTCAACCATGTCTTATTGAGTTGCTTGACATAGCGGGGCGGCTCAGTTTCACGCTGCAACCCGTAACTGCGTACTGGAACATCATAACCGGGGTTAACTTCCGTTACAGATGGCTCGTTAATTTTCTGGGAGACTTTTTTATTTTCTATCTCCTGTGATCTGTCTGCTCTATGCACCTTTTGATCCAGCTCCTCTGCCTGCGGGCTTAACTCCGATGCATTTACCTGTGCAATGGAAATAATCGGAGTAATTAATAAGCTACTGGCGAGCAGGCTGGCTGTTACCTGTAACCTCGGAGACTTATTCTTTTTAAACTGCAATGCTTTCATTCAAACTTCCTTAAAGTTAAGGGGTCTTTAACTGTCTATTTAGACTGGAGTAACCCTATGTTATATATCACATATTTCAACTTATAATTTTGCGATGGACACTTCTGTAGATTTCACTAGTGCCACAACATCTGAGCCAATTCTCAATTCCAGCTCGTTGATGGAACGAGTGGTGATGACTGACGTTACCGTGCCAAATGGCGTTCCTACTAAGACCTCAGACACTACAGGCCCAGTCACGATCTCAATGATCTTGCCCTTGAATTGATTTCTTGCGTTAATTGCTTGGATTGGCATTTGTTTCTCCTGAAAATTTTTATAAGTTAAGTTTCATTTACACCGACAATTAGTTTTTTAATTCAGCCATGCCTGCTCCCATTGAATATTCAACGGAGATTTCGCAGCCTTGATAGCGTTTATGCCTGCCCGAATTTCATAGAGCAGCAGGCTATTCGAATAACCGTTTAGCTGTAGCAAGATCGCATCGACATTTAAATGCTTCACCTGATCTTCTGACCCGAGTACGAAATGAAGATCATTTTGATAATTATTCATTTCGCTGTTTGTGGTTGCTGCTTGGGTCGCTAATTCGTTTTTGATGTATTTGTCCATGAACTACTCCTTGATTAATGGGGAAATTGATTTCCAAAAATTAAATTGGTTACTCAACACATCCGACAAATCAGCCAAAAATGCATAGTCGTTATTTTTTGGAATAAATCTGATCGAATACACCGCCATCAGCAAAGTGTTCCTTTTGCACCTTGCTCCAGCCGCCGAATTCCCCATCTATGGTAATAAGGTTAAGTTTCGGGAATTGTTTTGAGTACTTCGCGGCCACTTTTACATCCGTAGGGCGATAGTAATTTTTGGCGGCGATTTCCTGACCTGCTGGGCTATAAAGATAGTTCAAATAAGCCTCCGCCACTTTACGTGTGCCATGTTTGGTAGCGTTCTTGTCAACCACGGTGACGGGTGGCTCAGCCAGAATGCTCAGCGAAGGTGACACGATGTCAAATTTATCCGGCCCCAGTTCTTTGACGGCAAGATATGCTTCGTTTTCCCATGCCAACAATACGTCGCCAATGCCGCGCTCAACAAATGTTGTTGTGGAACCGCGCGCGCCCGAATCTAACACAGGTACATTGGCAAACAATTTGCCGACAAACTCCTTGGCCTTGGCTGGGTTGTTGCCATTCTTCTTTAACGCATATCCCCAAGCTGCAAGATAATTCCAACGCGCACCACCAGAAGTTTTAGGATTAGGCGTAATTACAGACATACCGGGTTTGATTAAATCATCCCAGTCGCGAATATGTTTTGGATTACCCTTGCGCACTAGAAACACGATAGTGGATGTATATGGCGAGCTATTGTGTTGCAAGCGCGTTTGCCAGTTAGCCGGGATTAAACTGGCTTTGCTTTGTAGTACGTCCACATCGTAAGCCAGAGCTAGCGTCGCCACGTCTGCTTCCAGACCGTCGATAATGGCGCGGGCTTGCTTACCCGAGCCGCCATGCGATTGCTTGATAGCAACATCATCGCCGGTCTGTGCCTTCCAATGCTTGGCGAATGCTTCATTGAATTCCTGATAAAGCTCACGCGTTGGATCGTAGGAGACGTTCAGCAATTTGATGTTTGCCGCCAAAACGACTGGGCTTATGGTGGTGAATAGCAATGCCAGTGTCGATGCGATAATGATCTTTTTCACCTAAAGTTCCTTAAAAGTTGAAGTCCACTAACAAATTTGTCGTGAATGTTCATGAGCGAGGTGTGCATTCTGTAGATGTTCTTTTCCTGCGTGAACTAATTAATTCTTAATTGCATATCTGTTTTTCTTATATGGGAGAAAAAGAGAGTGCATGAGATAGCACCGCCCATCGAACTTATTAGATTCGAGATTAGCTAGATGCTTTACGGGATGTCAGACACACTCATCGCAGGAGCGAAAGTGAAATTGCAGCTATTTGGCGAGAAAACTACGCTACCCTTGTTTGGTTCATGCTTGAAGTTACCTGATCGGGCTTCTTAAAGTTTCTTAAGTTCTGACTCTTTCCATATGACTGTGAGCACAAGCTCGTCATCTTCGAGCCGTAAAATTTTCTCGATTAATTCCTCCATAAATCGATGGCTCACCCGCCTCAAGTCAGCGATGTTATCGGGCTGGGAGTCGTGGCAAGTTGTGCGACAACATCGCCCTCATGGAACATCCACAATGTGCCCGGCATCATGGATTGCCAAGGCTCGTTGTCAGTCAGCGGCACGGTGGCGATGATTGCCACCCTATCATTAGGCGTGGTCATGTGGCTGAAATCGACTGTCATATCCTCATCCTTGAGATGTGCCACATTGAATGGACTGTGGCGGATAAGGTAGTTTAATTCGGTAGAGCAGTGCGCGAAAAGGCACTCGCCGTTAGACAATAAATAATTAAAGATACCCATGCCAGCAAGTTGATCGGTAAGCTCATGCAATGCGGCAAATAGAACGTCACGGGTGGGCGCTGTGTCATTAAAACGAATTCTCAGACTTTGCAGCAACCAACAAAAAATACGTTCACTATCGGTATTTCCCACAGGAACAAAGCCACCATATAACTCAGGCTGAAATTGCGGCAGATTTCCGTTGTGCGCAAAAACCCAGTACTGGCCCCACAGCTCGCGCACAAACGGATGGGTGTTTTCTAACGACACCAAGCCTTGAGTCGCCTTACGAATATGCGCGATGACGTTGAGGGAATGAATAGGATAGTTACGCACCAGTTCAGCGACAGGCGATTGAGCAGATGGTTTCGGATCTAAAAATAGCCGCACTCCCTTGCCTTCGAAAAAAGCGATGCCCCAGCCATCAGCATGAATACCCGTTTCCCCACCCCTTTTCTGAAAACCGGTGAAGGAAAAACAAATATCCGTGGGGACATTGCAGTTCATGCCAAGCAGTTCGCACATTATCTAAATTCCTGACCTAGTTAAGTTAGAAGTGTATTGCATCGCCACGTATTGTGCTTATTCCAAAATGAGATAAGGAAAGCTGAATTTATGATTTTTACGATAGTACTGGCGTCTGTACACTGCGCGGCTGGATTAGTTAAAGGATAATTTTATGGCGCAATTCAAAGCGCACAGCGTGTTGCCGGGATTCAATCTGGCACTTGGCTTCACGCTTTTGTATCTCTCGTTGATCGTACTGATTCCGCTATCTTCGCTGATCTTCAAAACAGCGACACTAGGCTGGGGCGGTTTTTGGGAGGTGGCCACAAACGAGCGGGTGCTGGCATCACTTCGTGTCACCTTTGTAGCTTCCTTTGCCGCTGCGGTACTGAATGCCATCTTTGGTTTGGTGATCGCATGGGTACTGGTGCGCTATACGTTCCCCGGCAAGCGCTTAGTGGACGCGTTGGTGGATTTGCCATTCGCCTTGCCTACCGCCGTAGCGGGCATCACTCTAGCCATGCTGTATGCGCCGAATGGCTGGATCGGCCACTATTTTGCCGAGCATGACATCAAGATAGCGTACACCCCGCTCGGCATAGTGGTGGCGCTCACTTTCATCGGATTGCCCTTCGTGGTGCGCACGGTACAGCCTGTATTGGCTGATGTTGAGGCCGAAATAGAAGAGGCAGCCGCGAGCTTGGGCGCAAGTCGCTGGGATGTATTTCGTCGGGTTATTTTTCCTTCAATATATCCAGCTTTGTTGACTGGTTTCGCACTAGCTTTCGCACGCTCGATTGGTGAATATGGCTCAGTCATTTTCATTGCGGGCAACATGCCGTTCATTTCAGAAATCGCACCATTACTGATCGTCGCCAAACTCGAGCAATACGATTATGCCGGTGCCACGGCGATTGCCTTGCTCATGCTGATAATTTCATTCTTCCTGCTATTGGCTATCAATGGCTTGCAGTGGTGGAGCAACCGCCGGGAAATTAGATAATGTCTTCACCTCATCAATTGATCAACAATCGAAAAATCGCCACACATGAATCCAAAGCAGTGACGCTGGTGCTCATCACTGTTGCGCTGTCATATCTGTTGCTTTTTCTCGGCATACCGTTATTTGCTGTGTTTTACGAAGCGCTGGGCAAAGGCTGGGCACTTTACTGGGCAGCATTGCAAGACCCAGATGCGTGGTCTGCTATCGAATTAACCTTGATTGCGGCGGCTATTGCAGTGCCAGCCAACCTGGTGTTTGGTGTCGCAGCGGCTTGGGCTATAGCCAAATTCGAATTTCGCGGAAAAAGTGTATTGATCACACTGATTGATTTGCCGTTTGCTGTCAGCCCGGTAGTGTCCGGCCTGATCTATGTATTACTGTTCGGCGCGCAAGGCTGGTTCGGACCGTGGCTGCAGGAACATGACATCCAGCTTATTTTTGCTGTACCGGGCATCGTGTTGGTCACTGTTTTCGTTACCTTTCCATTCATTGCACGTGAGTTAATTCCGCTGATGCAGGCACAAGGCAAAGATGAAGAAGAAGCGGCGGTATCGCTAGGCGCTTCCGGCTGGCAAACCTTTTGGCGCGTCACCGTGCCCAATATCAAATGGGGTCTGCTGTATGGCGTTATTCTATGTAATGCCCGTGCGATGGGTGAATTCGGCGCGGTGTCAGTGGTGTCCGGGCACATTCGAGGTATGACCAACACCATACCGCTGCACGTAGAGATTCTTTACAACGAATACAATTTTGTTGCAGCTTTCAGCGTGGCCTCACTGTTGGCCTTATTAGCTTTGGTTACGTTATTCGCCAAGTCGATCGTCGAATTTAAGGTCAAGAGCAATGGCGACAGACTTCCTCATGGAGAAACGGAATGAGCATCACTATTCAAAATTTGAATAAGCAGTTCGGCAATTTTACTGCGCTAAACAATATCAATCTCGAGGTTAATAGCGGCGAATTGCTTGCGTTATTGGGTCCTTCCGGGTGTGGCAAAACGTCGTTGCTGCGCATTATCGGCGGACTGGATGTACAGAATTCCGGCAAAATATTTATTCATGGCAAGGACATTGAACAGCGCGATGCACGTGAGCGCAATGTTGGTTTCGTGTTCCAGCATTACGCACTGTTCCGCCACATGACAGTGTTCGAAAATGTTGCATTCGGTCTCCGCGTGAAACCGAAAAAGGAGCGCCACAACGAAACCGAGATAAAGCGCCGCGTGCATGAACTGTTGCAACTGGTACAACTCGATTGGCTGGCGGATCGTTATCCGACACAGCTTTCTGGTGGCCAGCGGCAGCGCATCGCTTTGGCACGCGCATTAGCAGTTGAACCACAGATCCTGCTGCTGGATGAACCATTCGGCGCGCTGGATACCAAGGTCCGCAAAGAACTACGCCGCTGGTTACGCCGCTTGCATGACGAGCTCCATGTTACCAGCGTGTTCGTCACTCACGATCAGGAAGAAGCGCTGGAAGTGGCGGATCGCGTCGTAGTAATGAACAAAGGCAACATTGAACAAGTGGGTTCACCAGATGAC
>JAIOPT010000079.1 GCA_021413765.1 Betaproteobacteria bacterium
GAAAAGTGATTGGGGGTGCTTCTTTGAAATATGATCCGGGCCAGAAGGTCATTTTCTCTCCAAAAGATCAAAAACAGATCTACAGTCGTATTTTTACTGGAATGACGCCTGAATTAAGGAAATCCCTAAAGCTAGAGGCGAAATCAAAATAAATCTCACCGCTGAAAAGCTTAAGTACTGATAGTTGACCCGCTGGGAATAAGGATGGGCGTACCGCTCCCCGGCAGCATGAGTTCAATGAAGAAGCTGAACGCGGCAATAAAAATCGCGGCAAAGAACGCCGTCCAAAAGCTGGAAACCTTGAATCCTTTGACGATTTTGGCGACCAGCAGGATCATCAGCGCATTGATGACCAACAGGAAAAACCCGAGCGTCAAAAAGGTCAGCGGCAGGGTCAGCACGATGAGGATAGGGCGCAGGAGGGCGTTGGCGAAGCCTAGCATCAGTGCCGAAATCAGCAGCGACGCCTTATTCTCGAACTCCAAACCATTGAATACGCCGCTGGCGACCCATAGCGACAGGCTCATCACGCCCCAGTGGATTAGAAAATCATGCAGTTGTGGGTTCATCAATGACATTCTCGTTAAGTTTTGTGAAGCCCTTCGATACGCTCGCTTGGCGAGCTACTCAGGGCGAACGGGTTAACTCCACCGCGTTCGTGCTGAGTGCCTTGTGCAACAAGGCGTATCGAAGCAGGAGGTGGTGGCAACTTCATGACTCAAGCTTATCAGAAATGCGGCCTACGACGAAGCTCAGGCGAATACCCAAGTTTTCCAGACTAGCCACAACTTGCGTAGCGGGGTGAGGCTGATGCGTTGATTCAGCACCTTTTCGCAGCCGTCTCGGCTGATCTCGTCGAGTAGCGTGCGGTAAATCGCCGCCATCATCAGGCCGGTACGCTGTGCGCGACGGTCGGCTTGTGGAAGGGTACTTAATGCACGTTCATACGCTTGATTGGCGCGGTCTATCTGGAATTCCAGTAATTTGCGGACATTTTCGGTTTCGTGTCCGTGCAGGATGTCGTGCGTCTTCGCCGATGTCTCGGATGATGTTGGTGAGCTGGAACGCCAACCCTAAATCATGCGCGTACTTTAAGGTTTGGCGCTCGGTGTAGCCAAAAATCACCGCCGAAAGCTGCCCCACAACACTGGCCACGCGATAACAATAAAGATTTAACTCTTTGAAATCGGCATAGCGACTTTGATCCAAGTCCATTTCCATGCCGTCTATGATTTCATGAAATAGCGCCTCATCCAGTTGGTAGTCTTTGATGGCGGGGGCTAGCGCATGGCTCACTGGATGCTGCGGCTTTCCCTCAAACAGATTGATGACTTCATTGCGCCACCAGGCGAGTTTGACGCGGGCAGTGTTGGGGTCGGCACATTCGTCTGCGATGTCGTCCACTTCGCGACAAAAGGCATATAGCGCGGTGATGGCTTGTCGGCGTGGTTTGGGCAGAAAAAGGATGCTGTAATAGAAGCTAGAGCCACTAGCCGCGACTTTATCCTGACAGTATTGGTGAGGGTCCACGTGAGGAGTATAGGGCGATTTACGTTACAATTCGACAAATTTTATGGGGATATGCAGCTATGTTAGGTGTGATTGGTGGCAGTGGTTTGACACAGTTGGAAACTTTGCAAATCACTCATAAACAAGTGGTGCGTACTCCCTATGGTGAGCCATCCGGAGCATTGGTGTTTGGGCACATCGCGGGCAAGGAAATGGTATTTATCGCGCGTCACGGCCACGGACATACCATTCCGCCACATTTGGTCAATTATCGCGCCAACTTATGGGCGCTGCATGATTTGGGCGTAAAGGACGTGGTGTCTATTGCCACTGTGGGTGGTATTCATGAGAGCTTATTTCCGGGTGCTTTGGTCGTGCCGGATCAGATCATAGACTACACCTGGGGACGGAAAAGCACTTATGCCGATGAAGTCACAGAGCATCCCGTCAAACATATTGATTTTACCGAGCCTTATTCATCCAACTTGCGCGATTTGTGTATGCGCGCGTTACATGACTCAGGCGAAACATTTGTGGATGGAGGGGTGTATGCAACTACGCAAGGACCACGTTTGGAAACCGCTGCTGAGATCAACCGTTTAGAGCGCGATGGCGCGACTATCGTCGGTATGACCGCCATGCCGGAAGCCGCTTTGGCACGCGAGATTGATTTGCACTATGCGGCTATCTGCGTGGTCGCCAATCACGCCGCCGGACGCGCCTCTAGCCAACATGGGATTCGCTATCAGGATATAGATTCGGTGCTGGCAGATGCTATGGTGCGGGTACGCAAAGTGTTGGCGCAGTTGGTAGCGATTCATGGCAGTTAGGGCGGTGTTGCGGATGGGCGAGCCACTGCTGCTAGAAAAGGCTGCTCCCATCACCGAATTCAATACGCCAGAGTTGCATGCATTGATACAAGACATGCGCGATACCATGGCGGCCTTGAGTGGCGCTGGTCTGGCGGCACCACAGATCGGTGTCAGTTTACGACTAGTGATATTCGGCGGTTTTGATAGCCCACGTTATCCTGATGCCGCCAGTATCCCCGATACCGTACTCATCAACCCTGTGTTAACGCCGCTTGACAATGAAAAAGACGAGGCATGGGAAGGCTGTCTGTCCGTTCCCGGCATGCGTGGTTTGGTGCCACGCTACACAGGGCTTAGATATACCGGTTTTGATGCGATGGGGATTGCTCTAGACCGCACTGTGCAAGGCTTTCACGCCAGAGTAGTGCAGCACGAATGCGATCATCTTGACGGTATTCTTTACCCGATGCGGATTCAAGACTTGCGAAACTTTGGTTATAACGAAGTGCTATTTCCCAATCTGCCCGTAGAGCCAGACTAGACGGCTGTGCTAGAATCACGGCTGACTTAAGTGGTAAGCAGGTTTTTGGAAGTGTGGCAGAGTGGTCGATTGCACCGGTCTTGAAAACCGGCAACGGGTAACCGTTCGTGAGTTCGAATCTCACCGCTTCCGCCAATTGTTTGAATTTTCAGCATGAATGGAGCAGTCGCACATGTTTGATGACAAGTCTATTTTAGTGACAGGCGGTACCGGTTCTTTCGGTAAAAAATTCATCCGTACCGTGCTTGAACGCTATAAGCCGCGCCGTGTTGTTGTCTTTTCACGTGACGAACTCAAACAGTACGAAATGCAGCAAGACTTTAATGCGCCCGCTATGCGCTATTTTATTGGCGACGTGCGCGATAAAGAACGTGTGACACAAGCTATGCGTGGCATTGACTACGTGGTGCATGCCGCGGCGTTAAAACAAGTGCCTGCCGCGGAATACAACCCTATCGAATGTATCAAAACCAACATCTACGGCGCTGAGAATGTAGTCTCTGCAGCGTTGGACCAAGGTGTGCAGAAGGTTATTGCGCTTTCTACCGATAAAGCTGCCAGCCCGATTAACCTTTATGGCGCTACCAAACTGGCTTCTGATAAGTTGTTCGTTGCTGCAAACAACATTGCTGGCGGACATCAGACCCGTTTTGCAGTGGTACGCTATGGCAATGTGGTCGGCTCACGTGGCTCTGTCGTGCCATTCTTCAAAAAACTTATCGCAGAGGGCGCGCGTGAACTGCCTATCACCGATGCGCGTATGACACGTTTCTGGATTACTTTGACGCAAGGTGTGGATTTTGTGATTAAAGGTTTTGAGCGTATGCAGGGGGGCGAATTATTTGTGCCAAAGATCCCTTCCTCACGTATGCCGGATTTGGTAGAGGCGATGGCACCTGGTGCCACGATGAAGATTATCGGTATTCGTCCTGGTGAAAAATTGCACGAAGTCATGTGTCCTCAGGATGATTCCCATCTCACCCTGGAGTTTCATGATCATTATGTTATTCGTCCGACGATTATTTTTACCGAAGATTTTGACTACTCGCGCAACCAGATTGGCGAAGAAGGCAAGCCGGTAGAGCAGGGCTTTGAATATAGCTCTGGTATTAACCCCCATTTCCTCACGGTACCCGAATTACGCAACCTAGTGAACGAATGAAAACCATCCCTTACGGCCGCCAATCCATTTCGGATGAAGATGCGCTGGCGGTAATTGAAACGCTGCGTTCTGACTGGCTCACCCAAGGGCCGGCAATTGAGTGCTTTGAGCGAGTTGTAGCAGATTACTGTGGGGCCAAGTATGCCGTTGCTGTTAGCAGTGCTACAGCGGCATTACATATTGCTTGTCTGGCTGCAGGCGTGGGGCCTGGGCGTTCGCTGTGGACTTCTCCTAATACTTTTGTGGCATCCGCCAATTGCGCCCGTTATTGCTGGGGTGAGGTGGATTTTGTTGATATAGATCCACAGAGTCTCAACATGGATGTCCGTTTGCTAGAAGAGAAACTGGAGCGGGCAGAGCAGCAGGGGCGTTTGCCGCAGGTGATTGTTCCTGTGGACTTTGCCGGGCAATCCTGTGAAATGGCGAGCATTCGGCAACTTGCAAACCGGTATGGTGTAACGGTGATTGAAGACGCGTCTCATGCTATCGGCGGAGAATATCAAGGGCGCAAAGTAGGCAGTGGTTTGCATGCCGACATGACCGTGTTTAGTTTTCATCCGGTGAAAATCGTCACCACGGGTGAAGGCGGTATGGTGCTGACTAATCGGCACGATTTGTACGAAAAATTGGTGCGACTGCGCTCGCATGGCATTACGCGCCAGCCAGAATACATGCAAAATCCTTCTCATGGCGATTGGTATTATGAGCAGATAGAGCTAGGTTATAACTATCGTATCACCGACATCCAAGCGGCTTTGGGTGTTAGCCAAATGCGGCGCATAGATAATTTTATTGCGCGTAGGCGCGAAATTGCCGACGAATATGATCGTGCTTTGGCCGACTTGCCCTTAGTTACGCCTTGGCGGCATCCTGATGTGATGTCAGCTTGGCACTTGTATGTGATTCAATTGAATAATCCTGATTTGCGGGCGGCAGTATTTAAAAAGATGCGCGAAGCAGGCATTTTGGTGAATGTGCATTACATACCTGTCCACACACAACCTTATTATCGAAAGCTGGGCTTTAAGACGGGTGATTTTCGTATAGCCGAGACTTATTATCAGCGCGCAATTTCCTTACCAATGTTCCCCGCGCTACAAGCCGATGAACAAGCCTATGTGGTGGAAACTTTGCGCGCAGCAATTCAACAGGAGACGTAATGGTTACTTTTGGCAAACGTAAAGTGGGCGATGGCGAACCTTGTTTCATTACTTACGAGGCAGGCCCAACGCATGATGGTCTGGAATCGGCTAAACGCCTGGTAAAGATGGCGGCGGATGCAGGTGCAGATGCAGTTAAATTTCAGATTTTTGACCCTGACAGATTAGTTGCTGATCGAAAAATGTTGTTTCCTTATGAGGTGCTGGTAGATCGCAATACTGGTGCGATGGAAATGATAGAAGAGCCTTTGTATGACATCCTGTGCCGTCGTTGCATGACGCAGGATGAATGGCGCAAGCTCAAAAAGTATTGCGATAGTCTGGATTTGGCTTTTTTTGCCACGGTTGGCTTTGAAGAGGATATCGCTTTGTTGGTGGAGTTGAATTGCGACTCCATCAAGATCGCTTCTGGTGATGTCAATCACTTTCCGCTTCTGCGCCAGGTGGCACGTACCGGGATGTGTGTACAGCTGGATACGGGCAGCTCGTCCTTGGGCGAGGTGGAGGCGGCTGTGGACGTAATCCGCAGTGAAGGTAATGAAAACATCATCATTCACCAATGTCCGTCTGGGTATCCTGCGCGTTTGAACAGTATTAATTTGAACATCATTCCCACGCTGAAACGGATGTTTTCATTCCCTGTGGCGTTTTCAGACCACACACCGGGTTGGGAGATGGATGTTGCAGCAGTTGCTCTTGGTGCTAACCTGCTTGAGAAAACCATCACTGAAGACCGGACTACACGCAGTGTTGAGCATATATTTTCCTTAGAACCGCACGAAATGAACCGCTTTATTGAGGTTATTCGCGAGGTTGAGACGGCGCTGGGCTCCAACCGTCGTGTCCTGCATGAGCAGGAATTGGTCAAACGACTCAAGGCTCGCCGCAGTCTATATGTTGTTTCCAATGCTAAACGCGGGCAACGTTTGGGCGATGTGACAGTAGAGTTCCGCCGCCCGGGGACTGGTATTGCGCCAGATCGCTATGAAGAGCTTTGCAACTACACTTTCCGTGATGATTTGGCGGCCGGTAGTGTAGTTCAGCTGGATCATCTTCTTACCCCTAAGAGTTAAATATGACCAACAAAATTGCCATAGTTGACTATGGCATGGGTAATCTACATTCTGTTGCCAATGCTATCGTTGCAGTGGGCGGAGAGCCGGTACTGGTAGATACTCCCGAAGCATTGGCAGGTTATGAGCAACTCATTTTGCCAGGAGTTGGTGCATTCGGTGACGCGGCGCGTCGTCTTGAATCCTCAGGCTTAGGTCAAGCATTGACCGAACAAGTCAACGCAGGCAAGCCAGTAATGGGGATATGTTTAGGCATGCAGTTGATGTGCAAAACCTCGGAAGAGGGTGGTGTGCATCATGGTTTGGGTTGGTTCGACGCGCATGTCCGTTTATTCCCTGCCTCCCTGAAAGTCAAAGTCCCCCATATCGGCTGGAATAATCTGGAATTCACCAGGCCGCATGGCGTATTGACCGACTTGAGTGGCAGTCCAGATGTGTATTTTGTACATAGTTACCGAGTGGAATGCGACGATCCTCTTGATGTCTTGGCTTGGTCTGACTATGGTCAGCCATTCGCCGCCATGATTGCCCATGATAATGTCTGCGGTTTGCAATTCCACCCGGAAAAAAGTCAGCGCGTAGGGCTGGCAATGCTGAAAAACTTCGTTGAGGGCCGAGTATGTTAAAAAAGCGGCTCATTGCGGTGCTGATTGTACGTAACAACCAGGTGGTACAGAGTGTTAAATTCAAACATACCAATGCTATCCACTATGATGCTGTTCATGCCATAGAATGCTTCAATAAGTGGGCGGTGGACGAGATTGTGGTACTGAATGTGG
Organism: Betaproteobacteria bacterium; assembly: GCA_021413765.1. Taxonomy (GTDB): domain Bacteria; phylum Pseudomonadota; class Gammaproteobacteria; order Burkholderiales; family Gallionellaceae; genus Nitrotoga. The sequence continues at coordinate 7,037 of JAIOPT010000079.1, forward strand.
CACGTGAGCGTGAATCACGCGATCAATTCGCTGAAACACTGGAGCGCATTTCGCGCGAATGCTTCGTGCCAATTTCGGCTGGCGGCTGGGTGGACGATGCCGAATATGCAGAGCGCCTGTTGCGTACCGGCGCAGATAAGCTGGTATTGAATACAGCATTTGCGGATAACCCTGCATTGGCTCTGGAGTTATCAGAACGTTATGGTCGGCAATGCATCGTTGCATCTATCGATGTGAAATTACGAGAAGATGGGCATACCACCGTCTGGGTAGACCGTGGCTTACGCGATACGGGAGCTTCAGCTCAAGATTGGGCAAAACAGGCCGTAGTTAATGGGGCAGGGGAGATTTTCTTCAATTCCATAGACCATGACGGTAATCGCAAGGGCTATAATCTTCCAGTGCTGAGCGAAGTTTGCCGTGCGGTAGAGGTTCCTGTGATTGCCTTTGGCGGTGTGTTCCAATGGCACCATTTGCCTCAAGGTTTGGAAGCTGGGGCTCAGGCAGTGGCAGCGGCTAACCAATTCCACTATACAGAACACAGTGCGCGAAAAGCCAAAAAATATTTGATTGAAGCTGGCGTGCTAATGCGCGCCGAATGAATTTAATTTAGAGAGCACCAAGATGCGATATTGTGCACGTTGTTTGTACCCGGAAAATGCCAGACCTACTATCATTTTTGATGATGAGGGGGTGTGCAGCGGTTGCCGTTACCATCAGAGCCGGAAGACTCTGGAGATCAACTGGGAAGAGCGCCAGAAGATGTTGGAGCAGATTCTGCAAGAAGCCAAGGATATGGCCAAGGCGCGGGGTAACAGTCATGACTGCATTATTCCTGTCTCCGGCGGTAAAGACTCGCACTTCCAGGTGTGGTTGATGACCAAGAAGTATGGGATGAACCCACTACTGGTCACTTTTAACCACTCTTACAATTCTCCTGCTGGGTTGCGTAATCTAGAGAATCTCCTGCAAAAGTCTGGCTGTGATGCCATACGCTACACAGCAGGACTGGATTCTGTGCGTCGTGTGTCACGTTATATGCTGGAAACGGTTGGAGACCTCACCTGGCACTATCATGCGGGCATTCGTACCTTTCCGTTTCAAGTGGCCGTCAAATACAACATTCCATTGATTATTTGGGGTGAACATGGGTTCGCCGAACTCACGGGTATCGTGTCCTTGGAGGATTTCGTGGAATTTACACGTTGGACGCGCAAAGAGCATGATATGCGTGGCTATGAACCCCATGATCTAATAGGCAAGGGAGGCATCACGCTGAACGATGTCGGACCTTATATTTACCCGACTGACGAAGAAATTGAGAAAACTGAGGTACGCGGTATCTATCTTTCCAATTTTTATACTTGGGATGCCAAAGAGCAGGGCGAGAGCATGATGCGCGAGTGGAACTTCTCTCCAGTGGCATATGAACGTGATCGCACATTCAATCTTTACGCCAAGATTGAGGACCACGCTAATGATGTGCATGATTACTTGAAATATCTCAAGTTCGGCTATGGCCGCGCTACAGACGATGCCAGCATGGAAATACGTCATGGACGCATGACCCGTGAAGAAGGCATGGAGATGGTGCGCTATTACGATGCTCGCGAACCCTCGACTTTGCAGAACTATTGCGATTTCTTGGGATTCACCAAGAAAGAGTTCTACGCTTTGGTAGATAGCCAGCGTGACCCTGCTATCTGGGCGAGAAATTCAGCGGGCGAATGGGAAGCCCAAGACGCCGTTTTTCGCCATCCCATCACGCAGAGTGAAGAAGTGCAGCGTGTAGTTCAATCCGCAGATCGTACTTTTGCACCAGAGAACCGCCACCTCTATTACAACCTTAAAAATCCACCCTTGCCGCTGGATGACATTTCACTAAATAAGCAGAGTATCAAGTTCAGAGTCTTGTGATGTCCATACTGGGGCTGATTCCTGCCAAAGGAGGTTCCACGCGGTTGCCGCACAAAAATATTTTGCCTTTGGGCGGCAAACCCTTGTTGGCTTGGACGGTAGATGCAGTGCGCGCCAGCGGATTGTGTGACCGCCTGATTGTTTCAACAGAAGACGGCGAAGTTGCCCAAGTCGCGGCAAAACTGGGGGTGGAAGCCCTGATGCGTCCGGAAAAACTCGCCAAGGATCCGGCGGGGGTGGTGCAGGTCGCCTTGCATGCCTTGGATGTATTGCGCTCTCAGGGTGCAGAGTATGACACCCTGATGATATTCCTGCCTACTTCGCCATTCCGTAATGCTGAAGACATTCGTGCGGCTCACCATATGTTCGTTGAAAAGAAGGCGGAATTCCTGATGAGCGTATCCGAATTCAGCCATACGCCATTTGCGGCGATGCGTATCGAAAATGACATTACCACTCCCTGGTTCCCAGAATACTTTGGACGCAAGTCGCAGGAGATGCCTGCTGCTTACCGCCCCAATGGGGCACTGCATATCCTTGATGTGCCTGCATTCGAGCGAGAACAGAGCTATGTCGCCCAACCTCTCTATGCCTATGTCATGCCTTGGCAGCGTTCGGTAGATATCGATACCGCAGCCGATTTGCATCAGGCCGAGGCACTGTTAGCAGCCGGTGTCGTTCATGCCTAAGCCAGGGGTTTGCCAAGACTGATGCGGGTCGCTATCCGTGCCGATGCCTCAACGACGATGGGCGCAGGTCATGTGATGCGCTGCTTGGCACTTGCTGATGCCCTGCGAGATAAGGGCGCGGAGGTACTATTCCTGTGTAGAACACTTCCAGGTAACTTATTGGAACAAATAGAGAAATGCGGATACCCAGCCAAGCAGCTGGAAACAATGGATTGGGCTGGTGATGCCAAGGCTTGCCTGAATTCTCTGCATGATTTTCGCCCTGATTGGCTAGTGGTAGACCATTACCAGCTCGATACAATATGGGAAAACCAGTTACGTTCTGTCGCTAGCTACATTTTGGCCATCGACGATATGGCTAAACAGCGGCATGATTGCGACATCCTGCTCAACCAGAACCTGAGCACCTCTGATCAATATGCTACCCTAGTGCCACCAGCTACAGAATTGCTCTTAGGCCCATACTATGCCTTGCTTAGAGGGGAATTCCAGGTGACCAGAACTGAAGTGCGGAGTGGACAGATTCGTCGCGTACTAGTCTTTTTTGGGGGGAGTGACCCTACTAACGAGACTGAAAAGGTCATTGATGCCATAGAGAATTTGGATTTGAGTGATATCCAGATTGATGTGGTAGTTGGATCAGGCAACCAGCAAAGAGAGCGGCTAGAGCAAAGGTGCCTAGCCATGCCGAACGTGCATTTTCACTGCCAAGTGAATAATATGGCGATGCTCATGGCACAAGCGGATCTGGCCTTAGGCGCTGCGGGAGTTGCTTCCTGGGAGCGTTTGGCGATGAAATTACCTGCGTTGTTAGTAGCTGTGGCAGATAATCAGCGGGAGAATATGAGGCAGTTAGACCAATTGGGCGTGGCGGTAGGCTTGGGAATCTCGACTGATGTGGCGGAGGTGGATATGGTACGCGCGATATCCAGCCTGTTATCAGATCCTACCAAGATAAGGAATATGTCGCTCAAGGCTGCTGGCATGGTGGATGGCAAAGGCGCTAATCGAGTCACTGAGAGGCTGATGGCGAGGGTAAGAAGATGAAAGTGGTCTTGCGACTAGCTGCTGAATCTGATGCTGCCATGGTATTTGCTTGGCGCAATCATGAATCAGTACGGAAAGTCTCTCACGACCCTAGAGAGATTACTTGGGAAGATCATTTGATCTGGTTTAAGCGCGCCATCCAGCAAGAGGAAAGGCGTATCCTCATCGCGCAGGACGCCGAATTGCCGGTTGGTGTGTTACGCTTCGACATCTCACAGAATGTTGCCGAGGTTTCTATATATACCGACCCATGTTTGATAGGTAAGGGCTATGGCTCTGCTATGTTGGCAGAGGGTGTGGATTGGGTAAAAAAACATCTAGTGCATGTGAGAAAGCTGCGAGCAACTGTGAGACCCGATAATCCGGCATCTGTTCGAATGTTTGAACGAGCTGGTTTCGGTGAACTTTTTAAGACCTACGAATTGGCGTTACGAAACGAATAGAACGATGACTGGTTTCACTATAGCTGAGCGAAAAATTGGGCTGGATAGCCCACCATTTGTGATTGCCGAGATGTCAGGTAATCATAACCAGTCTCTTGAGCGCGCATTGGCGATAGTAGATGCAGCAGCAGTCAGTGGTGCCCATGCGCTGAAGATACAGACTTATACCGCAGATACCATGACTCTGGATCTGGATACCAACGAATTTTTCATCGCCGACCCTAAAAGCCTATGGCAGGGTACTTCCCTATATAAGCTCTACCAGCAAGCTTATACCCCGTGGGAATGGCATCAACCTATCTTCGAACGCTGCCAAGAGAAAGGGATGATAGGTTTCAGTACCCCATTCGACGACACTTCGGTCGACTTCCTAGAGTCATTGAACGTACCGTGCTACAAAATCGCCTCGTTCGAGAATACTGATTTGCCCCTTATTCGTAAAGTCGCCGCAACAGGTAAACCCATCATCATCTCCACCGGCATGGCAAGTGTGGCGGAGCTGGATGAGACAGTACGCGCTGCGCGTGAGGCTGGCTGCCGTGACTTAGTACTGCTCAAGTGCACCAGCACATACCCGGCGACTCCGGAAAACTCTAACGTAAGAACAGTCCCCCATTTGCGCCAGCTGTTTGACTGCGAGGTTGGGCTTTCGGACCATACCATGGGCGTGGGGGGTGCTGTTGCAGCGGTAGCATTGGGAGCCAGTGTAGTCGAGAAGCACTTTACTCTGAGCCGTGCTGATGGAGGTGTTGATTCGGCATTTTCATTAGAGCCTGCTGAACTGAGACAGTTGGTGGATGAAACTCACCGTGCTTGGCAGTCATTAGGTGCTGTGTGCTATGGGGTGACAGAAGCAGAAAAGAAAAGCCTAGCTTTTAGACGTTCACTTTACGTGGTTGCAGATATGCAGGTTGGGGATATTTTTAGTGTTGAGAATGTCCGTGCAATTCGCCCTGGACTTGGTTTAGCAACCAAATATAAAGAGCTTATTTTAGGTAAGAAAGCGGTATGTGAGATTAAGCGTGGTACGGCGCTCTCTTGGGACTTATTGAATTAAAGCAAAAGTTTTACGTATTGATGCCGTAGTCATACACAATATGCCCAACTGCAGACTCTTTTTTGCAGTTGGGCATTGTTGTGAGAGAAAGTAGAAATTCTAAAAAGTGAGAACACCATGAGCGCAACAGATAATCTAATCAAATTTAAAACCGATGCTTGGAAAGACCCCACTATGGTGGCTTGGTATGCCGGGCGCATGGTAGAGCAATCGGGAACAGTGTTACTCAATAATTTGCTTGAAATTGGTTATTGCGAGCAGTTCGCGAAAGGAAAAACACTTCTCGATATCGGCATAGGCACTGGACGTGCATCTTTGCCGTTAGCAAGGAACGGATTTGAGGTAACAGGTGTTGATAGTTCGCGTGCAATGCTGGACGAAACGCAGCGTCAGGCAGGGAGTACGCCCATTACCTTGCTTGAAGGCGATGTGCGCAATGTGCCGGTAGCTGAGGGTAAATTTGATACAGTGATGGCTCTAAATGTCATGACTCATTTCCCCAATTGGCGTGAAATTCTTGCGCACTGGGTATCGAAAGCCAATGATGGAGGTACGGTCGTTTTTGACGTTTACTCACTAGATCACAACTGTGCTGCCACGGGCAAAATCATAAATGAACAGGACGTGCTTCCTCAGGATGATAACTATACGACTTTCAATCTTCGCATCAAGGTAAACGACTTGATTGAAGAAGCGGATCATTTGGGATTAACAGTTAAGGCAGTAGTTCCTTACCGTGGCTTTATGTCAGGTACGGACAGTAATTTATTTATTCGTCCTACCTTAGATGGTGAAAAACGTTGGGAAAGACTTTTAACTTGGCTTGCAGAAGATAAATCTATGCTTGATTTTGCACTATTCCTAGAGCGAAATTTTTTGGCGCATCTCACGAGTGCCGTAAGTGGGAAATTGATGGTGGTGCTAGAAAAACGTGCAAATGCTGCGGCTAATTCTGCTTGGAAAACGCGGAATGACGATTGCAATAAAATGTTACGTGAAGGAATGACTCTAGAAAGATTTGCCGAGTATTCCGGTCAGGATGCTGCCGAACTCAAACTGCAGCTTAATGTTGGCGCCAAGCATATTAGAAGCCGTTATTTGCTTTATCGCATTCTTAAGCCAGCCATGAATATATATGGTCATGGAATATTGGAAAGTTATCTTGATCCTCAGTCCGCAGAGATCATGAAAAACTGGCTTGTTGCAGAACATGCCGATGACATTACCATGCAGGTGGCTGAGAGTTGGACAAAATTTACACACAGAGGCAACATCAATATTGCTGGGGTAGAGATGAGTCAAGCCTTGGTGTACACACTTTTTCCGGACATTTTAGTGTCCTATTTTGGAATATTTAAAGGACAGCGCTCATGAAAAAAAGTGCAATCATTGCTGCCCTTTGGGAACGTAACAATGACGTGTTGTTGCAATTTGCAGCAGCGCACCCTGATGTAACTATATTTCTACCAAGCACTTCTGCGACGCAGGAGTTATTAAAAATCTTGACTGAGAATGGTATTGAAACTTTTATTTTAGAAGGTTTTTTAACACCAGATGAAACCAAAGCTGCTGATGATTTGATTGCCAAAACAAACCTTGATGCAGCAACTTTGAAAGATAGCGAAGAGTGGACTGGATTTTGTAAGCAGTGGTCATTCCCGGTCACGAATTTAACAAACACGGTATTGGATAACTTTAAGATTTACTCTACGGGGGCTATCCATTTCTTGTCTGTATTAGAAAAAATACGTGCTTTATATGATTTGCAACTGGCCGTTGTGAATGAGGATGTTACAACAACGAGCAAGACATTATGTTTGTGGGCTAAAGCGCATGGAATACCTAGCTTATTAGTGGCACATGGAACCCTTATCAGTAAGGCATATACCGTACATAAGGGCTTATTTGCTGACGTTGCGGCAGTATTCAGTGAGCGCGGCACAGAGTCGTATGCTGAAATTGGTGTTTCAGCTGATCGAATGATTGTTACTGGCAATCCCGCATGGGATCATTATCCAAAGTTGATACAACAGCGAGGCCAAGTAAAAGAATTATTGTTCAAGAAGTATCATCTTACAGATCTGCCCCTCATTACATTTGGCACAATATGGGGACACTATTTCTCTGGTTTGGTGGATGAGTCTATATATGGCAATACCTTAGGGGCGTTTATGAAAGCCCTTGGAACATTGCAACAACAAGGTCTTAAATTTCAGGCTGTAGTCAAAGATCGTGCAGAAAATAGCTCATTTGGTCAGCAACGATTTAATCAACTACTGATTGAAAACAACCTGAATCCAACACTTGTGCATCATGCAACTGAGGATGCAGAAGCATTTGTTATCTCTTCTGATTTGCTGGTTGCAATAGATTCGAATCTTTGCATAGAGGCCATGATGGCTGAAGTGCCTGCAATTAATTTACTTAACTCTACTGGATTGACCTTAGGCCCTAGTTTTGATGCGGATTCAGGAGTGCTGGAAGTCGAAGGTGAAGAGCTTGCAGGGGCACTTTCAGCGCTGCTTACTAATGAACAATTAAGAAAAAAATGTGTTGAGAGAAGCCAAAGTGCACTGAATCGATATTCTTTTGGGCGAGATGGGAAATGTGCTGAACGTGCAGCGCAATTAATGGCGAAAATGTTGCGGTCCAGTGAAAATAAATATATCTGGCAGCAATATTTAGATGTTGAGGAATTGGAAGTCAGCCAATACCACGAGGTGCCAAGAACACATCTGGTTGATATGTTTGCGCATGCGCCAAGAGTGGCTCTGGATATTGGTTGTGGTGCTGGTGCAACTCTTCGATTAATAAAAGAACGGTATCCTGAATCAAAGGCAATAGGTATTGAATTGAGTCGCTCTGCTGCAAATGCCGCAAAACAAATTGCAGATCAAGTGTTGGTAGGGGCATTTGATGACTTTAATTTCCCAGAGCATGGTATTGGCTTGGGTTCTATTGATACTGTTATTTTGGCTGATGTGCTAGAGCACATGTATAACCCATGGTCGACAATGGTGAAGCTCAAGCCGTATTTATCTGCTGACGCCCAAGTTATTATTAGCATCCCAAATGTACGTAATTTGGCACTCATGGAAGACTTGTGCAAGGGATATTGGCACTATGACTCAGCCGGACTACTGGATATTACGCACGTTAGATTTTTTACTCTAAAAGAGTTTAATCGATTCGTAAGGGAAACAGGTTATCAACGACACGACTTGATTTTTGGCTTGGATGGTCGACTTATAGAATTTCACAATCAGCACCAATCAGACCATCCAATAGATCTAGATTTTGATCGTTTTACCCTTAAGAAGGTTGATTCTACTGAACTAATGGAGCTTTGCTCTTTACAGTTTTATATGCGTGTCTCTCCAGCCCCTCTTGGGGCGATATTGCAAAATGACGATAACGAGGATTTGCAAAGAAAGTCTGTTGTTACAGCAACTGCACCTGACTCGTCTATCCCGGAATACGTTGCATGGCTTGCTTCGCGTCGAATTAGTAAGATTGAGGGCGAGCAGTTTGATGCCCGCATAGCATCATGGAAAGTGAAGCCGGCGTTTTACATCGTGGTCAATGCGTTAGGTGTGACAGAGAACCAATTGATACGTACTCTAAAATCTCTTGGGACTCAATATTTTGAAGTTAAGCGTATTGTAGTGGTGTCAGACCAGAGCTGTCCTATAGGGTTGGAGTTAAGTGATAGATTTCATTGGAAAACTCTTGCCCAAGATGCAACATGGGTAAATGCTGTCAATGATTTATTAGAGTTTGAATTTGAATCAGATACAGCGAGTTGGGTCAGCGTTATCCCAGCGGGAGATTCTTTAGAGCCTCATGCATTGCTTTTAATCGCCGAAGGAGCTTACACAAACGCAGAGTGGCGATTTATCTACGTTGATGAAGATTCCTTAGAGGGTGATGATAAATTAAGCAGCCCAATATTCAAACCAGACTTTAATTTAGAACTATTGCTTAGTTATCCTTATTTAGGGGATGCGGTATTTATCAGAGCGGATGCGTTTATTGAGCTTAAAGGTCTCAGAGAACTGACAGGTGTTGAACGACACGACTTTGCGCTAAGAGTAATTGCTAAATATGGTAGCAGCGTAATTGGTCACAGGCCTTATATGCTTCATCATAGAGATGTAACTCGAAATAGCGCTACTGTCGGTGAGGTAGTAGAAAACGCAACTGTAGCTCTTCAACATCATTTTGATAGTCAGGATATTGCTGCGAATATTCTGCCCGGAATTTTCCCTGGAAGTTTTCACATAGATTATCAGTATGAGGATATTCCCGGCATTTCAATCTTGATTGCGGTAGGTAGCCAGCTCGTAGCACTTCAAGAGTGCTTGGAGTCGCTGATGACTAAAGTTTCAAGTGCAAATTTTGAAATTATTGTACTTGCCACTGAAACAGACAATCCAGAATTGAACACTTATTTAAATGGGCTGGAATCATTGGGAAATGATCTTATACGCGTCTTGCATCATAGTGGCGGTGGCTCACTTGGGTCATTGCATAACATTCTGGCAAGTCAGGCTCGTGGAGAATATTTACTATTCCTGCACCATGATTCAATTGCATTGTCCGAGAATTGGGCGGGTGAGCTATTGCAACTTTGCCGTCGCCCCGATGTGGTAGCAGCCGCGCCAAGAAGATTGTTAGCTGATGGCACGGTTTGCACTGGTGGTGTTGTGCTGGGTTTGGATGGGGTAGGGGTTTCGCCGTTCGCAAATTTCAAGCACGATAATTCTGGCTATATGAATCGCGCACACTTGGTCCAGGAGTTTTCTGCATTGGCGGCCGGTTGTTTGATGGTGGAATTACAGTCATTCCTAGCAGTGGACGGCTTTGATGAAACATTGGTAGATGATGCAACTTCCACAATAGAACTATGTACTCGTTTACGTGCAGCTGGAGGCAAGTTGATCTGGACTCCCCATGTTAACGTGATGACACGTGATACGGCAACGAAATCTGAGTGGATAGGAGTAAACCCTTCCGAAGCCGATAGAGAGGTTGTAAGGCTGGCATCAAGAGAGTCTGTATTTGAGAAATCCATCTCATCTTTCGCCCATGATCCCGCTTACAGTCCTAATCTATCTCTTACAGTTGGACCATTTGCTATCGAAGATCGCCGTGAATTTAACTGGAAAGTCTTAGAATGGCATCCATTAAAGCGGATTCTTACCTATTATGCCGATAACATGGGTTGTGGGCACTATCGAATGCTCGCACCAACGCGAGAAATCAATTTATCAGGTAAGGCCCAAGTTTGGAGTGGGGGTATATTCCCTAGCCCAAGTGAATTGGCGGGGTTGGAAGTAGATTCCTTAATATTCCAGCGCCCAGTCATGCATTATCAGCTTGAGCACTTAGCAAGATGCCGAAAATTTGGTGATGCTTTTGTTGTATTTGAGATTGACGATCTAATTACTAACTTGCCAGGGAAAAGCATACACGCTAAGGATATTCCAAAGGATATAGGGAGTAGTTTAAGAAAATCATTGACACATTGCCATCGCTTTGTAGTTTCTACCGAGTACTTAAAGCACGCATATCGTGATTTGCATGAAGATATCGTGGTGGTTCCAAACTACATTGAGCATGGCATGTGGAAAGATTTAACCTCTTTAAGACGTGCCTCCGCTAAACCAAGAGTAGGATGGGTAGGAGGCGTTGGACATGCAGGGGATTTAGAACTCATCGCAGATGTGGTAAAGGAGTTAGCTTTAGACTTGGCGCTGGCTCCACTTGAGATGCACCCTTTTAACGAAGGTAAAAGCCATTTGCGGTTATTGGAATATGGCATATTAGGCTTACCTGTTATATGCACTGATATTTTGCCATATCAAGGCGATTATCCAGTAACAAGGATTCGCAACTCAACAGAGAACTGGGTTAAAGCAATTCGTGAACATATTAGCGATATGGATGAGTTGGCTAAACGTGGAGATATTCTGCGCCAATACATTATTGATAATTGGTTATTACATGACCATTTAGATGAATGGGTCGCGGCGTGGACTAGGAGTTAACAAGTCTCAAAGTAGAAACCCCAATAAAAAACCCCGCAAAAGCGGGGTTTTTTATTGGTTAGTGCTAAAGATTACTTTTGTGTTTCCACCATCACTAAAGGTTCTTCCGTTGCTTTATCGGCAGCCGCTTTTTTCTGCCAAGCAGCAGACTTCTTAGGTGCTTTACGTGGCGTTGGCTCTTCTTTAACAACAGCTACAGCAGCAGCTTTCTCTGGATGCGTTTCCACCATTTCCAAACCAACGCTGGCAAGATCCGCAACAATAGGCTTGGGCGAGGCTTTGCGTCGAGCAGGTGCGCGTGACTTCTTAGTGGCGGGAGCCTCAGCAGGCACCTCTGGAATGATTGCAATTTCTACAGCCACTGGCGGCGCCACTACTTGAACTTCAGGAATTACGACCTTTTCAACCACGGGCGCTGGAGTGGCGGCCATCTCTGGTGTCATGGGAACCTTATTCTCATTAGCTAATGGCGTTTGCGCCGATGGCTCACGTGCGGGGCGGTCACCACGATTACGACCACGGCCACCACGACTGCGACGGCTACGTTGCGGCAAATCTTCCCGCTCGGTAGTCACTTCAGTGTTAGGGTTCGCAGCCACTGGTGCTTTTTCACGCTCTGGCCTTGGCGGACGTGGTGGGCGCGCTTCTTGTGGTTTGTGTTCTGGCATAGCTCCGCTACGTTGGGTTTGATCACGTCCACCCCGACCTCCGCGACCTCCTCTTTCATTACGATCACGACGCGGATTAGATGTGGGGCGGTGTCTAGGTCTATCTTCAGATTCAACTTCTTTAGCAGCGGTAATTCTCCCTAGCCATGATTTGAATCGTCCAAAAATTGAAGGAGTTGCTGCCGCTGCACGAACAGGAGCAGGTTGCGCGGGTGTGATGCCTTTTACCGCCGCCTCTTGACGCATGGGCTTTACTTCCTGCTGTTTGTTTTGGCCGCTACTCTCTTCGGTTTCGGTAGGCATTTCCACTAGTTGGTAGCTACGTGCGACTTCTTTTTCGCCGGTCTCGTCTTCACGCAAGCGTACGATGGTGTAGTTAGGTGTTTCCAAGTGGATATTGGGAATCAGAATCACGTTTACATCCATGCGTTGTTCAACGGCGTGGATGTCGCTGCGTTTCTCGTTGAGCAAGAAAGTCGCGACTTCTACTGGCAATTGCACTTGTACTGCGCCAGTATTTTCTTTCATGGACTCTTCTTGCACGATACGCAAGATATGCAAAGCGGTGGACTCAATGCCGCGAATATGGCCGGTGCCGTGGCAGCGCGGGCAGGGGATATGGTTGGACTCACCCAAGCTTGGGCGCAGGCGTTGACGCGAAAGTTCCATCAAGCCAAAGCGGGATATTTTTCCGGTTTGTACGCGCGCGCGGTCGTAATGCAGTGCATCACGCAGGCGATTTTCCACCTCACGTTGATTGCGCGGGCTTTCCATATCAATGAAGTCGATTACCACTAAGCCACCTAAGTCGCGAAGACGTAACTGGCGAGCTACTTCTTCAGCGGCTTCTAGATTGGTGTTGAAGGCAGTTTGCTCGATATCGCTGCCTTTGGTAGCGCGTCCTGAGTTCACATCTACCGACACTAGCGCTTCCGTATGGTCTATCACCACAGCGCCACCTGAAGGCAGACGTACTTCACGCGAGAATGCGGTTTCTATTTGATGTTCTATTTGAAAGCGCGAAAATAGCGGGACATCGTCGCTATAAAGTTTGACACGCGCCACTGTGGCGGGCATGACGTGATTCATAAACTGCACGGCTTGTTCATAAATATCCGGCGTATCAATCAGGATTTCGCCAATGTCGGGCTGGTAGTAGTCACGAATGGCACGGATGACCAAGCTGCCTTCTTGATAAATGAGGAAAGCGCCTTTTTGCAGATTAGAAGCGTTTTCAATTGCACTCCATAGTTGCAATAGGTAATTCAAATCCCATTGCAATTCTTCAAAAGTACGGCCGATGCCGGCGGTGCGGGCAATGATGCTCATACCGTT
>JAIOPT010000085.1 GCA_021413765.1 Betaproteobacteria bacterium
CCTTCATAAATCTGATAGAACGGATTAGGACAAATCACGGTGGGGTTGTCGCACGTACGGTCAATCACCGCTTGGGCGAAAGCAAATAGCGCCTCACGACTGCCGTTCACTGGCAGGACTTGTGATTTTGCATTCAGTGCAGGAAGATCGTAACGTTGCTCAAGCCAGCTGGCGATGCTTCCACGCAGCGTGTCACTGCCTGCGGTTGTGGGATAATTCGAAAGTCCCGACTGGTTGGCGCTTAATGCGTCACAAATGAATCGTGGTGTGGCATGTTTTGGTTCCCCAATGTGCAGGCTGATAGGCCGGCAGACTGGATTGGGTGTAACTGAGCTAAATAAATTGGCGAGTTTCTGGAACGGGTAGGGCTGTAGACGATCAAGATCAGGATTCATAATTTTTTGCTTAAGCTGAATAGGCACGATTATAAAGGCGTAGCGAGTGGCTTCAAAACAAAAAGTTTTGTCGGTGATAGGTCTGTTGAGCGGTGCGCTGGTGTGGGGGCTAATGTGGTATCCCTATCGCGCATTACAAAATATGGGTATAGGCGGCGAATTATCTACGCTGCTTAGCTATTCTATGGCAATGATATTAGGCATGCTGTTTTTGGGGCCGATATGGCGCGAGCTAAGAGTTGCCGGGTGGCTGAGTATTGTTTTGATGGCGAGCGCGGGCTGGACTAATATTGGCTATGTGTTAGCGATGTTGGACGGCGAAGTAATGCGTGTGCTACTGCTGTTCTATCTCGCACCATTGTGGACGGTATTTCTTTCGCACTGGCTGCTCAGTGAAAAATTAAATCGCTACGGCTGTGCCATTATTGCGCTGTCATTGGGTGGCGCGTTCGTTATGCTGTGGGATACGCAGCATGGTTTGCCGCTGCCGCAAAATCAGGCGGAATGGATAGGTCTTTCAGCGGGGATTAGTTTTGCTTTGTTGAATGTAATGGTGCGTCGCACGCAACATCTGAGCGTGAATTTCAAAGTTGCCAGCGTATGGTTTGGCACAATATTGTTCACCACTGTGTTGCTGTTGTTCCAGGGTCATGTCATAACGCAATTGCACAACATCACGCCGGATGCGTGGTGGTTGCTATGGTTGGTTGGATTGGTGTTATGTGCTGTTAGTTTTGCAGTGCAATACGGACTGACATATCTGCCCGCCAACCAGGCTATTGTTCTGTTTCTATCCGAACTGGTGTTTGCAGCCGTATCTTCATATTTCTTGGCTGATGAGGAAATGGAACTGCGGGAAGTTATCGGTGCAGTGCTGATTGTTTCGGCCAGCTTGCTGTCTGGAAAATGCACACCAAACCATGAAAAATAATTTTGTTGGGGAATAAAGTATATGAATAAGGCAAAATTTATTACCTTTGAAGGGGTGGACGGGGCAGGTAAGAGTACCCATCTGGCTTGGTTCGCCGAGGCTTTGCGCAAACGCGGCAAAGAGGTGCTTGTAACGCGTGAACCGGGTGGTACTCCATTGGGTGAATGTTTGCGTGACATTCTACTAAATCAATCCATGTATGTAGAAACGGAGGCTCTGTTAATGTTCGCCGCTCGTTTTGAACATATCGAGCAAGTTATTAAGCCAGCTTTGGAACGGGGAACCTGGGTGGTATCCGACCGTTTTAGCGACGCCAGTTTTGCCTATCAGGGTGGGGGAAGGGGGATGAAGCTGGAAAAACTGGAACAATTGGAGTGCTGGGTACATGAAAGTTTTCAGCCGGATTTGACATTGTTGTTTGACCTTCCGATTGAGGTGGCACGCCAACGACTGTCAAAAAATATAACCCTGGATCGCTTTGAACAGGAAAGAGATTGCTTTTTCGAGAAGGTGCGGCATGCATATCTGGAGCGCTGTAAGAAACATCCAGATCGCATCATGTTGATTGATGCTGCCCAAACACCAGAGAAAGTTAAAGTAAATTTAGAGAAATTAATCATATTGCTTTGAATTAATTAAAATTTAAATTTAACTATGGGTGTATTTAAATAGTATATTGAAATATTGATTTCAATAATTCACGACAAAATATCTTCATTAAGTACATTCGAGTGGTTACTTAAATGCGGATAAGCTGATACCAAAATATCTTCAATATTAATAATCGAATCCATTTTAATACGGTAGGTAATAGAGTAAATTTGATTAGAGTGAAATCTGTAAAGCTCAGTGACCTTTGCCATTTCTCAACTCTCTTGCGATAATCCAATAACAACGGCGTAACGTGCTCTCGCATGCAGAAAATTAATCTACCGCATTATTCTCAATATGAGTGAACTACAAATTAGCTTGCTCGGCATCGGCGTCGCCGTGGTGCTGACGATATATATTTATAATTGGTGGCAGCAACGCCAATATCGACGCAAGTTCGGTGCGGCGTTCAAGCATAGGCATGAGGATGCACTGTATTGCTCAGCTGTAGAAATGCCGCCTGAAGAATTGCTGGTCGATAAAATGGAGCAGGCCGTGCCCATTAGTATATTGCCCAATGTGTCGCAACATGGGCACACGCTAGATTCTATGTGTGAGTTGCTGGATGAGGAAACAGATTACATTGCATTGATTTCGCCTAAAAGCCCGGTGGGTGCAAATGCACTGACATTGTTGTGGCAGCAACGCTTTGATTTTGGTAAAAGCGTCCATGTATGCGGCTTAAGTGCGGCGAGCGACGAATGGGTGAAAGTGATTGCGGATAGTCCATCGGCCTACACATCATTTAAACTGGCACTTCAATTAGCAAATCGCTCCGGTGCGGTGAGTGAAGCTAAATTGATGGATTTTCGCGAGTTGGCGCGAATGATTGCAGCTCAATTGCATGCCGGTGTGGTACTACCGGATGTGGCAGAAACTGCTGCGCGTGCGCTAGAGTTGGATAAATCCTGCGCAGGTGTAGATCTGATTATCGGCCTTAACATTTTGCCCAGCGATAAACACATATTGTCAGGCAACGATATCGCGCGTGTGGCTGAGCAGTTCGGGTTACGTTTGCAAGCGGATGGTATGTTCCACTTAAATGATATGCACGGACATACTCTGTTCAGCCTGTGCAATGAAGACAACACTCCATTTCAACACCATACTTTGGACCAATTGCATGTAGACGGCCTGACTTTGTTGCTGGATGTGCCACGTGTGAAGCAGCCCTCACTAGGTTTTGATCAAATGGTGGTTTTGGCACGACAACTGGCTAATGAACTGCATGCAACCATAGTGGACGCGCACCATGTAGCATTAAGCGAAGGTAGCATTACGTTAATCCGTGAGCGGATTGCTGCTGTTGAGGCTGAAATGCGAGCAAGCCACATTATTGCTGGCAGCGCCCAAGCGCGCAGGCTGTTTTCCTAGATTATTCTTTCAGATTAGGTTAATTGATGAGTGAATCGGTACCGCAGCGTATCGCGTATTTGCGTGGGGAAATCGAGCGACATAATTTCCAATATCATACTTTGGACGCTCCACTGATTTCCGACGCGGAATTCGATGCAATGTTTCGTGAGCTGCAAACTCTCGAAATGCAATATCCCTCACTCGTTACGCCGGACTCGCCCACTCAGCGAGTTGGCGCTGCGCCGCGGCAGTTCTTTACCCAAGTAGTTCATCGCTCGCCGATGCTTTCGCTTAACAACGCTTTCAATGAAGAAGAGGTACGGGCATTTGATGTTCGTACCCGCGAGACATTGGGCGTGGCCGAAGTAGAGTATTCAGTAGAACCTAAATTTGATGGCCTGGCCGTCACACTCACCTATCGTGATGGAATATTTGTGCAGGGCGCGACGCGCGGCGATGGCGAGGTTGGTGAAGATGTGACTCAAAACCTGCGTACCGTAAGGAATATTCCATTGCGCTTGGATTCAGGGAGATTAGACAAGCCCATTCCGTTTATAGAGATACGCGGCGAGGTGCTGATGTTCAAGGTTGATTTTATTGCGCTGAATCGCCAGCAAGCAGACAAGGGTGACAAGCTGTTTGCCAATCCACGCAATGCTGCTGCTGGTTCGTTGCGCCAGCTCAATTCGCGGATTACATCCAGTCGTCACTTGAGTTTTTTAGCCTATGGAGCAGGCGCGGTCGAAGGATTCACATTGCCTGACACGCATGCCGAGCAGTTGGAGTGTTTGCAAAAGTTGTCTGTGCCAGTGCCTCAGGAACGTCGTGTTCTGCACGGGGTCGATGGGTTACTTGCTTATTATCGCGAAATTGGTGAACTGCGCAACAAGCTGCCCTATGAAATTGACGGTGTCGTATACAAAGTCAATAACATCTCACAACAAACCAGGCTGGGCTATGTGTCGCGGGCACCGCGCTTTGCTCTTGCGCACAAGTTTCCGGCAGAAGAAGCATTGACCACCGTGCTGGATATTGAGGTGCAGGTAGGCCGTACTGGCGCATTGACTCCAGTAGCGCGCCTGGCACCAGTATTTGTCGGTGGTGTAACGGTGACCAATGCCACGCTGCACAACGAAGAAGAATTGCGTCGCAAGGATATTCGCATCGGCGACACAGTAAGCGTCCGTCGTGCCGGCGATGTCATTCCAGAAGTGGCGCGTATTCTACTTGAGCGGCGTCCTTTGGATGCGCGCGAATTCAATATGCCGCGGACCTGTCCAGTATGTGGTGCACACGTTACCAAACAGCCAGACGAGGCAATATGGCGCTGTAGTGGTGGGTTGTTTTGCCCGGCACAACGCAAGCAAGCACTACTGCATTTCGCCAGCCGTCGTGCCCTGGATATCGAGGGGCTTGGCGAAAAGCTGGTTGACCAACTAGTGGAACAGCAACTGGTGCATACGCCTGCCGATTTATATAAACTGAATTTGCAGGTACTGGCCCAACTGGAGCGGATGGGTGAGAAGTCTGCCCAAAATTTGCTGGATGCAATAGAACACAGCAAGCAAACCACTCTGGCGCGTTTCATCTACGCGCTTGGTATCCGTAATGTGGGCGAGGCGACGGCGAAAGAACTGGCGCGTCATTTTGCTACGTTGGATAATTTCATGATGGCCGACGAAACACGTCTGCAACTTGTACCGGATATCGGGCCTGTTGTTGCGCAAAGTATTACTACGTTTTTTGCCGAGCCGCATAATATTGAGGTGATTGCCCAATTACGTGCTGCTGGCGTGCAGTGGACGGAGCAGGCCGAAAAAGCAGTGCAGTTATTGCCTTTAAACGCTAAAATTTTCGTTTTAACCGGTACGCTTGCCAGTTTGAGTCGCGACGAGGCAAAATCCAGGTTGGAAAAGCTCGGCGCGCGCGTGACTGGCAGCGTGTCGCAGAAAACCGATTATGTGGTGGCTGGCACCGAGGCTGGGACTAAGCTCAGCAAAGCACAGGAGCTAAATGTTGCTGTGCTGGATGAACAACAATTTTTGAAGCTATTAAATAATAGCGAAATGTCACCAGCCTCTGGCTAAGTCGTAATTGTTTTTTTTGAAAATCTTTAACCGGAAAGTTGTGGGGAAATATAATGAATAAAATTACTAAAGCTGTATTTCCGGTAGCTGGATTGGGCAGCCGTTTTCTGCCCGCCACCAAGGCTAGTCCCAAGGAAATGATGCCGGTAGTCGACAAGCCGCTAATCCAGTATGCGGTGGAAGAGGCGGTGGCAGCTGGAATTACTGACATGGTGTTCATCACTGGTCGTAACAAACGCGCTATTGAGGACCATTTCGACACGGCATATGAGATTGAAGCTGAACTTCTCGCGCGCGGCAAGAGCGAGCTGTTACGTGCAGTTCAAGAAGTAATCCCCAAGCATGTGAATTGCATCTACATCCGCCAGTCAGAAACGCTTGGGCTCGGTCATGCAGTCCTATGCGCGCAGCCGGTGGTGCACAACGAACCGTTTGCGGTGATTTTGGCTGATGACTTGATCGCCGGAGATATATCCATAATTAAACAGATGGCAGACGTATATCAGCGCTATCAATGTTCCGTGCTCGGCGTGGAGGACGTGCCACGTTCACAGACCGGGCACTATGGCATAGTCAGCAGTAGTAATCTGGAACAGAATGTGGAGCAGGTACATGCCATTGTTGAAAAGCCCAGCCCGTCTGATGCGCCTTCCACTCTAGCGGTTGTCGGGCGCTATGTGTTGACGCCGCGTATTTTTCATCACCTGGCGCAGTTACAGGCGGGCGCGGGCGGTGAAATTCAGCTGACCGATGGAATTTCAGCGCTGATAAAGGAAGAAAAAGTGCTGGCATACCGGTTTAACGGTATTCGTTATGATTGCGGCTCTAAGCTGGGCTATCTCAAGGCAACAGTGGCATTCGGCCTTAAGCATCCTGAATTGAGTGAAGAGTTTGCCACTTATTTGGGAACAATCAAATAATGCTCTCTAATCAGCAGGCGAACGATATTCTGAATCAAGCCGAGCTGATTATTTCAGCTGAAGAAGTGCAGATGGCCGTGATAAGCGTCGCACGGGAAATCAATGCTACATTGACTGACGACCATCCACTCTTGCTATCAGTGATGGGCGGGGCGGTGGTGTTTACCGGGCAGTTGCTGCCGTTGCTTACTTTTCCGCTTGATTTTGATTATGTGCATGTATCGCGCTATGGCAGTAACCAACAGGGCGGAACCTTGCACTGGAAAGTGGAGCCGCGCGAAAATGTAATCGGCCGTGTGGTGTTGGTGGTGGATGACATACTCGACGAGGGTGAGACGCTGGCCGCAGTTAAGCAGCGCGTGCTGGATTTAGGTGCCGCCAAGTTTTACAGTGCTGTGTTTGCTGATAAACAGATTGCAAAGGCTAAGCCGATCCGTGCTGATTTTGTCGGAGTAGAATTACCTGACCGTTTTGTATTCGGCTTCGGCATGGACATACATGGCGCGTGGCGTAATCTACCTGCGATTTACGCAACGAGGGAAAAATAGAATCAGATATATTAATGTAATATATTCTATTTGTAATATTAAGTATTGATTTAATGTTTTATTTCAAAGTACTTTAATCGAATTCTTTGGAATGCATCATTTCCTATTATGAGTCGATAATGATTAGCAGATTTTCCAAAAGGTAATAATAAATGTTAGCGATTATTGGTGGCACGGGGCTGACGCAACTGACCAATCTGGAAATATCGCATCGACAGGTGATGCGAACGCCTTATGGTGAGCCTTCTGGAGCGATTACCTTTGGCCGCTTGCGCCAGCATGAAGTGATGTTTATTGCCCGTCATGGTTACGGCCATAAGATTCCGCCGCATGAAGTAAATTATCGTGCCAATCTGTGGGCGTTGAAAGAGCAGGGAGCGCAACGCATCATATCTGTCGCGGCAGTTGGGGGGATCCGTGCTGACCTGTCGCCCGGTGTTCTTGTACTGCCAGATCAGATTATTGATTATACCTATGGGCGCGAGTTCACCTACTTTGATGGGCGCGATTGCTCGGTAACGCATATTGATTTTACCCTGCCTTATAGTCAGGAACTACGCCAACAAATTCTGGATGCTGGAAGATGTGCCGACATCCCTTGTCTGGATGGCGGTGTATATGCCGCTACACAGGGACCGCGCCTGGATACAGCAGCGGAGATTAATCGCTTGGAGCGTGACGGTGCCGATATGGTGGGCATGACTGGTATGCCAGAAGCCGCCTTGGCCAAAGAGCTTGGTTTGAAATACGCCGCTATCGCGGTGGTGGTGAATTATGCTGCCGGGCGCGGTAGCAGCCGCGATGGTGTGAATTTGGAAAACATCAGTGTAGTTGCACAACCTGCCATGGCGCGCGTGCGCAACATCCTTGAATGCGTGGTGAATTCTGATGCCGATTAGGGAAGTATTGCGTATGGGTGATACGCGTCTGTTGCGCTGCGCGGAGGAGGTTGTTGATTTCGATACGCCGGAACTGCACGCTTTGCTGGTCGATATGCGCGACACCATGCAGTCGCTGGACGGCGCGGGACTGGCAGCACCTCAGATAGGCGTAAATTTGCGTGTAGTGATCTTCGGTGTACGGTTCAATCCACGCTATCCCGATGCTGAAATAGTGCCAGAAACGGTATTAATCAACCCCATTATCACGCCGCTAACAAAATCAGGTAATCCATTAAGTGATGTTGATCTGACATTGAATCCGGATAGGGTGGAAGGATGGGAAGGTTGCTTAAGCGTGCCGGGACTGCGCGGATTGGTACCGCGTTTCCAATCTATCCATTACCAGGGGCGCGATGAATATGGTGTATTGATAGACCGCTCGGTAAATGGTTTTCATGCTCGCGTGGTGCAGCATGAGTGCGATCATCTGGACGGGATTCTGTATCCCATGCGTATCCGCGACCTAAGGAAATTTGGCTTTACCGATGTGCTGTACCCTGATCAACATCTGGTGGACGAGTAGGGGAAATGTGCAATTGCACATTATGGGTTTTGAGCTGCCCGAGGGTTTGGGTACATTAAGAGGTTTTAGATAAATCAAGTCATCTTTGCTGGCTGCACCCAGCAGTCGAATTCTTCCTCTGTAACATAGCCTAGAGCTAATGCTGTCTGTTTTAGCGTGCCGCCATCCCGGTGTGCTTGCTTGGCGATTTCGGCGGCCCGATCGTAGCCGATGTGAGGAGTTAAGGCGGTTACCAGCATTAGCGAGCGTTCCAGTAGTTCCGTAATACGCTCATGGTTGGCCTGGATGCCGTAAACGCAGTGTGTCTCGAAGCTTTCCATTCCGTCAGCAAGCAGGCGCACGCTTTGTTGGAAATTGTGAGCAATGAGCGGCTTGAAAACATTGAGTTCAAAATTTCCCGAAGCGCCACCTATATTGATTGCAACGTCATTACCAAATACTTGGCAACACAGCATGGTGAGTGCTTCGCACTGTGTGGGATTAACCTTGCCCGGCATGATCGAGCTTCCCGGTTCATTCTCGGGAATGTTGATTTCTCCAAGACCAGAGCGTGGTCCCGAAGCCATCCAGCGGATGTCGTTGGCAATTTTCATAAGAGCGGCAGCGAGTGTTTTCAGCATGCCATGTGCAGCCACTAGAGCGTCATGTGCGGCCAGAGCCGCAAACTTGTTGCCAGCACTTTTAAATGGCAAGCTGGTGCTGCGAGCCAGCTCCGCAGCAACGCGCTCCCCGAATTCGACGTGTGTGTTAAGTCCGGTACCCACGGCAGTACCCCCGGCCGCAAGCTCGCAAAGCGAGGGCAGGGTAGCTTTAATCATGGACTCTGCATAATCCAACTGCGCCACGTAAGCGGAAAATTCCTGCCCAAGCGTTAGCGGAGTAGCATCCTGCAAGTGCGTGCGTCCAATCTTGACGATACCCTTAAAGTTGCGGGATTTTTCCTCTAGTGTCGTGCGTAGTTTGTGCAGCGCAGGAAGCAGGGATTGAGTGATGCTAAGGCTGGCTGCGACGTGCATTGCAGTGGGGAAAATGTCATTAGATGATTGACCGAGATTCACATCATCATTGGGATGTACCAGCCGGTCTTTGCCCCATTTTCCGCCGAGCAGTTCAGAGGCACGGTTAGCGAGCACCTCATTCAGGTTCATATTAGTCTGAGTACCCGAACCCGTCTGCCAAACAGAAAGTGGAAACTCTTGCGTATGCAGGCCAGCCAGTATTTCGTCCGCTGCCAGCACAATAGCATCCGCCTTGGTTGCGCTTAACAGATTTAAATCGCGGTTGACCAGCGCGCAAGCGCGCTTGACCATAGCGAGTGCAAGAATAAGTTCCTCCGGCATGCGCTCGGAGGATATATGGAAGTGCTCAAGCGAACGTTGCGTTTGCGCGCCCCAAAGCCGGTCTGCTGCAACCTCTATGGGGCCGAATGTGTCGTACTCTATTCTGGTTTGAGTCATGCAATATGCTTTTATTTAGTAACAATATAAGCCTGCTGAATGCCAAAGCCGCCGCCAGAAAAGTCTTTCTCTATATCAAAAAATATGCGGTTAATCGGGTTGAAGCCCGGGTATGCTGCCGGGTCTGGTACCAATGCTC
>JAIOPT010000086.1 GCA_021413765.1 Betaproteobacteria bacterium
GGCAGGGCTTGCCACAATTTTGTGCGGATGTTCAAAAAATGACGAGTCAAAATTGACAAGGTCGAGCCCTTTCATGGATGATGCCGGATCATTGTAATTCATTAGACTGTAAGCCATGACGACTCACACCGTGCAATTTACCCGCCCCTCCAAACCCTCGGCACTCGCTCAACCATCAAGCGAAGCGCAGTGCTGGAGTCTCACCCAAGTTGAGGCGCTGTTCAGACTGCCGTTTGCCGATTTGCTCTATCGCGCACAGCAGGTGCATCGAGAGCATTTCGATCCAAACGCGGTACAGTTGTCCACGTTGCTGTCTATTAAAACAGGCGGCTGTTCGGAAGACTGCGGCTATTGTCCGCAAGCTGCACGTTACGATACCGGCGTGAAAAGCCAGGCATTGATGGAGCTTGACGATGTGTTGGTGGCAGCCCGCGCTGCCAGGGATGCTGGCGCGACCCGCTTTTGCATGGGCGCTGCCTGGCGCGGCCCCAAACAACGTGATCTGGAGCCCGTGCTGAACATGGTGCGCGAAGTCAAAGCGTTGGGGCTGGAAACCTGCGCTACGCTGGGCATGTTGAAAGACGGTCAGGCCGAGCAGCTAAAAAACGCCGGGTTGGATTACTACAATCACAATCTGGATACCGCGCCTGAGTTCTACGACGAGATCATTACCACGCGTGATTATCAGGACAGACTAGACACGCTAGAGCGAGTCCGCAACGCTGATTTAAATGTATGCTGTGGCGGTATCGTGGGCATGGGCGAAAGCCTTGCTCAACGCGCCGGCTTGGTCGCGCAACTGGCTAACCTTGACCCCTATCCTGAAAGCGTACCCATCAACATGCTGGTGCAGGTAGAAGGCACGCCGCTGGCTGACACCAAAGCGCTGGATCCGCTGGATTTTGTTCGTACCATTGCGGTGGCGCGCATCACCATGCCCTTGGCGCGAGTACGATTGTCTGCCGGGCGACAACAAATGAGCGAAGCAGTGCAGGCTTTATGTTTTCTCGCAGGTGCCAACTCAATATTTTATGGCGACCAGTTGCTGACTACCGGTAATCCAGAGGTGGGGCGCGACCGTGTTCTACTCGATAAGTTGGGTATGTATCCGCTTGCGGCAAAAAGTTAAAGTGCATTGACCAAACTATCTTGCTTGTGATGGAAAATTTCAATGCCTTTTGAAGCACTGCAGGACGAACTCGACACCCGCGCAGCCCAAGGGCTTCTGCGCCATCGCTACGAGTTGCAAAGTGCACAAGGCACACGCGTCAAGATAAATGGCAAGCCGACTCTGTCTTTTTCCAGTAACGACTATCTCGGTTTAGCTGATCACCCGCAGTTGCTGGCCGCTTTGCAGGCGGGTACGCAACAGTATGGATTGGGTGCGGGTGCATCCCATCTGGTCAGTGGTCATTTCAGCGCACACGACGAACTGGAGCAAGCACTTGCTGAATTCGTCGGCAAGCCCGCAGCACTGTTATTTTCATCCGGCTATCTGGCTAACCTTGGCGCGGTGCAAGCGCTGGTTAGCAGGAACGATAGAATCTTTGCCGACAAGCTGAATCACGCATCACTCAATGACGCCATGATGTTGTCACGCGCGCAGGTTCACCGCTATCGCCACAAGGACATGGTGCATCTCGCGCAATTATTGGGGCAGCCAAACAGCGGTCGCAAACTGGTTATTACCGATGCGGTATTCAGTATGGATGGTGATCTTGCACCGTTGCCGGAACTGCTGGCGTTGTGTGAGCAATATGATGCCTGGTTACTGGTGGATGATGCGCATGGCTTTGGCATCTTGGGTGAGCAGGGACGCGGCTCATTATTTCACCATAGAGATTCAACTGGTCTAGCCTCGCCGCGCATCATCTACATGGCGACGCTGGGCAAGGCGGTGGGCGTATCTGGCGCCTTCATTGCAGCGGAACAGGTGGTGATTGATACGCTAGTACAAACTGCGCGCAGCTACATCTACACCACAGCCAGTCCACCTGCGCTGTCCTGCGCGGTTCTGGCCAGTTTGCGCTTATTGCAGAAAGAAGAGTGGCGGCGTACACAATTATGGAAATTGGTTGCGCAGTTGCGTGCTGGTCTGGCCGGACTCCCTTGGGAGCTGATGCACTCCGATACCCCTATTCAGCCTCTGTTGGTAGGCGACAATAATGCTGCGGTAACCTTGAGCGAAGCTCTACGCGCCCGTGGTATCTGGGTACCAGCCATCCGTCCGCCAACCGTTCCGCAGGGAACAGCGCGACTACGCATTTCGCTCTCGGCGGCGCATAGCGAACAAGATGTGGCGCAATTGATTTCAGCATTGCATGAGCTTGCACATTGAAAGTTGCGGTGCCGGCGCGCCGCTATTACTGATACCAGGCTGGGGGATGCACAGCGGCATCTGGGGCAGCGTGGTAGCACAACTTGCGCAACACTTTCGCGTGCACTGCGTGGACTTGCCAGGATACGGTGCCAGCCCGATCATCGAACAATATGATTTAGATGGGTTAGTACAGCGGCTATCTGAGTATTGGCATACTGAACATTACGATGAGCCGCTGGCGCTATGTGGTTGGTCGCTAGGTGGACAGATTGCGTTGCGCTGGGCGCACTATGCGTCGCACCAGATCGACAAGCTCGTATTGGTCGCTACCACGCCCAGCTTTGTACAGCGTAGTGGCTGGGAATGTGCGATGGCGGCGAATACCTTGCATGAATTTTCTGTTGCGTTGCTGGAAAATCATGCGTTGACGTTGAAGCGGTTTTTGGCTTTGCAGGTGCGCGGCAGTGAACACGAACGCGAGTTGCTGGCGGATTTGCGTGCCCGCCTGTCCAGTCGCGGTGAACCGGATATTGTGGCATTGCGCGGGGGCCTGGAAATATTGCGCAATACCGATCTGCGTGCGGTGTTGCCGCAAATTACTCAAGCTGCTTTGGTCATTGCGGGCGAGCGTGATGTGTTGACTTCACCCGCAGCATCGGGCTATCTCGCGCAGCAATTGCCCAATGCGCAGCTGTTAAATATCAAGGGCGCGTCACATGCGCCATTTTTATCTCACCCGGATATTTTTGTGCAACGGATCGAGGCATTTTTAAATGGATGATTTCCTGATTGATAAACGTCAGGTGCGGATGGCTTTCAATCGCGCGGCCAATGGATACGATACCGCTGCAGTATTACAGCGTGAGGTGTGCAGCCGCATGCTGGAACGGCTGGATTATATAAAGCAGAAGCCAGCATCTGTGTTGGATGTGGGAAGTGGTACTGGCTGGGGCACGCGTCAGCTGGCGCAGCGCTATCCGGCGGCGCATCTGCTAGCGCTCGACATGGCAATTAGTATGCTCAATGTATCGCGCAGCAGGTTAAGCTGGTGGCGCAAACTTTCAGCGAGTTACATCGCGTATTGAAAGTAGAGGGTTTAGTGATGTTCAGCACTTTCGGCCCGGATACGCTGAAGGAACTACGCAGCGCTTTTCATAGTGTGGATGAGCACAGACATGTCAACCGTTTTGCGGACATGCATGACATTGGCGACATGCTGAAGGCCAGCGGGTTTGCCGCGCCCGTGATGGACATGGAAATTATCACGCTGACTTACGATAATGTGAAAGCGGTAATGCAGGATTTGCGCAGCATAGGCGCACACAATGCCACTGCCGGACGTGGGCAAGGCATGATGGGCAAGGCTGCATGGCTGGCGCTACAGGAGAATTACGAACGATTCCGGAAAAACGGCAAGCTGCCCGCGACTTTCGAAGTGATTTATGGTCATGCGTGGAAGCCAAAGTCCAGGGTGACAGCGGATGGCGCACATATTATTCAAACGCCATTTAAACTATGAGGTTTGGGTGAGTCGGTGTTTTTAATTTAGCTTTTTTAAAGGGGCTAAAACTAGAGTGCGAGCATTAGTAATCCAAACCGGCATGACGTTATTCATGAGCCGTAAGGAAGTGAATCGCCAGCCGACTTTCTTATGAGGTGGTAATGGTAGGCTTGGCTGCAAGTTATGCACTTGGCTTAGGGGAGTGCTGAACAAGACCGTTCGCGTTGAGCCTGTCTAAACCATTTGCAAGCTATGTATCTGCAAGGAGTGCGTTTCGACAAGCTCAACGCGAACGGTCTTGTTCAGCGTTAACGATATGAAAGTAGTTATCTGAAAATTTGCCAGGCGAAATGATGATGGTATTCAAAATCGGACTGCTACCCATTATATTGGGGATTATTTTTCTGGGTTGCTTTGTGGCCAAAGCGGCAAGGGTGCGTGGAAAAAATCCGTGGGTGTGGGGAAGCCTTACCGTTGTCGTGATCACAGCGATGACATGGCAAAAGTTGCCAGTATGGTCGGAGATTGTTTTATATCGTGGGAAGACAAAGCAATCGACTATCCCACAGCGGAAGGTTATTAGCCTCGCAGAGGCTAATAACATCAATTTTCGCGTAAGTATGGATGGCGTTAATTTTGATGTACCGCTGGTATATAACTTTAAAGAATACAACCAGCAATTACGCGGCTGGGGGGGCGTGCCGCAAAAACAGATTGAAGGTAAGAAAAGGCTGGCTGTGGACTTAATCAAAATTGACGCTATATTTCCGGACCTTTCTCCATTGAAGGAAGAGAATCTAGCGCAATTTGAAAAGTTGGCGTGGGGACAAAACATGCATGCTTCAATTACACATATGAGGCCATGGGATCACTACTTTAAATATTTTTTCGAGGAATTGCAGCGGCGACCAGATTTGCCGGAATTACCTGGGATGTTGCATTACTACGACCCATCCGGCAAAGCCGATATACTCTTTAGCCATGATCACCCTACGGACGAACTGGTACGTATTCGGTGCGCTGATGAGAATTTTTTTCACAGCGCATATCCAATTTGCGTAGTTGAAACCTCTTATCGCCCTGCACCGGACGTGGCGTTGTCTAAGCCCATAGGAAAGACAATTTTCTCTCTGAGATACGAGCTGCCCAGCCAATATATTGCGCAATGGCGCACGATAGATCAGAAGCTTAAATCTCGGTTTGACCAGATGGTGAGCATTAACGCTACACCCTTACCTTGAGCTGAGGTGAAAATTACGATGCGCGTGGATTACGGATACATCCTGAGGCTGACCACGGCGTGTGCGTAACCTCATTAGAAGAGGCTGAATATGAACACAATGTCATTTCAGGGTAGGCCGTACAGCGTTGAAGTTGTAGTATAATTTTAAATTATTAAAGTCTGTTCAGCTGCAACCGTAATGAGTAAATGATTTGTAACATTAAATCATTTAGTGCCGTGTTCGATAATTTTAAAAAAATTTGGGGGGATGTAAATTATGAAGACTGTTTCTTTAAGTTCATGCCGTACAACCACGGTAACGGTTGTTTCTATTTTCATGGCGAGTTGTGCTTTCCTGGCAGGTTGTGCGGACATGAAGATGGGGTCTCAGGAAGCGAAAACGACCGCCACAGGCTCTGCGGGTGGCGCAACATCACAGAACGCCAACAGCCAGCTTGAAAAATGTGCTGAATCTCTGGGTACCTTGGCAGTCGTCGAGGATACCAACGCCCCATGGTATGGCATCTTGACCGGGCAAATGAAACTAGGATCCACTACTCCCGTACTTAAGATGCTTGTGCAACAGTCTAACTGCTTTGTGGTGGTAGAACGGGGGCGTGCGATGGCTAATATGATGGGAGAACGTGCATTGGCGGAATCGGGAGAGATGCGCAAGGGCTCCAAGTTCCAAAAAGGACAAATGGTAGCGGCTGACTACTCCATGAGCCCTTCCATTACGTTCAGCAATACGAATGCCGGAGGCGCGGGTGCTGCTCTTGGTGGTCTCTTTGGGTCCGTTGGTGCTCTACTGGGCGGCAGTATGTCTGCCAAAGAGTCCAGTACCATGTTGACCTTGGTGGATAACCGTTCTGGCGTTCAGCTAGCTGCAGCTGAGGGCAGTGCTCGCAATATGGACTTTGGATTTGTAGGCGGCCTGTTCGGAGGTGCTCTTGGCGGGGCAGGCGGAGGCTATTCCAATACTGCAGAAGGAAAAGTGATCGTTGCCGCATTCACCGATTCTTACAACAATCTGGTGAAAGCCGTGCGTTCTTACAAAGCACAAGAGGTTAAAGGCGGGCTTGGGACGGGCGGTCACCTTGGTGTTCAAGGCGGGCAGTAAGTTCGGAAGTAAATGTGAACTAGAAAATAATTCTTAAATATGTTTCCTCATATGCACGTCGCAATCTATTCAGGTTGCGGTGTGCATAAATAACGCTATGTAAAATTAGCGCTATGTAAAATTAGAAAGGCTAGGCGTTAGTTATATAGAAACATTAAATGTCATAGCACAAGATGCATTCTTTTTTGTATTTCGCAGGCAACATCGGTACGCGCTACGCAGCACCCGTCTGACTACACTCCAGGCAGCTTCATTCCGGTTTCGAGCTTGACACAGTTACCATTCTTATTCTTTGTATATGGGGGACGTGATCGTTAAGTATCTTGACCTCATCATTTTTGCAAATATCTCTATTTCACTAGAACCGGTTATATGACCCTATACCTGTGGCGAATTTTATTCACTCGGCATCGCTATGCGTCGAACCTCTCCTGCCTAAGCGCGGGAAACCCGGGCATTCGAGGGTAATATGAATTACTTCATAACAGGCACTGATACTGGAGTCGGCAAGACGTTGATCAGTTGCGCATTGCTGCATGCTTTTGCTGCGCAAGGGCAGCGCGTAGTCGGCATGAAGCCGGTGGCAGTGGGTTGCGATGACGACGGGCATCATCTGGATGTGAAACAATTGCTGGCGGCTAGCAATGTACTGGTGAGCTATGGCCAGATCAATCCCTATAGCTTTCAAAATCCTATCGCGCCACACATTGCTGCGCAGAATGCGGGTGTGCGCATCGATTTTGCACGCATCCTGACGTCATATCACGAGCTGGCATCACAAGCGGATGTGGTGATAATTGAAGGCGCGGGAGGATTCAGAGTGCCGCTGAATAACAATCAAGATACCGCCGATCTGGCACTGCAATTGGGTTTGCCTGTCATTTTGGTGGTGGGCATGCGTTTGGGCTGTCTCAACCATGCGTTGCTGACAGCAAGCGCGATTGAGGCATGTGGATTAAAATGTGCCGGTTGGGTGGCCAATGTGGTGGATGCAGATATGCTCGCGCTACAAGATAATATTATTGCATTGCAGCAACGCTTGGCCGCACCGCTGCTTGGCGTGTTACCTTGGCAGCCGCAGCCGGATGCGAGGATTGTGGCCTCGCAACTCAAACTCGAATTGCTTGAAAAACATAACGGTTCAGTTGAGAGTTGAGAGGCTGTAAATGAAACAGTTTGTTCCTCCAGAATGGCCTCTGTGCCGGATTGCGTGCACAAGCTATAAAATTGTTACTGCATACGGCGCGCCAAGATATCCTGGGCCGGGAAAGTTTCACCCCCGCTCTAAGGTATCATAGTCAAAAAAATGGGGTATGAACGCACTATGGCGTTATTGAGTAGCAAGCTTGAAAAAACCGCTCCGCTATCAGGTCGGCTGGCTGCATTGCTGCGCGAATCGCGCTTGTTGCTGCTGGTTGCGGTGGCAATTTATCTAATACTCACCCTGTATGGTTATGATCGAAACGATCCTGCCTGGTCGAATAGCGCCAGCGATGCTGTGCCACATAATTCGGGCGGCGTGTTCGGTGCTTGGCTAGCGGACGTGCTGCTGTATGTATTCGGCTTTTCTGCCTGGTGGTGGGTTGCATTCCTGTTGCAGCGGATATGGGTGGACTACCGCGGTATATCGCAAAACAGCCTGTTCGATCGTCGTGCCTTATGGATAGCGTTGATCGGCTTTGTCGTATTATTGCTGGCCAGCAGCTCATTGGAGGCATTGCGGTTACATACCCTGAAGGCTGCGCTGCCACTTTCGCCAGGCGGTATGTTGGGCGTGGTACTGGGTGACGGGTTGGCGCACTTGCTGGGATTTACCGGTGCCACCTTGTTTCTGCTAGTGTTGATGGCCATCGGATTGAGTTTGTTTAGTGGCCTGTCGTGGCTACGGTTTACGGATCGATTAGGAGCAGTTCTTGAAGCCTTCTATTTCTGGACGCAGAATACTTGGCGAACCTGGCAGGACAAGCGTGCTGGTGTGCAAGCCTTGAGTGAGCGTCAAGTGGTAGTGGAAGAAGAAAAAAAACGTGTAGAGAACCATCTGCCGATATATATCGAGCAGCCACTGATTGAAGTGCGACAGTCTGCGCGCGTGTCGGAAGAGAAGCAGGTGCCATTGTTTCCGGACATGCCGGATTCACCGCTGCCGCCGCTGCATCTGCTGGATCAGCCGGTGCATGAGGTTGAAATGTTGTCTGCCGACACGCTGGAATTTACTTCGCGTTTGATTGAACGAAAACTAAAAGATTTCTGCGTGGAAGTGAAAGTGGTGGCGGCCTATCCGGGGCCGGTCATCACTCGCTACGAGATTGAGCCTGCAGTAGGGGTAAAGGGCAGCCAGATCACCAGTCTGGTGAGAGACCTGGCGCGTGCACTGTCTGTGGTAAGCATTCGCGTGGTGGAAACTATTCCAGGCAAATCCTACATGGCGTTGGAATTGCCCAATCCGAAGCGGCAGATGGTGCGGTTGTCTGAAATTCTCAGTTCGCAGGATTATGCGGGCATGAATTCGCCGCTTACTATGGCGATGGGCAAGGATATTTCCGGCAAACCCGTGGTTGCCGATTTGGGCAAGATGCCGCATGTCTTGGTAGCAGGTACCACCGGTTCCGGCAAGTCGGTGGCGATCAATGCCATGATTCTGAGCCTGCTCTACAAGGCCACGCCGCAACAGGTACGGCTGTTGCTGGTTGATCCCAAGATGCTCGAACTATCCGTGTATGAAGGCATTCCGCATCTGTTAGCTCCAGTGGTGACTGACATGCGCCAAGCTGCGTCTGCGCTCAACTGGTGCGTGCAGGAAATGGACAAGCGTTATCGCCTGATGTCATTACTCGGTGTGCGCAACATTGCCGGTTATAACCAGAAAGTGCGCGAAGCCATCAAGGCGGATCGACCACTGACCAATCCATTCACGCTTACTCCGGACAACCCTGAAGCGGCGGAAGAATTACCGTTCATTGTGGTGTTTATCGACGAATTGGCCGACTTGATGATGGTAGTGGGCAAAAAGGTCGAGGTATTGATTGCGCGTCTGGCGCAGAAGGCGCGCGCCTCCGGCATTCATCTGGTATTGGCGACGCAACGTCCCTCGGTGGACGTTATCACAGGCTTGATTAAGGCCAACGTGCCAACACGCGTGGCATTTCAGGTATCCAGCAAGATCGATTCACGCACCATCCTCGATCAGATGGGTGCGGAGGCATTGCTCGGCCAAGGTGATATGCTTTATTTGCCGCCCGGTACCGGCTACCCGCAGCGAGTGCATGGTGCCTTCGTTTCCGACCAGGAAGTGCATCGCGTCGCCGAATACCTCAAGGCGTTGGGTGTACCGCAGTATGTCGAAGGCGTGCTAACTTCGTTGGATGAACTCGAAGCAGGCGGCGAAGTCGAAAATGAAGGAGGCGTAGAATCCGATGCACTATATGATCAGGCAGTGGACATCGTCGTGAAATCGCGCCGTGCTTCTATTTCTCTGGTACAGCGGCATTTACGCATTGGCTACAATCGTGCCGCACGCTTGGTAGAGCAAATGGAACGCGCCGGAGTGGTGACGCCCATGCAGAGTAACGGCAACCGTGAAGTGATTGCACCTGCCAGGCAGGAATAAGCAGTTAAACCCAAACACGTCTAACCTCTTTCGACAAAGAGAGGTCAATGCAAAGAGGAATTCCACATGTTCAAGTTTTTTATTTTTTTATTTTTTGTTTTGCCTCTCTCCGCATATGCCGGAGCCACCGATAAGTTGAAAAATTTCATCGCCTCCACGCATTCAGCGCAGGCAAATTTCACTCAAGAAGTTCGGGACAAAAGTGGCAAGCGCATTCAGTCAGCTTCCGGCACCATGCAGTTTGTGCGGCCCGGGAAATTTCGCTGGGTCTATCAGAAGCCTTTTGAACAATTGATCGTGGGGGATGGCGAGAAATTTTGGCTACATGACGTGGAACTTAATCAAGTCACAGTGAAAAAAATCGATGCAGCGTTGGGCAGCAGTCCGGCGGCACTCCTGTCCGGAAGCAATGAGATTGAGCGCGGCTTTCAGTTAAAAGACATCGGAACCAAGGATAACCTGGAATGGTTGCAAGCTACGCCCCGTGCGCAGGATACCAGCTTCGAGAAAGTTCTCATGGCGTTTAACGCGCAATCCGAGCTGATGGTTATGGAGTTGCAAGATGTCTTTGGCCACACCACAGTGCTTCGATTTTCGAAGCTGAAACGCAACCCGCAACTCTCGCCGCAATTGTTCAAGTTTGTGCCACCCAAAGGGGCAGATGTACTGGGTGAATAATTCTTTCCTCGACTTAGCTCATTCGAGGAATAAGATCATATTTGAAAGTTGTTTATGCTGGAGTTGATAATCGACATGTCGTCGTAAAAAGTTACCACACCCGATGTAATATCATGTTTTCCGCAAACAAGGCCAACTGCACCAGATTCAACCATCTCTTTTAAAATGGGGCTACATTCCATGATGGCATGTAATGTTCTTTTTATGTTGATAGTAGATACTTTTTCTACAAATTCAGGGTTGCTTGAACTGCGATTTTTGGTTTCGCTTTTTTCATCATAAATCGCTGGCTGTATTTTACTTAACAAGGCGGTCAAGTTACCCATTTCTATGTGGTCGCAAGCACCTCTTATGGCGCCGCATTTTGAATGGCCTAAAACCACTATTATTTTAGCGCCAGCTAATTTGCAGCCAAATTCCATACTGCCAAGAATGTCTTCATTCATGATATTGCCGGCAATCCGTACACTAAATACATCGCCCAAACCCTGGTCAAAAATTAATTCCGCTGAGGTGCGAGAATCTATGCAACTTAAAATAATTGCAAATGGATGTTGACCCTCTGATGTTTCACTGGCTTGTTGCAACAGATTGCGATTAGCTTTAAGGTTGCTTTGAAACCTTTTATTGCCGTCTTTTAATAACTCTAAAGCCATTGTAGGAGTAATAGCTGACTGCATTTCTTTAGTTAATGTTTTCATAGTATTTTATGAATCTGTCAGAATAGTCATATGGTTAAGAGTTTGTTGAGTCGGTAAAGTCTTTGAATAGCAACGTTTTTACATACTATACTATCTGTGCAATTACATCATAGAAAAATGATTTTTAGTTGGTGCAATAATGGTAGCTTTGGAATTATGTAAGAGAATATCTCCAAGCCTGTATTATTATGATTGCATTAAAAAATGCAACATCTTCTTTTCATTATCATTGTGATTGCATTAAAAAATGCAACATCTTTTTTTCATTGCCGGACTATGTTCACCACCCGCGATAACCTGTTCGACTCTCCTGCACCCGTCGCGCCCTTAGCCGAGCGTCTGCGCCCTAAGCACATTGACGAAGTTATTGGGCAAGCCCATCTGCTGGGACCAGGCCGGCCCCTGCGCTTGGCGTTTGAATCCGGCAAGCTGCATTCCATGATTCTGTGGGGGCCACCCGGAGTGGGCAAGACCACCTTGGCCAGGCTCATGGCTTCGGCGTTTGATGCCGTGTTCGTGCCGCTATCTGCGGTACTGTCAGGGGTTAAGGACATCCGCGATGCTATTGCGCAAGCGCAGCACACCTTGCAGCAGAGCGGGCGTCACACCATTTTGTTTGTGGACGAGGTACATCGGTTCAATAAATCGCAGCAGGATGCGTTCCTGCCTTTCGTCGAACAGGGCTTGGTCACCTTCATTGGCGCGACTACCGAAAATCCTTCATTTGAAGTGATTAGCGCGTTGTTGTCACGCGCCCAGGTTTATGTGCTGCAAGCCTTGTCTGAGGCTGAATTGAATCAACTGTTCAAACGCACACAACAGCTTGCCTTGCCGGATTTGGAATTTGACGATGCGGTACACGAACGCATCGTCGGCTATGCCGATGGTGATGCGCGCCGTTTGCTCAACGTGCTTGAGCAGTTGCAAATCGCCGCTCAGACCGCGCATGTTACGCGCATCGATGCCGACTTCCTAGACAACGCTTTGGCGCAGAATCTGCGTCGTTTCGACAAGGGTGGCGAAGCATTCTATGATCAAATTTCCGCCTTGCATAAATCGGTGCGGGGTTCCAATCCCGATGCCGCGCTGTATTGGCTGGTGCGTATGCTGGATGGCGGTGCCGATCCTCGTTACCTGTCGCGACGCATTGTTCGTATGGCATGGGAGGATATTGGTTTGGCCGATCCGCGCGCGATTCAGTTAACGCTGAACGCCGCCCAGACATACGAGCAACTGGGCTCGCCGGAAGGCGAGCTGGCATTAGCGCAAGCGGTGCTCTACCTGGCAGCTGCGGCCAAGTCGAATGCGGGTTATGTCGCGTATAATGCCGCCCGCGCCTTGGTCGCCCAAGATGGGTCGCGTCCGGTGCCGCTGCATTTGCGCAATGCGCCGACCAAATTGATGAAGCAGCTTGATTACGGCAAAGACTATCGTTATGCACACAATGAAGTTGAAGGCTATGCAGCAGGTGAAAATTATTTTCCGGATGGTATGCCTGAGGTAAATTTTTACCAGCCTGCCGAGCGAGGCTTGGAAGCTAAAATCGCGGAAAAACTGGCCCACCTTCGTGAGCTGGATGCTGCGGCAAAGAGAAATGAAAAATGATTACAGGGCGCCTCAAAAAATTCAAGTTTCTAGACAAGACAAGGCACGAGTAAAAAAATTTGAGCGCGGCATATAGTTAATATGTAAGCGATAATTTTTTTCGAGTAACGCAGTATTGTGACGAAAATTGGATTTTTAGAGGTGCCCTACAGAATGTGACCAAGTAAGGGTTGCTTCGCTTTGGAGAAGAGCATGTTAGATCTACAAGCATTACGCAATGAGTTGGACGGAGTGGCGGCACGTCTCGCGACACGGGGTTATGTGCTGGATACGACTCGTTTCGGGCAGCTGGAGAATACGCGTAAAACTATTCAAACACGCACGCAAGAGTTGCAAGCGAAGCGAAATGCTACCTCCAAGCAGATTGGTATGGGCAAGGCCAAGGGTGAGGATGTGTCGGCCATCATGGCAGAGGTGGCCGGCTTAGGCGATGAGCTTAAGGAACTTGAGGCGCAACTTGAACATATTCAGCAAGACTTGCAAGCTTTTCTCTCGGTTATTCCTAACACACCGCACCTCAGTGTGCCTGTAGGTAAGTCAGAGACCGACAATGTTGAAATGCGCCGCGTCGGATCACCGCCTGAGTTTGATTTTGAAGTTAAGGATCACGTCAGTGTAGGCGAGGACGTGGGTGGGCTGGATTTCGAAACTGCCACCAAGATCAGTGGCGCGCGCTTCTCACTGTTAAAAGGCCCGCTGGCGCGCCTGCATCGTGCACTGGCGCAGTTCATGCTCGACATTCATACCGAGCAGCACGGCTATACCGAAGTCTATGTGCCATATCTGGTAAATTCAGAATCCATGCGAGGCACCGGACAGCTGCCGAAGTTCGAGGAAGATTTGTTTCGTGTGCCGCGTCAGCTGGGTGAAGAAGGTGAACAGAATTTCTACCTTATTCCGACAGCTGAAGTCCCAGTGACCAACATGGTGCGTGACAGCATCACTCCGCTAGAGAAACTGCCGCTGAAGTTTGTGGCACACACCCCCTGCTTTCGCAGCGAGGCCGGCTCCTACGGGCGCGACACGCGCGGCATGATCCGTCAGCATCAATTCGACAAGGTGGAGTTGGTGCAGATTGTGCATCCTGAGCAATCCTATGACGCGCTGGAACAATTGCTAGCACATGCCGAAACGATTATGCAAAAATTGGCTTTGCCGTACCGGGTAATGAAACTGTGCACGGGTGATATGGGTTTTTCTGCTGCAATCACTTACGACATTGAAGTTTGGTTGCCGGCTCAGAATGCCTATCGCGAGATTTCTTCCTGCTCCAATTTTGAAGCTTTCCAGGCACGGCGTATGCAGGCGCGCTTCCGAAATGAACAGGGAAAGCCGGAATTGCTGCATACAGTTAACGGTTCCGGTCTCGCGGTTGGTCGTACATTGGTTGCCATACTGGAAAACTACCAGCAAGCCGATGGAAGTGTTGTGATACCTGAGGTGTTACGGCCTTATATGGGAATATTGGAATATATCAGGGCGTCGTGATGATCATGGTTGGCGCAATGAGGAATGGTGTGACATATACCATCCCCATTAGCAATGTATATTTAAAAAATGTGTCTACCTGATAGGTAGTCGTTGTTGTATGAATATAAGGAGATAGAGATGGAAATGCCGGGAATTTCAACATTGAATACCATTCTGAAGCGCCCCATTGAGCTCAGAAGTGATGCTCTTGCCCAGCGCAGAGAAATGGCAGCTGAGTTGCAAGCAAACTGCCAAAAACTGGCGACATCATTGAAAAATACGTTCCGCATTACTAAGCAAGCGAACGAAGTGGATTTTGAAGCCACCGAAAAGAAAATCATTAATTTGATGGATGATTTAAAGCAAGTGGATAGCACATTTCAGGAAGAGGAGAGTCCAGTACTTTGGCACTTGGCAATTGACATGCGATTCAAGGATTTCGCAAAAAGTTGCGCAGATTTTTACCAGTCGGCCCTTAACCTGAAACAACTTCTCAATGAGAA
This sequence comes from Betaproteobacteria bacterium, assembly GCA_021413765.1. Taxonomy (GTDB): domain Bacteria; phylum Pseudomonadota; class Gammaproteobacteria; order Burkholderiales; family Gallionellaceae; genus Nitrotoga. The sequence continues at coordinate 14,728 of JAIOPT010000086.1, forward strand.
TATTCCGGATTCGTCTGCTCTCAAAGCTCTGTGTAAAGAAGAAGGTTTTTCAAAGGTGACAGGCGCGTGGCAAGGTGAACTTGAAACATTGCTGGGTCGTGTTAATCAAGAATACATGAAAGTTATGGCTATTAAGTTCTCTTGGTGATTCGTGAAGTGTAATGAGTACTTGTAGGCTGGGCGCGAAGAATTAACGCGTCTGCTGTACCCCGTCCCTTGCTGGGCGATGGATGCCAAGTGATTTACTGGGCTTAGACAAATTGTTAATGGCATTTAAGGATGAGTGCAGCTGCGCTTCATTCTTGCTCTTTCCCAGCAGCTTATAATCGTGTGTCGGAGGAATCAGTCGCGGCACGGTGCCTATAGGTAGGCTATTCAACATGAGATGGTGCATACGCACCATCTCAACCAAATTTACCGCTTCGCCGCCGCGTGCATAACCGTGTTTGGTCTGTTCGAAATACTGTGGTTGCGTAAGTAGCGGCATCGCCTTCTTCACATCTGCCCATTTATCTGGATTGTGACCTTGTTGTTGTGTCAGCACGCGTGCATCTTCCAGGTGCCCATACCCTTGGTTATAAGCTGCCAGAGCCAGCCAAGTGCGGTCTGGTTCATTGATGTGTGGTGGCAACTGCTCCTTCAACAACAGCAGGTATTTTGCCCCGCCAATAATGCTCTGGCGTGCATTTAGTCGGTTGGTTACGCCCATGCGGTCAGCTGTGTCTTCAGTCAGCATCATCATGCCGCGCACGTTGGTAGGTGAGGTGGCTAGCGGATCCCAATGCGATTCCTGATAGGCGAGAGCGGCGAATAGCTGCCACTCCATCCCGGTTAAAGTAGCCGCTTCTTCAAACAGACTTCGAATATGTGGCAACACAGTTTGCGCCTTGGTGATAAATGCAGCCGCGTCGTCCGATTCCAGTTGCTTGTTGTGTCCGTAATAGCGATCCAGCAGGCGCTGCAATCTGCCATCTTGTTTGATGAGAGCGAAAAACTTTTGTGCTTCTGCCAATAACTCAGCGTCGACGTCCGGCGCAAACGCCCAAGCTAGCATTGAAGGGGTGGCAATATCGAGTGTGGAATCCAGATTGGGATGGTAATTGCGTGCCAGCGCAAGCTGCTCTTCGTTGGCGACGGTGCATGCCAGCTTGCCCTCCGCCACCTCTTTCAGTAGTTGCGCAGCTGACTGATTGGGGCGCACGTGCCAGTGCAACGCTGGAAACTTCTTTTGTGCTTCATGCAAGGCAGCTTCTTGTGCGGAGCCGGCCACGACAGTGATCTTTTTTTTAAGGAGCCCCTCCATGCGCCGCAGAGGCGTGCCACCGCATACCGCCTGCTCACTTACTGTTTGATAAGATGGGCCAAACCTCATGCTCTCACTCCCGTTGCTGCGTAACCCAGACGCGGCGAAATGTGCCTTATTCGTGACAATGGACTGCATGACTTGATTCAGCGGCATCGGCATAAGCTTTATTTTTACGTGTATTTGTTCGGCAAAAAGATTAACGAGTTGGAACTCGAATTCAGAGTCCACATTATTCTCGGTTGACACGATGACCGTTAATTCTTCTCGCCATGGTTTTTTGGATGGTTCTTCAGGCGCACAGGCGGCGAGTAAAGCGACACTCAGCAATGCAAGCGCGAAAAGTCTTGCTCTGATGTATGTTGAAATGATTGAATATACAGACTTGATCATATGAACATTCTGCCTGATTTTATGCTTTGATGGTAAAATCAACCCATGCGGAGAGGTGGCAGAGTGGTCGAATGCGACAGACTCGAAATCTGTTGTACGGTTTTCCGTACCGTGGGTTCGAATCCCACCCTCTCCGCCAAGTACGCAGTAAAAGCGCCACTTCACATGGTGCTTTTTTATTTTGGTACACCCGGCAAGGTAAACTAACAAAAAAGCTCTGCATCACTGCAAGGCGCTATATTTGGCTGCCCGACCTGGACTCGAACTAGGGACCTGCGGAATACATGGTCACCATAAGCTGCAATTCAACTCTTACTGTTCATGCCGTTCCGAAAGCCACTTCAACGCTCGCTTGTTAGCGTACATAGCTGTGTCGGCATTAGATTGGATGCAATCGATGGACAAATTCCGCTTAACGTCGCATTCTATTTGTTCCACGATATAGTGAATATCATAGCCACGGTGCGCGTTATTGTTATACACGTCTAGCATTTTATTAAAACGCTGTATGCATTCCGATGTTGTCGCATAATTTGAGTCAATCAGTAGCGCAACGAACTCATCACCTCCCAGGCAGCCAATTACATCGCAATCGCGAAAAGCTTTCTGTAGCAAGCCGGCAAAGGTTACGAGTATGCTATCTTCTTCCTTGTGTCCATAAGTGTCATTTATTTTTTTGAAGTCATTTCAACTGTGGCAGCCTCAACTTTACATTAGAGTGTCGTTAATTATTTAATTCAAATTTTTTGCAGCGATGGGACTCCTAGTCTGGTGGAAAGCGCCACTGAGCAGGTTGCTATGTACTCCACCGTACAGATTGAATTAGACTCCAAGCTTAAATTTATACTAAGAATGCATTTGAGGTTGAGCTAATGGATAACTTCGATTTCGATGCTTGGGCAATGCTGGCGAGAACTGCTCCGGATGACTTCGAGCAGCAACGGCGTGCTGTTGTCGAAAGTCAAATCTCAAGGAGTGACAATGTTCGCCGCCTGCGAGGATTGCAGTGGCGCATTGACATTGAAAGGGAGCGTGCGCACACTCCGCTGAAGTCATGCTTGCGTCTATCAATCATGATGTGGGATGCGTTCGTGGATTTAAATAACGTATTGAGCACCTTTGTGGGAAATGCTTGCGAATCAACAAGCGCATCATCTCATTCTACGGAAAGCGCAAAAATTATCTATCTGGCACCTGAATACAAACCACACGAATGACACGGCAATATCAAGCCGATCCATACGAAGAGTGGGCATGTATGCATTAAAGTTACTGCAAAGTTACTGCGGAAGATTTATTGTGAGCGTGAAACGTGAAACGTAAAACAGTAGATAATTTTGATCCTGAAGTTCTAAAATTATTCGACAAGTATGTGCATGGCGATATCTCTTCAAAGCCAAAGGTAAATTACCGACGGTGTTGGTGGTGCATGAGAATCGTGGGCTTAATCCGCATATTGAAGATACCGCTCGCCGCCTGGCGCTGGATAACTTTATCGCTTTTGCACCAGATGCGCTGTTTCCATTAGGTGGCTACCCGGGCGATGAAGGCAGAGCACGCGAACTTTTTTCCAAACTTGATCAGGTCAAGACCAAGGAGGACTTTGTAGCTGCGTTTGGTTTTTTGAAAATGATTCCGGAAGGCAATGGAAAAATTGGTGTGGTGGGTTTCTGCTACGGTGGCGGCATTGCCAATCATCTGGCTACGCGCCTTCCCGATCTGAATGCTGCCGTGTCATTTTATGGGGGACAGCCATCAGATGAAGATGCAGCCAAGATCAGAGCGTCGCTGTTGTTGCACAATGCTGAGAAGGATGCCCGCATCACAGCTGGATGGCCGAAGTATGAGACTGTGCTGAAGGCTGCTGGCGTCAAGTATCAGGCGTTCGTCTACCCAGGTGTACAGCACGGCTTTAACAACGACACCACACCGCGCTACGATGAAGCAGCTACAAAGCTGGCGTGGCAACGCACGATCAACTTTCTTGATGCCCATCTGCGTAGCCGCATATGAAATGATTTATGTGCTGCAGGCTGGCGCTGGGATAAGTGCTTCTGGTTGTATGTGATGCAACCAAGATTATTTTCTGCATTTAATCCAGTCATATCAATTTGCTCAGTGCGAGTCCTGTAATATTTCACACTTAGCATTTCGCAGACTTCGATTTATTTCGCGCATCCATCAGTTCCTGAAAGCGATGACTGAACGAGAATAGTAATGGGCTATTCCGACAGTATTACCTAAGGTCAAGGAGTTGACTCACGTTACTAAGGGTTAAGTGCAGCAGGCGGTAGAACGATTTAACCACCGGCCACGCATACATCCTAGATATTAGATCGCAATATGAATTAAAATTCGAATTAGATATGCGCTACAGCAAGCCAACACATTAGCTTTTGCACTTCGAATTTTTCCACCATTCTAAAATAGTATCAATATGATAGCTCCAGGTATTGCGGTCAATGAAAGCGCACGGATCAAAACCTTGCAGACATTCAATATTCTGGATACTTCTCCGGAAGAACGTTTTGATCGCATTACCCGCTTGGTTAGGCATCTCTTCAACGTGCCCATTGTCCTAGTCAGCTTGGTGGACATGAACCGACAGTGGTTTAAATCAAATATGGGCCTTTCTATCAGCGAAACGCCTCGAAATATTTCCTTTAGTGGACATGCAATTCTGGGCGATGACATCTTCATGGTGCCTGACACGCTTGCCGACAAACGTTTTTACAACAATCCACTTGTTACTGGTAGCCCAGGTATTCGCTTTTACGCAGGATGCCCTCTGACAGCTCCGAATGGAAGCAAACTGGGCACCCTTTGCCTGATCGATACCAAGCCACGCATATTGAATATCGAGGAACGCAAACTGCTTCAAGATTTTGCCCGTATGGTCGAACAAGAAATCGCAGCGGTTCAGATGGTGACCATGGATGAGTTAACCACGCTACCTAACCGCCGCCCCTTCGAGGCACTTTCACAGCATGCATCGAAAGTTTGTCACCGTATGAAAATACTTGCGCCTTTGCAGTTAAAGGAGCGTTCTATATCTCAAGGTGTGTGTACATCATGCGCCTATGAAGGTGAAACGAAAACTATAAGCAAAGGTAGCGCCAACACCGGGATCATACTTTGGTTTTTTTTCTTGATTCCGGGTTTAGTTTATTCAATTTGGCGTTTTCTCTCCAGGCATGAGGTGTGCCCAATATGTAATCAAGCAACCATCATTCCGGTTGGCTCTCCCAAAGCCAAGAATGTCATTCGTGAAAGCCGAGCAACACAGGCCTTAGTTGCGACCCCGGGCTTGAAACAGCCATTGAAAGCAGCTATTGAAGTAGAGAAAGCGGTTGGAATAAATATGCAGGCCAGCAGCACTCCTTCAGCGCCAAGCAGCCAATATGTTGATCTTAGACAGACTGTCAAGAAAATTAATACGCTTCCCGCCATGCCGGTCATTGCGCAAAAACTGCTGGCGCTATCTATAGATACCGACGAAGGCGAACGGGAAATGTTAATGCTGATCGAGCAAGATCCGCAAATCTCAGCAAAAATTATCGGACTATCCAATTCAGCAAATCTTGGCTCTGCTCGAAAATCAACGTCTGTAAAAGAAGCTGCGATATTGCTGGGCATGAGCCGTGTCAAATCAATTGCTACTGGCATCGCCATCATGTCCGTTTCGACCAAAGTATCTACAGGTAAGTTAAAAACACAGGATCTGTGGTTACATAGCTTCGGCATTGCGTTTGCCATGCTCAGCATTGCCCGTGCCATGCCCGCAAAGATCCGTCCTAAGGATGACCTGGTTTTTTTGGCCGGCATATTGCACGACATAGGCTATCTTGCACTTGCTTTCCTGGACCCCGAGCGGAGCGATGACCTGCATGTCCTCTTATTATCAGAATCTGAAAGTCCTGTGCTGAGTATAGAACGACAATTGCTGGAAATATGTCACGACGAATTGGGTGCAGAGTTAGCGCGCCACTGGAATTTGCCGGATGAAATTATTGCCGTGTTGCGCTACCACCATACGCCGGATGTTGTCGAAGCGGCAGCAGGACAACCAATAGTACACATGATCAGCTTGGCAGAAAAATTGCTGGCTTCCTTTGGCATTCATGAACATGTCGATGCCAACATAAGTGACAAGGATTGGGAAGTTTTGGGCATAGATCCGAGCAAGGCTGAGGAAATTGGGGTTGAAGTAGCTGAACACGCGGAACAGGCTGCGGCAGCATATTGATTGTCAAATAGTGCCAAATACATTCCAAAGTGTAAATGTTCATTTTTTTCCATTTATGATAAAACTGGCCAAGATTCACCGCGGTCTCCTGAGTTATTCCGGCTGTTTGCGAGATGACCATTACTACACTCTCTGTGATACATTTTTTATTATTTTAATCAACTAATTAAGTTCACCTTAAGGGGGTTTTTAACTCCTAAACATTAGCTATGAAAAAACAACTCACGATCGGTACCCCACTTAGCCCCTCTGCTACCAAAGTCATGTTGCTGGGCAGCGGTGAACTCGGTAAGGAAGTTATCATCGCATTGCAACGCTTAGGCGTGGAGACCATTGCTGTGGATCGGTACCACAATGCACCGGGACATCATGTGGCACATCGCGCATATGTCATCAACATGACAGATGCTGCGGCATTGCGTGATCTGATCGAGCGCGAACAGCCGCACCTTATCGTGCCGGAGATCGAAGCTATAGCCACCGACATATTGGTCGAGATTGAGCGGGAGGGATTGGCGCGGGTCATTCCCACCGCACGCGCCGCACAACTCACTATGCACCGTGAGGGAATTCGCCGCCTTGCTGCGGAAACACTGGGGCTACCCACTTCTCCTTATGCCTTCGCCAGCAGTCTGGAAGAGTTGCGTGCAGCGATTGATGGCGGTATTGGTTATCCATGTGTGGTGAAACCGGTGATGTCCTCCTCCGGCAAGGGGCAGTCTAAAATTGACTGTGCGGCGGAGGTGGAGCAGGCGTGGAATGATGCAGCGAGCGGCAGCCGGGTGAACCAGGGGCGGGTAATTGTCGAAGGTTTTATTAATTTCGAATATGAAATTACCCAGCTCACTGTGCGTGCGATGGGTGGCAATGGCGAAGTCGAAACGCATTTCTGCGAACCGATTGGGCATGTCCAAATTCAAGGTGACTATGTTGAAAGCTGGCAGCCGCAGCTTATGTCTGAAATGGCTTTAAAGCGCACACGCGATATTGCCAAAAAAGTTACGGACAATCTCGGGGGCTTAGGCATCTTCGGTGTCGAGCTGTTCGTCAAGGGCGATGATGTGTGGTTCAGTGAAGTCAGCCCGCGTCCGCACGATACTGGCATGGTTACGATGTGCAGTCAGGTCCAGAATGAATTTGAGCTGCATGCCCGCGCCATACTTGGTCTGCCCGTGAACACCGCTTTGCGTACACCGGGCGCGAGTGCAGTGATTTATGGGCAACTGGAAGAATCGGCTATCGCTTTTACTGGTGTCGATGAAGCATTACGAGTCCCGCAAAGCGATTTGCGCTTGTTTGGTAAACCGGAATCATTTTTCAAGCGGCGTATGGGCGTAGCGTTGGCAAATGGAGTAGATACCGACGAAGCGAGAATACGCGCCAAACTGGCCGCCAGCAAAGTGGTGCCAGTCAAGGGTTAGTGTCATTCCCGCCTGACCGAAGGCAGCATTTATTGGGCTTATTGAAAGGGCGGGATCCAGGGTTCATTCCAGCAAAACCATTGCCGTTCGCAGTGAGCTGGTCGAACCGCTAGTCCCGCGCCAATAGGCCTTAGACTATTGATCAGGCACGCTGAAGCCCATTCACCTTTCGACGGGTTAAAGGCGAACGGACTTCAAACATATTCTGGCCGAATTAATAGCTCAGTCCGAACGGATTATTTGTAATTGTTTTAAACGGAACGATCTACCAATTCGCGCAGTACATAAGGCAGGATGCCGCCATGGCGGTAGTAATCCACTTCGATGGGAGTGTCGATTCGCAGCAGCAGCGCAACTTGTTGAGTGCTTCCGTCGCGGCGCTTGATGGTGAGCATTACATCCTGTTGTGGCTTAATTAAGTTTTCTATGCCGGTGAGATCGAATGTTTCTTCGCCGGTCAGCTTGAGTGTAGCCACGCTGTCGTTGCCCTTGAACTGTAAAGGCAGCACGCCCATCCCCACCAGATTGCTGCGGTGAATGCGTTCGAAGCTCTTCGCCACTACCGCTTTCACGCCCAGCAGTTGCGTGCCTTTTGCCGCCCAATCTCGAGATGAGCCAGTGCCGTATTCTTCCCCGGCGAAAACAACAGTGGGCGTGCCGTCCGCTATGTATTTCATTGCCGCATCGTAGATCGCTATCTGTTCACCGTTGTAAAGTGTGTAGCCGCCTTCCACGCGACTGCCGTCGGCATTCGGTGGCAGCATTAGATTTTTGATGCGCACGTTGGCAAAAGTGCCGCGTATCATGACCTCATGATTGCCGCGCCGTGCGCCGTAACTATTGAAATCCCTGAGGGCCACGCCTTTATTTTGCAGGTATTTGCCAGCAGGCGTGGTGGATTTGAAACTGCCAGCTGGACTGATGTGATCGGTGGTAACTGAATCGCCGAAAATGCCCAGCGGCTTGGCATTGCGGATGTCGGAAACACTACCGACAGTCATGCCAAAATCGTCGAAAAACGGCGGACGCGCAATGTAGGTGGAGTCGTCCCAGTGGTACTGGTTGCCGGTGGGGGCAGAAATACCGTTCCACAGCGGCAGGTCGCGAGTAAGGTCGCTATATAGCCTGCGATACACTATTGGGTCAGCGGCAAATTTCATTGCTGCATGGATTTCCATACTGCTCGGCCAGATATCTTTCAAGTAGACTGGCTGATCGTTGCGGCCAATGCCGAGCGGTTCACTATCCAGATTGATGTTTACTCTGCCGGCCAGCGCGAAGGCAACTACCAGCGGCGGGCTGGCGAGGAAATTGGCCTTGATATTGGCATGGACCCGTGCTTCAAAATTGCGGTTGCCGGACAACACTGCTGCGGCGATCAGATCGTGGGCGAGAATGGCATCTTCGATTTTCACATTCAATGGGCCGGAGTTGCCGATACAAGTGGTGCAACCATAGCCCACCAAGCGGAAACCGAGTTGTTCCAGATAAGGTAGTAGACCAGAATGGGTCAAGTAGTCCGTCACTACGCGCGAGCCGGGGGCGAGCGACGTTTTGATATGCGGTTGCACGCGCAGGCCTGCCTCCACCGCCTTTTTCGCCAGCAAACCTGCCGCCAGCATCACACCGGGGTTAGAGGTGTTGGTACAAGAGGTGATGGCAGCTATTAAAACATCACCATGGCGAAGCTGTATTGCTGGCATCATTTCACCACTTGTTTCGCAGCGCACGCTGGGTGTCGGGCGGTTGTCCATCATCTCGATTTCAGTCACGGTACTGGTGTTGTGCTTGCTTTGTGTGCCTTTGCCAGCCGGTGCGGATTCCTGATCCTGCAGGCCGCCACCGATGATCGGTACACAAACGTTTCCGCTAAGGTCGGCCAAATCGGTGACATAACGTTTTCCCAAGTTTTCAGCGGGCTGGTTGAAGCCGTTCTCCGCCACTGACTTGCTGAACAAGGTGTTGAAATTCTCCTTCATTCCGGAGAGCGGTACGCGGTCTTGCGGACGCTTCGGTCCGGCCAGAGAGGGTTCGATGCTGTTCAAATCCAGCTCCACCACACTGCTGTAATCGATTGCGTCTGCCTCAGGTATGCCATATA
>JAIOPT010000052.1 GCA_021413765.1 Betaproteobacteria bacterium
AGATAATAACCACCGCCCGGGCCGCGCACTGCAACCACGATATTGCGCTTACGCAACTTGCCGAACAGCTGCTCAAGGTAAGACTGTGAAATTTTTTGGCGCTCACTAATACTGGATAGTGTTATCGGCCCGCATCCGCCATGCAACGCCAGATCAGCCATTGCCATTACAGCAAAACGCCCTTTAGTGGTAAGTCGCATGATTTCTCCCTGAGTTTACATCACACAAGATCAGCATTTTTATCTGTTATGCATGCCGACATGAACTAGCTCTTATATTTTTATAGATAGCTGTGCCCTCATAACGTGTCTTTTGGGCACGTTATGTAGAACACTCTCGAGCTTCATTATCATTTCATTCTGCGCGCTCATCACGCGAATTGAGTTTATGAAAATTCTTGAATGCAATAATAAAATACCCAACTTATTTAGTCAACTAATAACTTTAGTCAACTATTTTATTCAGGTAATTGGGATCAAACTTGTCAGCTGTAGCACGCTCTTCCTCGATGTTCACGCCCATTTTTTCTAGTTGTTCAAGAATAAGATCGATGCGTTTATCTACCACCATGCCATGTCCTAGCAAGCCATGAATAGCTTGAGCCAGCGGATCATTCTGGTCATTGCTGATGCCATAAGCATTGAAACCCGGCCTCTTTGAAGCCTCATCAAGGATGCGCGCCGGTATCCCGGCAGCCGTCGCTCCCGTCGGCACATTTTTCACCACAACGGCATTGGAGCCTATCTTGGCGCTATCGCCGATGGTAATAGGACCCAGGATTTTGGCACCGGCCCCAACCACGACACCATTACCTAACGTGGGATGGCGCTTTCCCTCTTTCCATGAAGTTCCGCCCAGCGTTACGCCGTGATACAAAGTGCAATCATCACCGATCTCAGCGGTTTCACCGATAACCACACCCATGCCGTGATCAATGAAAAACCGTCGCCCGATGGTTGCCCCCGGATGAATCTCGATGCCGGTCAAAAAACGGCCCAGGTGCGACAGAAAGCGTGCCAGCCATTTCAGCTTTGCATACCATAGCCAATGTGCTATGCGATGCACCAAGCGCGCGTGAAATCCAGGGTAGCAGGTTATTACCTCAACCACACTGCGCGCCGCTGGATCGCGTGCAAATACGCTGTCTATGTCTTCTTTAATAGATTGGAACATCAGGGCACCTAAATTTACTCACTCAATATCTTTTCGTTTTGATCGTCGAGTTTTTGCTGCATATTGTATTCAGTCGTAACAGTCAAAATACCACGCAGAATGTTAACTTCCTCATGCTCCAGCCGTGCACGTGCATACAAACGGCGCAACTTTTGCATCAGCTTGGTCGATTGCTTATCCCGTAAAAAACCAATTTCTGTAAGCGTATCTTCCAAGTGCCGGAAGAATCTTTCTATCTGTTCCGCCGATGCCGGATGAATTTCGGGCGGGGCATATTCTCCCTGCCCTGCAGCCAGGCGCAGCTCATAGCATATCAGTTGCACCGCAGCCGCCAGATTAAGCGACGTATACGACGGGCTGGCAGGAATGCGTACCATAAAGTGACAACGCGCCAACTCATCATTGGTTAAACCGGACATTTCGGTACCAAACAGAAGCGCCACAGGTTGCTGCATTGCTTGCTGCACCATTAGCGGCATCGCCGCGCGCGGGGTGAGTACCTCTTGCGAAATGTACCTTACACGTGCCGACATTCCCGCCACCAGCACCACTCCTTGCAACGCCTCGTCCAGCGAGTCACACACGACCGCATTTTGCAGCACATCTGCCGCGCTGGCAGCCATCGCATCCGCTTGTTTGTCAGGAAAGCGCTGTGGATTAATCAAATACAGATTCTGCAGCCCCATGGTCTTCATCGCGCGCGCAGCCGCGCCAATGTTGCCTGGATGAGTGGTATGGCTAAGTACCACACGTACATTATTTATAATCTCTGGTTTATCCAAAGTACAATTCACACTAAAATACGGCTTCGGAACAATCCGACTGCTCATTAAAAAGGTTCGTTATGCATCCCATGCTCACCATCGCGGTGAAAGCCGCGCGTCGCGCCGGCAACTTGATCCATCGTGCCGCCGATAATCTCGACCACCTCACCGTCACCAAAAAATCTCACTCCGATTATGTTAGCGAGGTTGATCGCGCAGCCGAGCAGGCCATCATCACCACCTTGCTGGATGCCTACCCAAAACACGCAATTCTAGCAGAAGAGAGTGGTGCCCATGGCGACTCGGAATATGTTTGGATCATCGATCCGCTCGATGGCACCACAAACTTCTTGCACGGTTTTCAACAATACGCCGTGTCCATTGCATTGCAGCACAATGGCGTATTGACCCAGGCAGTAATATATGACCCGACCAAGAATGACCTGTTCACCGCCACGCGTGGCAGCGGTGCTTATCTCAATGACCGTCGTCTGCGTGTCAGCAAGCGCCTCGAACTGGCCGACTGTCTGATTGGCACCGGATTTCCTTACACCAAGTTTGAGCATCTGGATGCATATATGGGCATCTTGCGCGACATGATGCAAAAGACCTCCGGCCTGCGCCGGCCCGGCTCTGCCGCACTTGATCTCGCCTACACTGCAGCGGGGCGCTACGATGGTTTCTTTGAAATTGGCCTTAAACCTTGGGACATCGCCGCAGGATGTTTGCTAATTACAGAAGCGGGCGGCTTGGTGGGTGACATGCAAGGCAACAATACCTTCCTTGAAAGCGGTAACCTTTGTGCAGGCAACCCCAAGGTATTTGCGCAGATGCTGCAAGTAATTGCTCCTCATCTGACGGAGGGACTGAAATCCAGTTACGCATGATTGATTCTGGTGCAAGCCGCAATGAGTCGACCATAAGCATTTACTTGAGTGTAGTGCGTTATGCCGCGAGCACCACGTTTCTCTTGCTTCTATGTGGCATGTGGAATTTAAGCACGTATCTTTGAAATGCCCGCTGAATTCGAATGCGTTGCGGTAAAAACCAGATAGCGCTCAAACCATAGTCGCGCCAAGTTGGCGACTTGTTCCAGCGTACCCGGCTCTTCGAAGAGGTGTGTTGCACCCGGAATAATATCGAGCCGTTTTTCTCCGTGCATTTGTGCCAGTGCGATCTCGTTGAGGCGGATTACTTGATAATCTTCTCCTCCAACGATGAGCAATGTCGGTGCCTTGACCCGCGAAAGCGCATCTCCAACCAAATCAGGTCTGCCACCACGGGAAACGATGGCGCTCACATCCTGAGGATGGTCAGCCGCAGTCAGCAATGCGGCACCGGCACCTGTGCTGGCACCGAAATAGCCGATTTTCAATGCACGTGTCGATTGATTCTGTTTGAGCCAATCCGTCACATATCCCAATCTTCGCGCCAGCAATTGAATATCAAAGCGCAAATACCCGCTGGGCCGATCAGCAATCTCTTCCTCTGCGGTTAACAAATCAATCAGCAGCGTTGCCAGCCCTGCCTGCTGTAATTGTTCCGCCACGAATCGATTACGCGGACTGTGCCTGCTGCTGCCACTGCCATGCGCAAACAATACAATTCCGCTGGCATTAGACGGTAGGCTTAAATTGCCTTCAAGCTCGACTGGGCCAGCCGGAATGTGAACCAATTTTTGTTCTTGATGATTCATTTTGGCCTCCACGACATTCAATATGTGTAAATCGCGTTACATGGCAAATGGGAAAGTTTCAGGCACTTCGCCTTCTTTCCATAGTGCGCTTCTCTCCAGAGGCTCCACTGCCCGCGTTTCATCAAAATGTAGAACGACATCGAACTGCACGGGCAAGCTTGCAAAAAAGTAATGGCTGCTACGCTCAGTCTCTGGCAAATAGACCACCCCGATTGCACGTTCAAGGCGCGGCTCGGATAGAAAATTCGATGCCCTGCTTTTACGTAGCGGCAGCATGAATGAAGGCAGCCCAGTTTCATGCAGCAAGCTCTCGTAACTGTTAGGCAGCGCCGTGCGAACATGTTTGCGTTCGGCTCCGCTATCCCATCCAGAAGCGGCCGTTACCGTGCCATGATGTGTGGTAAACCCGACCAGTATGGCTTCCTGGTTATATCGCTCGCGTACCAATTGACCTACATTTAATTCGCCGCCTTGGCCCATTTGAGTGGCTCGGGCGTCACCCAGATGCGAGTTATGCGCCCACAAAACAATCTTGCTGTGCTGATCCTGCCGATCAAGATGCTTTATCAATGCATCAAGCGTCTCCACCATATGGCGATCGCGCAAATTCCAGGACGATACGCGCGATTGGAACATCGAGCGATAGTATTCCTCGGCATTTTTGACGAGTCTGGCATTTTGCTCGGCGTAAAAAAATTCATCCATTGCCGCGTTACCATCCTGCCGCATGTATGCCGCGAACTGCTGTCGCAAATCGATCAGCTCGTCGATCACTTGTTGCTCGCACGAGGTACTTAGTCCAAAGCTGGCTGCATAGCCATAAGCTTCAATATTTTCACTAAAGTGATCAAAGCAGCCATAGCGGTAACGTGCCCGCTGAGCCGCTTGCGGATCAACCTTGTCGAGATAATCAAGAACCGCGCGGGTTGAACTGTTAAGACTATAGAGATCAAGTCCATAAAAACCGACCTGTTTGCTTGGAGATTCCAGAGCATCGTTATGCTCGCGCAGCCAGCCTATAAAATCCAGCACATCTGCATTGCGCCACATCCAGGTCGGGAAACGTTTGAAATCTGCCAGTGCTTCGGTTGCCGAGACATCATTTGACATGCCGCGCACATAGCGATTAACGCGATAGGCGGAAGGCCAATCGGCTTCGACAGCAACAGCCGTGAAATTTTTTTCTTTAATCAACCGTTGAGTAATCCGGGCGCGTTCGCGATAAAACTCATGCGTCCCATGCGAGGCTTCGCCCAGCAGAACCAAGCGCGCATCACCGATAATCGACATGAGTGCGTCATAATCATTGTGATCCCCGACTAACGGGTGCGCATCCTTCTTTATCTGATCAATCAATACGCTATCGGACATCTTGATCATATGCCAGCCTCCTGACTAATACTCTTCGCTGCGCTGTTCTTACGATTTCTTTCAAGCAGGTCATTCACTTCCTTGTCCGTAACCTGCGAAAAATCTCTGTACCATAATCCAACCGCACTGAAATTCTCAGGCTTTTCGAGACATATGACCTCATCTGCAAGCGCTTCTAATTCAGAACAGGTCATGCGCGCTCCCACCGGCACGGCGACAATTAACTTCGTCGGTCGCTTCTGACGCAAGGCCGCAATGGCTGCACGCATGCTTGACCCGGTAGCCAGTCCGTCGTCTACGATAATAATGATATGGTCACGGACATCCAACTCTGGCCGCTGACCACGGTATGTTCGCTCACGACGCTCAAGTTCACGCTGTTCACGCGCTACGATATGCTCGATGATTTCATCGCTGAGTGATAGCTGACGTATCAAATCTTTATTAAGGATGCGCGCCCCTCCGGACGCAATCGCACCCATCGCGAACTCCTCGTGACCGGGCACGCCCAATTTTCGCACCACCAAAATATCCAGGGGCAAGTTGAGCGCTTCAGCAATTTCGAATGCAACCGGAACACCACCTCGCGGTAATGCAATAACCATTGCATTCATATAATTGGAATAAGAAGCAAGGCGGTGCGCTAACGCTTTACCTGCTTCAGTTCTATCTCGAAATAACATTTGTTAAACCTCTCCCTGTTTATGATTGGGATCCAGATTCACAATTAAGTGCAACACCCAATGGGAATGGGATGCTTGGTATGGTGCACCTGACCTTTACCCGGTTTGCATGCACTACAACCGGGTAAATTATGCAATTACTTAAGTTGATCGGTGAGTAGCCTTTCAACCATAGCATGGGAACAAATTGCGCCTAATTACCAGCCGAGTCTGTACGACAACGCACATATTTAGGTTTAATTATTTAGGCCAGCCCCAAACTTTCCGGCAGTATGGCTAGAAAAACATTTGAATGGTTTTGTGTGCCGCAGCTGTGTCTGGGGCGAGCAGAGGAGAAATGCAGAGTGAATAATTTTATTGCGTAAGGTTTTTTGCCTTGCTGTCAACTGAGAACTAAACCAATTTCTTCAACTGATACAATTTTTCCAGCGCTTGCTTTGGGCTAAGTTCATCAGGCGTAATGTCACGCAATGAGGTCAATGCCGGGTGCTCTGGCAGTTCGGGCAAGTCCGGCACGATGCTGAACAAATCACCCTGCGGATTTTGTGCTGCGCTATTCTGTTCCAGTGCTTGCAGTTGCTTTCGCGCGATTTTAATGACACTCCTCGGCACCCCCGCAAGAGCAGCCACCTGCAACCCATAGCTCTGGCTCGCCGCGCCTTCGCTCACGCTGTGCAAAAATACGATGCTGTGCTTGTGTTCAATGGCGGCAAGATGGACATTGGCAAGCTGAGAATACTCATCGGCAAGTCGGGTCAATTCAAAGTAATGGGTAGCGAACAGCGTGTGACAAAGATTCTCTTCCAGCAAATGACGTGCGATTGCATAGGCCAGCGCCAAGCCATCGAAGGTGGAAGTGCCACGTCCGATTTCATCTACTAGAACTAAACTATTCTGAGTCGCGTTGTGCAGGATGTTGGCCGCTTCCGTCATCTCTACCATAAAGGTGGAACGGCCGCTGGCGAGGTCATCCGAAGCACCGATGCGCGTAAAAATCTGGTCAATCTCGCCCAGCACGACTTCATCTGCTGGAACGAAGCTGCCGCAGTGCGCGAGCAATGTAATCAGCGCAACTTGGCGCATATACGTGGATTTGCCCCCCATGTTGGGGCCGGTGATAAGCAGCATCTTGCGCGCGTTTTGCAGTTTGGTGTCATTGGCGATGAATTGCTCCACCTGTGCTTCCACCACCGGGTGACGACCACCACGGATGTGTAATACGGATTCTTCGCTAAATGTTGGCGCGCAGAAATTCAACGTTGAGGCGCGTTCGGCGAAAGTAGCAAGCACATCCAGCTCGGCGATAGCGGCGGCAATGCGTTGCAACGACAAAATGTAAGGCGCAAGCTGATCCAGCAATTGTTCGTAGAGCAGTTTCTCGCGTGCCAACGCACGGTCATTGGCAGACAGCGCCTTGTCCTCGAAGGCTTTGAGTTCCGGTGTGATATAGCGCTCGGCATTTTTCAAGGTCTGGCGACGGCGGTAATCGTCCGGCACTTTGGTGGACTGCACAAGCGACACCTCGATATAAAAACCATGCACACGGTTATATTCGACTTTCAGGGTGGTAATGCCGCTGCGCGCGCGTTCGCGTGCTTCCAGCTGCAGCAGGAATTCGCCACAATTAGTCTGGATGCCACGCAGCTCATCAAGATCCGCATCGTAGCCATCAGCAATAACGCCGCCTTCACGCAGCATGCTGGATGGTTCCGCGCGCAGCGTACGTTGCAATAGCGCGATTAGTTCGGCATCCGGCTGCAAAGCAGTGGCCAGATCGCCTATCAATTTCGAAGCGTCGGTGCTTGTTAATACTGTATGCAATTTCGGCAGTTGCGTGAGCGTATCGCGCAAGCCGGATAAGTCGCGCGGACGTGCGCTACGCAACGCGATGCGCGCAGTGATGCGTTCTACGTCTACACACGGTTTGAGCTGTTCATGAACAGTTTGATAAATCGCCTGCCTGCTGCTGAAGCTACGCTGCCCCTCTCCCGCTTGCGAAGAAACAGATGCCTGTAATTTGTCGACTGCATCCAGCCGCGCACGCAGCGTGTTGCGCTCGCGCAGCGGATGATGAAGCCAATGGTTAAGCAAACGGCTACCCATATTGCTGGCGCAAGTATCCAGCAAAGAAAGCAGAGTGGGAGCAGGCTCACCGCGCAAGGTCTGGGTGATTTCCAGATTGCGCCGCGTGGCGGCATCCATACGCACGAAATCTTCGGCGGCATAAACCTGAATGGCGTGCACATGGCTGATACCTTGTCCCTGTGTAAGCTTGGCATAGCCAAGCAGCGCGCCCGCCGCTTCCAAGCCAAGCGTAAAGTTGTCACATCCGAAACCACTCAGGTCGCGCGTGGCGAACTGTAGGCACAGCGTGCGCCGAGCGGTCTCCAGATCAAAATTCCAAACAGGCAGTGTTTTGATGGCCGCTTTGCAGGGTGACGGCTGAATGGCATTTTCGGAAAGCAGGATTTCTGAAATCTGCAAGCGTTCCAGTTCGGTTGGCAAATTGAGCGCATCGATTTCGCTGACGAAAAATTTGCCTGAAGCCAGATTCATCCAAGCCAGCCCCACCTTGCCGGAGCGCTCATGCAGCGCCAGCAACAGGCTGTCCCTCTTCTCATCCAACAGTGCGGAATCGGTGAGTGTGCCGGGGGTAACGATACGCATCACCTTGCGCTCCACCGGCCCCTTGCTGGTGGCAGGATCGCCGATCTGTTCGCATATGGCGATCGATTCGCCCAGCTTTACCAGCCGCGCCAAATATTGTTCGGCAGCATGGTAAGGCACGCCCGCCATTTTGATCGGCTGGCCATTGGATGCACCACGCTGAGTGAGCGTAATGTCGAGCAGCTTCGCAGCGCGAACCGCATCATCATGGAATAGCTCATAAAAATCTCCCATGCGGTAGAAAAGCAGCATATCGGGGTGCGCGGCCTTAATGCGCAGGTATTGTTGCATCATGGGGGTGTGCTTCGAGCCATCTACGCTGCCAGGCAGCGATTTATCAGTTTGTTCTTGTTCTATTTTCATTCAATTATTTATCGACTTCCTGCAGTCCTGTTGTTTCTTCATATGTTTTAGCAAAGACCCTTCTTGCAAGGGTTACATCTTATGCGACAGCAGCCGTAACTCACGGCTAGGCTTCGGCGTGAAGGTTGGGTGCAATGAAATTCACATCATCCGACGCAAGGTCCATGGCAAATCGATCCTGCCCACGGTTGGCAATTTCGCCAATTTTAAATGATAACAAGAACGCGCTAAAAAAAGGATAAGGTAAGTTTGACTTGCGCGGTTACACTATAACTATGGTCGATAGCTGATAGGGCTGGGCATCAAATTAATTAAATGGAGCGAAAACATGTTTCAGCAAAGTCATCATCGGCACTACACCCAAATATTCCTGTTTGCGCTGATCGGCCTGTTTGGGGTCGTTGGCCAAACTTGGGCGCTGTCCTTCGCCTATGTGGCGAACTTTGGCGCTAACACCGTCTCGGCCTACACCATCGCCGCCGACACCGGAGTTCTGACGCCGGTGCCAGGCTCCCCCTTCGCCGCCGGGACAAATCCTATCTCCGTCACCGTCAGCCCGAACGGGGCCTTCGCCTATGTGGCGAACATGAACAGTAACGACGTCTCGGCCTATACCATCGCCGCTGGCACCGGGGTTCTGACGCCGGTGCCAGGCTCTCCCTTCGCCGCCGGGTCGTTTCCTCGCTCAGTCACCGTTAGCCCGAACGGGGTCTTCGCCTATGTGGCGAACATGAACAGTAACGACGTCTCGGCCTATATCATCGCCGCCGGCACCGGGGTTCTGACGCCGGTGACAGGCTCTCCCTTCGCAGCCGGGATGAATCCTCTCTCCGTCACCGTCAGCCCGAACGGGGCCTTCGCCTATGTGGCGAACGCGGTCAGTGCCAACATCTCGGCCTACACCATCGTCGCCGGCACCGGGGTTCTAACACCGGTGGCAGGGTCACCCTTCATAGCCAGGCCAGGGTCTAGCTCCGTCACCGTCAGCCCGAACGGGGCCTTCGCCTATGTGGCGAACACTTCTTGGGCGAACATGACCAGTGACAACATCTCGGCTTACACCATCGCCGCCGGCACCGGGGTTCTGACGGAAATGGCAGACTCACCCTTCGCCACCGGGTCGTTTCCTGAAGCCGTCACCGTCAGTCCGAATGGGGCCTTCGTCTATGTGGCGAACTTTGGCGCTAACACCGTTTCGGCCTACACCATCGCCGTCGGCACCGGGGTTCTGACGCCGGTGGCAGGCTCACCCTTCGCCACCGGGACGTTTCCTTACTCCGTCATCGTCAGTCCCGATCTTGCTCCCGCCGCAGTCTCAATCCCCACGCTGTCGCCGATAGGTTACATCTTGCTCGCGCTGGCGCTGATGGTGGCTGTCACAGTTCAGCGACGCAGACATTCGTGCTAACCGGACGTACTGGTCGATAAGTTTAAAGGTACGTGCCGCCCTCACGAGGCTGGAGTCTAACAATAGTGCGCATGCACGCAGGGCGATAGCTAAATTGCACATCGCCTCATGCAACCTGTATAGATCTGAATCCCGTTTTTTTATTCATCGCCAAGCTTCACGTTCCGCTTTCCTTATATTTTCGAGGGCGGCCACGATGGTATGGCGAGGTGCGCCGATATTCATGCGCATGAATCCACTACCGCCCTCGCCAAACAGAATGCCGGGGCTCATGCCCACGCCGGCTTCATGCACGAAGAAATGCTTGAGTTGCGCGTCGCTCATCCCTAATGCACGGCAATCAAGCCATAGCAGGTAGGTGCCCTCAGGTTTGATAAGCCGGATTTCCGGGAGATGGGCGGCCAGATAATTTCCGACGTAATCTCGCGTATCCCGCAGATAGGCCAGTAATTCGTCCAGCCATGTCTCACCTTCCCGATAAGCGGCTTCGAAAGCAACGATACTAAAGGGATTGGATGCGCTGACGTGCATCCTGTCAAATACCTGGGTGATAGCCACGCGATGCTTAGCATCCGGCACGATGAGCGTGGAAAGATTCAGTCCAGGGATGTTGAATGTTTTGCTGGGTGCGACGGCAGTGAGGACGTAGGCCGGGTTCTCTGCCAGCGTCGCGAGCGTGGTGTGTTTATTTTCTGGGTAGATCAAATCAGCGTGGATTTCGTCTGAAAATATGAGCAGATCGTATTTTTTTGCAATTCGCAGAAGGTGCTTCAATTCCGGTTCGCGCCATACTCTCCCAACCGGGTTGTGCGATGAGCATAGCAACAGCATACGCGCCTTAGCTGCACATTGTTCCAGGTGGTCAAAATCGATGGCATAGTGACCGTTCTCCATGCGCAGCGGGTTTTGCAGCAGCGTTCTACCGGTGTTTGTGACAGCCGAAAAAAATGGAAAATACACGGGCGGCTGCACGATTACCGATTCACCTGGCTCGGCAAAAGCCATGATAGCGGCGTGTAGCGAGGGTACTACGCCGGGGCACATCATGATCCACTCGCGCTGCACCTCCCAACCGTGGCGTCGCCTAAGCCAATTTATCAGCGATTCGTACAAGCTATCCGGATACTGGGTGTAGCCATACACGGGATGGGCAGCGCGCTCGGCAAGGGCACGAGCCACGGCTGGCGGGGCGGCAAAATCCATATCAGCAACCCACAACGGGATGACTTCGTTTGTGCCAAACATGTTTTTCCTCCCGTCATATTTTACGCTGGCGGTATCGGCACGGTTGATGTCGCGGTCAAAGCTGCTGCTCAAGTAATTTCTCCTAAACCGTTGCTTCTGACAGCGTATGGAAGTGAATTCTATTGTATCGAACGGTACAATATTCCACACTACTTATTCTATGGAAAAGGTAGCAATGGATATCACTAACGATACACGCCGTATGGCGCTGGCCATGGCAGGATTGATCCTGCTGTTTGTCACGTCGTTCCTTACTGGCTGCGCCACAGTGGAAACCCGTCCGGCGACAACTACAGGTGATGCTTTGACTAACTGCCGGAAGCTGTTCCAGGAAGTCGATGCGGCCATCGAACGTGCGGGGGTACGCGATTACGGTTCATCGCCGATTCGAGATTTCCCCTACTTACGTACAACACGCCTGCTCGCTTCGTTCCGCGGCGAGTTGACCGCAGAGAAATACTGGACAGCATGGACCACACACATGGCAGAGTTGGATGCTGAGTCGCGTGCGCTGGAATTACGCAATTTGCCCTCGACGGTGGGGGAGCGACGTAACGACACCTTAGGTGAAGAACTCAACCGCTGCCGCGAACGCCTGCTGGCCGCCGATCTCGCGCAACCGGAGCGCCGCGCCATGTTACGCGATGCCGCTCACGTTCCGGATGATTATGTCACTTGGTGGCAAGTGCTCGGCCTCTACCCACTCACCGCGCCGTTCGTTTCCACACGAATATCGGCTTGGCATAACGAGACCCACAATAGCTTTGCCACCCCGTTGGCAGCGCTGCCAGTTGCGGGTGAACTGGTACGCTGGGCGTCATCGCCCGGTGCGCTGCTCACTGCTCCACAGGTGGGCGACATTCTGCATCGCTCCCTGGATCCACTCGGCATTCCCATGCCGACGGTCACCGCCCTCGACCGGCTCTTCGACACCTTTGCCCCGGTATGGGAGGTGGATGTAGTGGATAACAATGATCGTATCGGAATGGTGCGCTGGGATAACGGGCCGGTGGTGGACGTGGCGCGCCCGACACTGTATCGCAAGGTCTCGCACACCCGTTTCGGCGATCAAGTGCTGTTGCAACTCAATTATATTGTCTGGTTTCCAGCGCGCCCCGGCAACGACATTTATGCCGGGCAGCTAGACGGCATCAACTGGCGGGTGACTTTGGGCCCGGACGGCGAGCCATGGCTGTATGACGTTATCCATAACTGCGGTTGCTACCACGAATTCTTCTCGAGCCATCACCTGCGTCTGCGCGACGACCTTCTCACTTCCAATTTTGAACCCCCACTGCTGCCGCAATCTGCTCCCGAACAACAACCGCTGGTGCTGCGCATCGCTCCCCGCACTCATTTTATTCAGCGAATCTACCACGACAAATCACCACCTGGATTACTGCCAGCGGCACAACCGATGGCCTGGGAAGAATACGATGCATTGCGTTCCCTGCCCACTGCTGACGGTTACCGTAGCCTGTTCGGCAGATATGGTTTAATCCCCGGCACGGAACGTCCTGAACGTTTTATTTTGTGGCCCATGGGCATTCGCTCGCCGGGTGCGATGCGCCAGTGGGGGCGCCACGCTACCGCTTTTGTCGGTCGCCGCCACTTTGACGATGCATTTCTCATCGAATCGCTATTCATAAGGGTGCCATGAAAAAATTGCTATGCTGTGTCGTAGTCTGTTTGCCACTGTCAATCGCTTCGGATGCTTTGAACGATAATGTGAGTACACGGTCAAATCTTTCAAACTTCCAAAAGGAATTTCCATGAAACGACGAACCCTACTACAGAGTCTTGCCATACTGGCCGCGCTGCCGTTGGTTCCGGCGTGTTCGCGCGACTGGGCAGCTGTAAATACCAGCAATGCAATCACGGTTACGCCACTGAATAAACCGCATGAGGCGTGGCGTGCGGTGGTTTCAGCTGAGGCTTACAAGGTGCTGTTTGAAGAGGATACCGAACGGCAAAATAGTAGCGAGCTTAATCATGAGCATCGTGATGGCCTCTATATTTGCGCCGCTTGTTACTTGCCTTTATTCGAAAGTGCGCACAAATTTGACAGCGGCACGGGCTGGCCCAGCTTTACCCAGCCCATTGCGGAGCATGTGGGGACAAAACGAGATTTCAAACTGATTCTGCCCCGCACTGAATACCACTGTGCGCGCTGCGGCGGCCACCAAGGCCATTTGTTTAACGATGGCCCACTGCCACGTAAAGAGCGCTGGTGCAATAACGGTGTAGCGTTGCGGTTTATCCCGAAGGACGAACCTTTGCCTGCGCTCAGGAGCTGATCATGACAATATTGAACCCATCATTTTTTAATAAAAAAGCTCGCGGTGCGCTGAGCATTGCCTTGATGATACTTGCCGTATTTGCTGCCTGCGGGCAATCAAGGGCACAGAATACATCCATAGTCTCCAACGAGCAGACTGAATCAGTGGTAGGCGTTGCCACCTTTGCGGGCGGCTGCTTCTGGTGCACCGAGTCAGATTTCGACAAAATACCGGGCGTGATATCCACTACATCGGGTTATATCGGCGGCACAGTGATCAATCCGACATACGAACAAGTATCTGCCGGTAAGACGGGTCATGTTGAAGCGGTGCAAGTGCGTTTTGACCCTGCCAAGACCAATTTCGCCAAACTACTCGCCGCATACTGGCAGACAATAGATCCGCTAACGCCTAATCGACAATTTTGCGATAGTGGCACGCAGTACCGTAGCGTAATTTTTTATCACAACGCGGATCAACAAAAGCAAGCCGAAACATCCAAGGCTGCGCTGGTATCTTCTGGTCGTTTTACCCAGCCGATTGTGACCGAGTTGCTGCCCGCTACAGCATTCTATCCGGCAGAGGAGTATCACCAGGATTTTCACACCAAGAATCCAGTTCGCTACAAATACTATCGCTTCAGCTGTGGTCGTGATGCTCGCCTGAAGCAGGTATGGGGCAAAAACAACTGATGTTTTTTCACTACAGTGAGTGTTTCCCACTACAACAAATGTGGCCTAGTTGCGGGTATTATTGTTTGGTATTGAGATATTGAATTCGATCATCTAATCACAGATAACCTCTGTTTTAAATTTGTAACCATTCCATAAGGAAAAAATCATGAGACGTTTGTCAATTCGCCACCTCCATATAACCCTTGTTGCTGGAACCATCGCAGCGATCATGACTATGCAAACGGCAGCTGTTGCTGCGCAGCAGCCGGCAGCAGAAGCGATGGTGATAGAACGATCCAAAATTCTTACCCAGCCGGGTGTTTTTGGCGTATTTACGATGTTTAAACTGAGGCCGGAATGGAACAAGATCCCTGCAACTGAGCGAATGGATAGCGCTGCAGAAGTAGCAAAATTGATCGAAAAGCATAAAGATAATGTGCTGGTAGACCTTTATCTGACCCGAGGCCTGGAAACCAACTCCGACTTTTTCTTCCGACTAAATGCTTATGACCTCGCTAAAGCGCAGACATTCATGCGTGAATTCCGGGCGACCACCATAGGTAAAAACGCTGACGTTTCTGATACCTTGGTAGGCGTGACGAAGCCCTTGAACTACATCACGAAAAACAATTCACCCGACCTTAATGCCGGCCTCAGCTCAGCAACCTATACCGGCGACGCGCCTCGTTACGTTATCGTTATCCCGATTAAGAAAAGCGCAGAGTGGTGGAATTTATCTTTTGAGCAACGCCTAAAGGAGATGGAGACCCATACCCTGCCAACACTAGCGTATCTGGTCAACGTCAAGCGCAAGCTCTACCACGCTACAGGTCTGGACGATATCGATTTCATAACCTATTTTGAGACCAACGATTTAATTGCCTTCAACAATTTATTGATCTCTCTCGCCTCAATACCGGAGAACAAATACCACGTGCGCTGGGGCAATCCGACCACACTTGGTACCATTCTCAACCCGGAAAATGTTATCAAGGCTCTTTCTGAATAATTTTTTCAAATGCTTAGGCGGATTCGAGAACCAACCACAATAGTTAACATTTAGTCGCGGAGTTAATGAGTTCCCTACCGTTTTGCTGCCCAGATGGTGCAGGGTGGATTCGATGAATTGCAGGGCATTGCCCTGAACGACCCCGCGAGTTAACCGGATGCATGATATAACCTCCAACTTGACTTTCCTAACGATGTTAAGTTGCTATGCGACACTCCATTTTATCTCACTTCATCTCTCATCTGACGTTCTGCGGCACCTTGATGAACGTTTCTGGTTGCCGCTATGGTTGCATATTAATAAGGAAAAAATGATGTCGAACTTGCTGAAGGTATTAAGGACGGTAACAACTGAAAAAATATTCGCGATACTTTTTGCGCTCATCGCGTTGCATGCCACGATGTTTGAAGCGCTCGCAGCACCGGCGCTCGACAGTTCGTTCGGAAGCAGCGGCATCGTGCGCATCGGGGTGCCTGCGGGCACGGAGGATAAGCCAACGGCGTCCGCCCTGCAGCGCGATGGCAAGTTATTGCTTGCCGGTCGGAGGACGGAGCCGCAGGCTTTTGTTCTCCGACTACTTTCGGACGGCACCCCTGATGCCACGTTCGGCCAGAATGGCGTTGCCTTGCTCGAACTACCCAATGGAGACTATTACGAGATCCAACAACTCGAGCAGGGTGCCGATGGTTCCATACTGACAATTGGATCTAGCGGGAGCGGCCTTGTACTGACCCGGCTCACGGCGGCCGGTATTCTCGTCACCAGCTTTGGCACGCATGGTTTCTTCAGTGTGGAAGGAGCCTCGGCGCGCTTCGTGCAACAGCCGGACGGCGGTCTGCTGATCGTTTCGGACGCCACGCAAGGGTCGCAATTTGCATTGCGACTCACACGCCTTAACCCGGCCGGCGTGCGTGATTCGACCTATGCACCGAACGGCGAAAAGATACTCAGCGGCCTGCCCCCAAATTTTGAGATGGCCTCAGTTGTCGCCGAACCGAATGGTGGGTTTACAGTAATGGCAAGAGCGACCTTTAGCGGCGGCACCTATCTACTGGTCCGCGTGACGGCCGCCGGAACGCTCAATCCTGGCTTTGGAAATGGTGGTTTAGTCTCTGGGTACGACGTGGGCAACCCCTTCGATCAACCGGTCGCGATGGTGCGCACCGCTAATGGCGGGCTGCTTCTGATGGGCGATGCTTCACCCCTCGGGAGCGGCAAGATCGTATTGTGGCGAGTCACTGCCGGCGGCTTGACCGATGCGTCTCTCGGTACTGCCGGTCGACTTGAGATCGGCAGCGGCGACTCCTACAGCTACAATTTTAGATTGGCAGCGCTGAGTGATGGCAGTATCGCATTGGTCAACAGAACCAGCTACACCACTGCGCACGTGAGTCGCTTCGATGCCAGCGGAGTCGTGGATAGTGCTTTTGGCACTGCCGGCAGCGCGACGATTGCAATTGCCGGCTATGATGCGTTCTCCGCCATAAGCATCCTGCCAAATGGCGTAGGCGGCTTGTTGATACCGGCAGTGGCCAGTCGGATCGTGACATGCGTCCACGTTTGCTTTAGTCGCGGCGCTGATGCTGCCGTCGCAAGCCTGGATGGCAGCGGTCGTCTTCAAACCAGCTATGGCCGGGGCGATGGCTTCGCTATCGTGGACAGCACCAACAAATACAGCAACGACAGGGTTCACACGATACTGGTTGAAACTTCGGGCAAAGTTGTGCTTGCAGGTAGTTCAGACACAGGCACAACCCTTGATTATTTGCTTGAACGCCTGACGGTAAATGGTTCCCCTGACATCTCATTCGGGACGAACGGGCGCGTGGCGCCGAAGCAGTTCAGCCGCTTCAGTGGCAAGGTGCGTGCAGCTGAACAAGAAAGCGGCGCGATAACGGTCGTGACTGGAACCACAGCCGGAGATTTTGACTCGATCGGCACCGTCACAGCGTTTCGACTTGACTCTGCCGGGACGCCCAACGCCGGATTCGCACCCGCTCTAGCAGCACCGTCGAAAGCCGCAACGGATATTGCGTTGGGCGTTCGTCCAGATGGGCGCTTGCTTTACGGAACGACACCGGGTGACGGAAATGCAATTTTGCAGCAGACGATGCCGGATGGCACACCGGATCTGAATTTCGGCGCAGGCGGTAAAATCGAATTCCCGTTGTCTGCTGGGGAGGTTTCGCGCCAGGCAGATCTGGTTTTGCTTGGCGACGGCTCACTTGTCTTTGCCGTGCTGACAACTCAGAACCTGCGTCTCTACAAGGTCGATTCGCATGGGTTGCCGGTAGCTTCGTTTGGAACGGTCGGTCAGTTTACTTATGCTGTGGATTTTGCCGATCCATCCTCCTTGGGTAGAGAGCCATTCTCCTTGCTCTCGCTGAGCGATGGCTCCCTGCTGGCTGGCATTAGCGACTCACTATCCGGTTCGTCAAGCGAATCGCTGCTCGTGATTCGTATTTCCAGCAATGGCCTGCTGCTCGGGGCGAACAATTTGTTGGCGGATCAGCGTTTCCTCGCTTGGAGTTTTGCTGCACTGCCCAACGCCAGTGTGGTGATAGCGCGCTGCCGTTACGGTGCAACGAGCTCGGCAGCGCTATATCGCCTCCTTCCGAATAACAGTCTGGATGCGAGTTTTGGTGTCGGCGGGGCGTATCCGCTACCCGGCATGTTGAGCGTTAACG